>CAMAYP010000053.1 GCA_945862415.1 Chryseobacterium gleum | reverse complement strand
ATAAAAAGACCTTTCAACCTCAACCAATGGATAGCAGACAACCGCGACTTGCTCAAGCCTCCGGTTGGCAACAAAAACCTCTACCATGAATCGGGCGACTATGTTGTGATGATTGTAGGCGGACCAAACGCTCGCAAAGATTATCACCTCAACGAAACCGAAGAACTCTTCTATCAGATCGAAGGAAATATCGTTGTTGGCATACAGGAAGATGGAAAAGCGGTCGACATTGAAATCAAGGAAGGCGAAATGTTTTTGCTTCCCGCCAATGTTCCGCACCAGCCTCGTCGTGGTGAAAACACAGTAGGGCTTGTGATTGAATGCAAGCGCGCCGACCGCGACATGGTCGATGGCTTGCAGTGGTATTGCGAAAAATGCAACAACCTGCTGCATGAATATCGTTTCGTATTGCACAACATCGAAACCGACTTCTTGCCGCGCTTCCGTGAGTTTTATGCAAGCGAAGATTTTCGCACGTGTAAGAAATGTGGGGATTGTATGGCGGTTGATCCGAGGTTCGGTTAGTGGGGACTGAAGACTGGGGACTGAGGACGGTTGAGACACTGACTTTTGTTGGTGTTCGGTATTCCCCATCAAAGCACATCCATTTGGAAAACAATCCATTCAACAAGATAACCGCCCTAACCGTACCCAGTATCCGGTACCCAGTATCCAGTACCCATCGCACGCAACCTCCCACCCCTTACATTTGTCTACCAACAAACCTGTTAATCCATGACCAAGTCTTTACTCGCCTTTTGCATGGGCCTTTTCATTTCATTCGTTTCAAGCGCTTGCCCCACAGCGCTAAACATTGTCGAGCAATCGTGCAGCAATTATGGGTTCTATCTATCCGATACTCCTGTTGGGAACGTGACGTGGAATTTTGGTGACGGCACCAACACCACCGGCGGCATTGAAATAGCTCATAACTACGCTGAAAACGGAGTGTACGAAGTGACCGCTACGTATTCCGGTCCTGAATGTCCGGAGACACTCACCCTGAGTGCAACCGTGGAAGTGAATTGCGGAACAGTGGTCGAATGCCCCACTGAAATATGGTCGGGTACCGGCGCAGAATGCGGTGTGATGAATTTCGAAATCGGATCGTTTGTAGAAGGTGAAAATGTAATGTGGTTTCCGGGTGATGGTTCGGGACCTCAGCAAGGTGGCCACTTCTTCTCGCATACCTATACTGCTCCGGGCAACTACGATGTGTGTGCATTCTATACTACACCGCTTTGCCCCAATGGCATTGAAATCTGCACTTCCATCACCGTTGAATCGTGTAACGAAAACCTATGTCCTACGGGCATTACAGCAGACGCAATCGATTGCGACACCTATGTGCTTCACATTGAAGGCGTCGATAACGCCGAAGTATCTTGGGACTTCGGTGATGGCACATCCGGAAACGGCGGAATCAATGCCGATCACACCTGGCTGGAAAATGGTGTGTATATCGTGACTGCTGAAATCAACGCGCCGCAATGCCCCATCATGCCCCCCATCGGAATTATCACCATGGTATATACAGTGCAAGTCGAGTGCGCTACAGCGGTAGAATGCCCAACTGAAATCTGGTCGGGTGCCGGTGCCGAATGCGGAGTAATGAACTTTGAAATCGGTTCGTTCGTGGAAGGAGAAAACGTGACCTGGTTTCCGGGCGACGATTCAGGAGCCGTGCAAGGTGGTCACTTCTTCTCGCACACCTATGCCAATCCGGGCACCTACACCGTTTGCGCTTTCTACACTACGGCGCTTTGCCCCAATGGAGTTGAACTCTGCACAGTCATCGAAGTAGCACCTTGCGAGCAGCCCTGCAACCAAATCGGTTTTGGTATCGATAGCTATTTACTCGAGGGCGGTACACCCTGGCTCACCTACATGATTTCAAATGTCGAATCGGGTATGCTGGTTACTTCGGGTGTTGCTGAATACACCGAGAACGATCCGTATTTCGATACACCACTCTGCCTGCCCGATGGCTGCTATTATCTCAGCATCGACAACAACAATCCGTTACTCATCGGACAAGGGGTGAACATATTCTTCATCTTGAATAGCGTGAATCTGATGGAGAATGCAACCATCATCTACCAAGACAACATTGCCATTACCTACCTCATCGGAGTGAACACAGATTGTGGTGCACCCCCAACATGCGAAGCTTCATTCGAACCTGTGTTTACTGCTGCTCCCGGTCAATTCGAATTCATCAACAACTCAAGCTTTAGCGGTGTTGTGGAATTTTTATGGGAATACGGCAATGGAACCACAAGCGATGGTCCATCTGGAAACGTGCAATACGAATCGAATGGCGTTTACAACGTTTGTCTGACCGTTACAGCCGGAAATTGTTCCAACACCTCCTGCCAGTTAGTGATTGTTGATGATATGGAAACACCTTGCGAGTTCAACGATGTGACAATTGTGATTGATGCCAATTACTTCGAGCCCATCAATGAATTAATCTGGCTCTCCGTTAGTGTTCCCCTCGGACCGGTATTCCAAACATCCATTGAAACGGATGGAATGTTCAATGATACCTTGTCGCTGTGCATTCCTGACGGATGCTACGAAGTATCCTTGTTCTCAGAACTTCCTGTGCAAGCGCTCTCCATCATTTGTGCAGTCGAAGGATTAAACACCCAACAACTGGGAGACATCCAATTGAACATCGGAGAAACCACCGCATTTGCTGCAATTGGTGTCAACATGGATTGCACCATCGGTGTTGAAGAAACAACGGAAAAAACCATTCTCGCATTCCCGAACCCTGCGTCGGACAACATTCAATTCGTATCCAACGAATCGATTCAACGCCTTGAAATCTTCGATATGACAGGCAAGCGAATTGCCTCCTTCAACCCAAATCAATCGCAGGTCCAAATCAACACTTCCAATTGGAGCAACGGTTTATACGTAGCGCACGTAAGGGGATCAAAGAAGATGGAACGTGTGGTGTTTGAGGTAAACAAATAGATGGGCTAAGTGCGATGTACGAAGGACGATGGGAAACACCATCGCACTTCGCACATCGCACTTAGCCCTTCGCCCTTCGCACTCGATAGTACCATCCACTCGCCAGCCATACCGGCAGCTTGTGCGCAATCTTGTTATCGATGTATGCGATTTTGTTGAGTGATATGAATGGCGTGTACGTTTCCATAATCGGTGCCATCACAAAGGCGGGCTCGAACTCGACGAGTTTCAACCCGAAATTTTTACAGTCGTTCTTGATTTGCTTGCGCGTGAAAAAATTCACGTGCGGATCTATTTCCTGATTCAACGCATACGGTTCTTTCTTACCCAGCAACTTTTTCACCTTTCCGATGAATCCATTCAAACCCATGCGTCGCATAATGTACATGGGCTGCATGGCCCATTCGAACGGGCCACATCCGTTGGGGATTGTCACCAATATCTGAGCACTCGGCTTCATGCGCTTGCTTAAGTCATCGAGTATTTCGCGGTAGCCGGGTATGTGCTCCAGCACCTCCGTGAAAATGATGAAGTCGAAATTCGCAACTTCGAAATCGCTTAAGCGCGAAAACGTCACGCGCACATTCGAAAGCGTATTCCGCTGGTTCACCAAATCGATGTTGGGCTGATACATGTCGATGCCCACTACTTCCGAATTCGGTATCATACCAAGCGGTATGGTGATGTTACCTGTTCCGCAGCCGACATCGAGAATCCTCACCGTTTCCGAAGCAGATGATCGCTGAGTCTGAATGGTCTTCACCAACCAATTCAAACGCTCCATGTGCACAGGATAAGCCGTGTATTCGGTTAAATGATCGAGCTTCAGCCCGTGTTCATGCATGGTCTTCATATCGATTAACCCTTGCGGAATTTTTTAATCCAGCGCACTGCAAAAGGCGGTAATACATCGTTCGCGAAATTCACCAATCCGTTGTAACGCTTCATATCGGAAGAGTCGATTCCTTCGCGAGCGGTGAACGTGGTGGTAATGCGTGTTCTATTCTCCGGACTAATCTCATCCATCGGACGTCCGTTCGTATAGTAGTAAAGTGCCAGACTTCTGCGCGAACGATCGGGCGGACATGTGAGCGCATCGGGGTGACCGTGCCAACTGTAATCAGTGGTAGAGAATATTGCCATGCGATTAAACAGTGGGGCAATGCGCACTGCGCACTTACTCATGTCGCGTTCCCACAATTCGAAATGACCTCCGTATTCCTCCTTCCAGTCTTCATTCAAATAAACGAGCACATTGATGCGTCGGTCTAAATTCATCAAACGGTGCTTGTGAAAGTCGACATGCACCTTCAGGAAGCCGCCGGGTTTGATTTGGTGATAACCACCACCTTCCAAATAAGGATCGGGGATTAATGTCTCTTGAATGCCTGTGAGATTTTGTAAATACTCGAGGAAAGGCTGCGAATTGAGCAGATGCACCAACTCACGCGCACCAGGCCCCAAGCGCCCTTCACCCTTCGAGGCAAACTTGCTTTCGTTGGGATTCACGTAGTTGATATCGCCGGCTTCTTTGCCGAGTTCAGGAAATTCTGAAAGCAACGAACGCAACACATCGGCATTGAAAAAATCATCCATGACGATGTGCGGAAACGGCGCAGCTGAAGCGTATTGAGCATGCTGTTCCAACCCCTGAGCAGGCATCTCATCGATGGGTCTCTTGAAAAAATTCATGTCTAACGGGAATGTAGGCGGCAATTTAGACAGGAAATCCGCCTGTGTTCCTAAATTCGCGTGCACGAATTACAGATTACAATATCCAAGTCTATGAATTTCAACAAGCTGAATGTTATCACCGGATGGGCAATGGGCCTCATTGCAACAATCGTCTATGCCCTCACGCTGGAACCTACCATGCCTTTCTGGGATTGCGGTGAATTCATCTCTTCAGTATACAAGCTCGAAGTAGGTCACCCACCCGGAGCCCCCTTGTTCATGCTTATTGGCCGTGTATTTTCAGCTTTTGTTGACCCCGCTACTGTTCCGGTAATGATCAACTTCCTGTCTGCATTGTGCAGCGGACTTACCATCGTCTTCCTCTTTTGGACCATTACACACATGGCCAAAAAGTTTTTGCCGGAAGGCGCGAAAGAGCCCAACAGCGGTCAGTTGTGGGCCATCCTCGGCAGTGGTATTCTGGGTGCATTGGTTTATACCTTTTCCGACACCTTCTGGTTTTCGGCCGTTGAAGCGGAAGTGTATGCAATGTCATCGCTCTTCACAGCTGTCGTATTCTGGGCCATTCTCAAATGGGAATCGGAAGTGGATGAAGGCGGCGAACTCCGTTGGCTCGTGCTCATCGGCTACCTCATGGGATTGTCTATTGGTGTCCACTTATTGAACTTGCTGGCTATTCCTGCTATTTGCCTGGTTTACTATTTCAAAAAATACGAGTACAGTTTCAAGGGGCTTCTGGCCACTGGAGCTATCTCTCTTTTCTTACTGTTTTTGATCAACACAGGTGTAATAATCTGGTTTGTTAAGCTAGCCGGATTCTTCGAACGCACATTCGTTAACTCTTTCGGTATGCCATTCAACAGCGGTGCTATTTTCTACTTGCTGCTGGTTGTTGTATTGATTACACTGGGCATTATTGTCACTCACAAGCGCAACCTAGTGCTCGCCAACACCCTGGTGCTCGGTATCACAATGGCTATTCTCGGTTACACCACCTTCGCTACAGTTATCATCCGCTCGAATGCGAACACGCCCATGGATGAAAACAATCCGGAGAACCTATTTGCATTGCTCTCGTACCTCAACCGCGAACAATACGGTGATCGACCCTTGTTATTCGGACAATACTTCAACACTCCACAAGATTTGGAAGACCCCTACCGCGACGGCGGCGATGTGTGGGTGAAGTCGTACAGCGTTCGTGAAAACAACACCAAAAACAAACTCGTACTTTCAAGCCGCGACAAGTTCGGCGCCGAGCAATACATTGCCTCGCACCCCGACGAAAAACTTTCACTGCTGGAAGAATACATCGAAAGCGGCGAGAAGAAAGGAAGTGTGCCCAACTACGATAAAGACTTCTGCGGATACTTCCCGCGCATGCACTCAAACCAGGCCAACCACATCAAAGACTACAAAGAGTGGAGCGACTACCAAAATTGGAACAACGAAAAAGGTCAAGAGAAAGTAAAAAATGCAGAGCAAGCCATCGACCAGTCGGAAAGCGCATTGAACTACTACGGACAGACCAACAAAATGCCGCGTGGCTTTGAAGACCAAGACCCACGCACCTTGCTGAAGAGTCTCGATCGCATGCGTGAAAAAATGATTCCTTCCGCAGCCGAAGATTTTCGCTTCTTTACCAGCTTTCAAGTTGGGCACATGTACTGGCGCTACTTCATGTGGAACTTCTCGGGCCGTCAGAACGACCGCCAGGGCCACGGCGAATTCACAGAAGGCAATTGGATGTCGGGCGTTAACCTCATCGATCAGGAGCGCGTGGGCAACCGTGAGAAAATTTCCGACATGGAAAAAAGCAATCGCGCCTACAACGTCTACTTCATGCTTCCCCTCATCCTGGGTTTGATTGGCTTGGTATTCCAGATGATTCGCAGTCAGAAAGATTTCTGGGTAGTAGGTCTTCTCTTCGTACTCACCGGCTTCGCCATCATCGTCTATCTGAACCAAACTCCGCAACAGCCGCGTGAGCGTGACTATGCATTTGCCGGTTCGTTCTATGCTTTTGCTATCTGGATTGGCCTTGCGGTGTATGCTCTCTACTTTGCCGCAACACAATGGACTTTCCAAAACGTAACCAAAGTGGCTTCAATGACGGTAGGTGGCTCTGTGATCATTCTCTTCGCGGAACGCCTCGCAACCGGAAGCAACGGCTTTGGTTATTCATTGATGTACATGAGCATCGTTGCAACCGCGCTGCTGGCACTCATGATGCTCCTTGGCAAAGTGATTAAAGGTGAAACTTCGAGCAAAGCATTGGCTGCAACGCTCATTTGCCTGGTTACTCCTGCCCTCATGGCCTATCAAAACTGGGACGACCACACGCGTGCCAATCGCAAAACAGGTTTGGCCATGGCCATCAACTACCTGCAATCACTGCAACCGAACGCAATCATTTTCACCAACGGCGACAACGACACGTTCCCACTTTGGTATGCACAAGAGGTGGAAGGCATTCGCACCGATGTGCGCGTGGTAAACCTCTCGCTTCTCAACACCGACTGGTACATCGATCAGATGAAGCGCCAGGCATACGATGGCATGCCGGTACCTTTCAAAATGACGGAGCAGAAATACCGCCAGGGAACACGCGATGTCATGTTTGTGGACCCTAACCGAGAAACCAAAGGGTTTATGCCTATTGCCGATGCGATGGTAGTTGCGCTAGACGACAGCAAAACGATCGACAACGGCCGCAACAAAATTGCCTACTTGCCGAGCTACAAGTTCAGCATGAAAGTGGACAACGCAGTTGCTGAGAGCTATCGACAATACCTCAACGAAGGTGATTCACTCGTAACTGATATTCAATTCAGCTTGGCCGATGCCGGTGGACGCCCTCGTTCCTACATCACCAAAGCAAATCTTGCTGTGCTCGACCTGCTCAACAACATGGACTGGAATCGCCCGGTTTACTTCGCCGTTACAACCGGCGGTGACGCATACATGGGACTCGAGCAATACTTCCAATTGGAAGGATTGGCCTACCGCCTTACGCCCATCAAGCACAAGAAAAACCCGAACCCCAACATCGACGGCGGTGTGAGCTCAGCCCTCATGTACGACAACATGATGAACAAATTCCAATGGGGTAACATGGATAAGCTGCCTATTTACATGGACGAAAACAACCGTCGCATGACCACCAACCTGCGTTTGCAATTCGGTCACTTGGCAGAACAATTCATAGAAGAAGGGAATCTTGAAAAAGCGCGCGAGGTTATTCAACGTTCACTCGATGTAATGCCCGAATACAATGTCCCTTACGAACAACCGCAAATCATGTGGCAATTAGTCGACTTGATGTACCAGGCCGAATACGATGAAAAAGCGCTCGAACTCAGCAAGCGCATGATTGACATCAACAACCAAGAGATTGATTTCTATCACAGCCTTGATGAAAAACACCGGACGTTAATTGAAAAGGACATCACCATGCGTGTTCAAATCAACGACCGTCTGAGCACCATGGCCGTGACGAACGCCCCCGACAATGCCGACTTCAAAGCCATCAACGAAGTTGTTAAAACCCAACTCGAAGAATTCCAGCTTCCTTCTTACCAAGAGTACCTGGAACAAGAAAAGAAGATGGAAGAAATGAAGCGCAAGCAGGATTCACTTATCAAAGCGAATAATGCCTCCCGAACTACCTCGGTATCGTTAGATGGCCCTACAGGCATTGTAAAGAAATAAATATCAAAAAGCACTAAAAAGCACGGGAAGATCATATTCCCGTGCTTTTTTTTACTCGCACTCCGCACACTATCTTCGACCCCGCTAATAATTACGCTACATGCTCGACGCATTCATTGAAGTTTTTACCACGTTCGGTGGAATTTTCAGCCTCTTCACGCTGGTTGTTTTGGAAATCGTGTTGGGAATCGACAACATCATTTTCATTGCCATCATCTGTGGCTATATACCCAACAAGAAAGACCAACAACGTGCACGCTTTATCGGTTTGATGATGGCGCTTGCGGTAAGGGTTCTGCTCCTATCGACCATCAGCTTCATAACGAAAATGGTCGACCCGTTCTTTTTCATCGGGCACATACCCATTACAGGCCGAGGCATAATCTTGTTCGGTGGTGGTGCATTTTTGATTGTTAAAACCGTTACTGAAATTTTCCACAAGTTCAAAATTGCGGATAAGGAAGAGGCCGCAAAGTCGCGTCAGCTTACCTGGACACAAGCCATTCTGCAGATTACGCTCATAGACATCGTATTCTCTTTCGACTCAATCATTACAGCGGTTGGTGTTACTTCCGACAACCCCAACGCTGCGCTTGCACTGGCCACCATGATTATGGCGGTTGTAGTAGCTATGGTAGCAATGCTAATGTTTGCGCCTTATGTGAGCGACTTTATTGAGAGGTATCCGACCATCAAGATGCTCGCGTTGGCATTCCTTGTTGTAATCGGCTTGATACTCGTATTGGAAGCGTTGGAAGACGCGCATGTGCTGCACTTGCCCGAAGGTGTCAACATCAAGACATACGGCTATGTAGCACTCTTCTTCTCGGTGATTGTAGAATCGCTCAACATCCGCCTGAAAAACGTGAAAGAAAAACGAGGATAAATAATTAACCCGCACTTTCAAATGCATAAAAAAGCCACCTCAAGAGGTGGCTTTTTAATTGTTTTCAGTTTAAGGAATCAATCCACGTTGTCGTGGAGGAAAGGATTTTCACGCAGCTCAACCTTGCGCTGGCCGGCCTCATCAACCGCCTCGCTCAGCGAGTAGCGTGAAATATTGCTGTCCGAACTGTGCGGTGCACTGTCCAATGAAATCTTCTTGCGGGCATACGCCGGCTCGTTTTCCAATTCGCTCAAACCACTTGGAGTCTTGAGTTTGATAGTAAACTCGCGAATACGCATTTCACGATCTTTGTTGCGTGCGAGCAATTCGGCGCGGTTCGGACGATCGCTCATCACGACTTCCTCCTTGACTTCCTCCTTGTGTTTCAAGGATGCTACTGGCGCCTCTTCGTTCACTTTGGTCGCGATATCGCTGATGCTGCTGCCTAGCTCCATGAACACAGGCTCGTCGAGCGGCAACTCTTCTTCCCGTATTTTCAAACTTGAGATAGTAGGTACTTCCTCAATATCTGTCGCGTTTTCATCAATCTTATTTACAACCTCAAATTCGAATTCAACCGGTGCCTCGACAGGCTTCTTCAAAAACGGCTCGCTTGGGGTTTCTACAACCACCTCCGGAGCAACGTTCACAACAGGCACATCGGCAACAGGCACTTCAACCTTGGCAACAATTTCTTTTGCTCCTTCGGCCTCAAGCCACATTTTCTTTGGCTCCTCCGCACGATCGCTCCAGCTGTCTGAGTTACCATTGCCCACAAAACCGGTAGCAATTACTGTAACACACACCTCATCGCCCAGCGATGCATCTTGTCCGTAACCCCAAATAACCTCAGCCGACATACCTGCCTGCTCCTGGATGTAATCAGTAATTTCACTGATCTCATCCATCAACAACTCGTCATTTCCATGCGTGATGTTGAGCAATACGAAGTTCGCTCCTGTTATATCGCGGTCGTTGAGCAGTGGCGACTCAAGAGCAGATTCAACTGCTTTGCGCGCGCGACCTTCGCCACTTGCGCGACCTGAGCCCATAATGGCCTTTCCGCTATCTTTCATTACGGTCTTCACGTCGTTCATATCGACATTCACCGTTCCAATGAGTGTTATTACTTCAGCGATTCCCTTCGCAGCTGTGCAAAGAACCTCATCAGCATGACCGAAAGCAGCCTTCAGGGTGAGGTTGCCATACAGCTCGCGAAGCTTGTCGTTGTTGATCTCCAAAAGCGTGTCAACATTGGCCTTCATCTCAGACAAACCAAGCTCAGCCTGGCTTGAACGCTTCTTGCCTTCGAACATGAAAGGCACTGTTACAATGCCTACCGTAAGGATACCCATGTCGCGGGCAACCTTGGCTATCACAGGTGCTGCTCCGGTACCGGTGCCACCACCCATACCTGCTGTAATAAATACCATAGTGGTATTCTCGCTAAGCAACGCCTTTATTTCTTCTAGGCTTTCAATAGCCGCATTGCGACCTACCTCGGGAATAGAGCCGGCGCCGCGTCCTTCGGTAAGCGTGCTGCCCAACTGAATCTTCAGCGGTACAGGACTCTTGTCGAGTGCTTGAGCATCGGTATTGCAAACAATAAAATCTACTCCTTTGATTCCTTGTTCATACATGTAGTTGACAGCGTTGCTGCCACCGCCGCCAACGCCAATCACCTTGATGATTGAAGAATTGCTGGTCGGCAAATCGAATTTGAATGAGTTTTCCATGTTGGTTGATATGGGTTTGGCTCTCGTTATCAGCACCTTTAGGCAAATGCCGATAGCAGTAATTTGATTGGCCTAATAACGAACAACAAACGAGGCATGTGCAAACTGACTTTTCAAAAAAGTGAACCTATGAATGTTAGTAAAAGCGCCATGATTTTTCTCTTAAAACAATACGCGCATCTGAGGTTTTTCTGTATGAAATGCTTTTTTACCTCGTTTGACTTACTTTCGTGCAGTCAATTTTTCGGGATTCCCCACACTATCATGCAAGAGACTATAAACGATAAGCTGAATCTTCAGCCCTATAACAGCAACCGCCCTCACCTCATCATTCCGGAATACGGAAGAAATATTCAACGCATGATTGAATATGCGCAGACCTTGAATGACCGTGAAGAACGCAATAAATGTGTGCGAGCAGTGCTCAGCGTAATGGGCCAACTCTTCCCTCACTTGCGCGACATAGAAGACTTCAACCACAAGCTTTGGGACCACCTTCACATCATGTCGGGTTTCAGCCTCGATGTGGACAGCCCTTACCCAAAACCCGACAAGGAGCACCTCCAGAGCAAACCTGAACCCATGCCATACCCCAACAACCAAATTCGGTTTGGGCATTATGGCCACTACGTTGAGTCCATGGTTGGCAAGTGTGCGGCTATGGAAGAGGGCGAAGGAAAAAACGCGTTTGCATTGGCCATCGCCAATATCATGAAATACAACGCTATCAACTGGAACCGCAACATCGTTCACGACGATGTTATCTTAAAAGACCTTGGTATACTTTCAAAAGGCAGTATTCGCCTGGAGAATGTAACCCAGCTGCAAGCTGTGAAACCCCTCACCGCAGGCGGCTTCAAAGAGTATGAAACAGAGCGTTTCGGCAAAAAGAACAAGCACAAATTCAACAAGAACAACAAGAAGAAAAAGTTCCGTCCTAGATAAGTGACATTTCTCATCGCGAGCATTTACTTTCTCATGACAATAGCCCGACAGGTCTGAAAAATCTTTGCAGCTAAAGAATCACGACGTGAACGATCTGCGAGTTGTTGCCCTTACCCACAAAAACTTTCCTCTGGATACCATCGGGAAATTCCACTTTTCCGATGACGAACGAAAGAATACCCTTTCCCTTGTGAAGGAGTCTTGCGGTATGGGCGAAGTGATGTATCTCTCTACTTGCAATCGCGTCGAATTCATTTTTACGCTCCCCCATTACGTATGTCCCGGTGTTACTGCGCAAATGCTGAAATCCACCGGTGTTCAATTATCCGACGAGGAAATTCGCGCCATTGCCGCCAAAGCAGAACGACACAATGGGGTTGAAGCCGCCGAGCATTTACTGAACGTAGCCGCAAGCCTCGACTCGGCCATAATCGGCGAACGTGAAATCATCACTCAACTTAGGAAAGCCTATGAAGAGTGCGCTGCCTTCGGCTTAACAGGCGATGACCTGCGCCTCATTATTCGCCAATGCATCCAAACTGCAAAGGAAGTTTTTACAACTACTGATTTGGCTAAGAAACCTGTCAGTATAGTCTCGCTCGCTTGGGAGCAGTTTCGAAAACACGAGTTGCCATCCAATGCACGTGTATTACTCATAGGCGCCGGACAAATCATTCGCAACTTCTCGAAGTTCTTAACTGAAAACGGTTACTCAAATCTGACTTTCGCCAATCGCACTTTCGAAAATGCTGAAGCACTGGCAATAACCTGCGGCGGCAAAGCATTATCGCTAGTCGAGTTGAGCGCTTATACAGAAGGTTTCGATGCGCTGATTTCCTGCACAGGTTCCGCGGATATCATCGTAAACGAAAATTTGTATGACAGTCTTCTGCAGGGTGACAAAAATTCGAAACTGATCATTGACCTTGCTCTACCGGCCGATATAGCCACGGGCATTTCAACCCTGGAAAATGTGCAGTATTACGGGATGGAGCAAATCAAACAATGGGCGAACGAAAACATACAGTTTCGTGAACAAGCCATTGCCGATTGTATGCCCATCATACAACAAGGGTTGCGCGACTTCGAAAAAGTACACAAAGAACGTCAGATAGAAAAAGCGATGGTTTCCATACCCGAAACCATCAAAGAGATACGCAACACAGCACTGGGTTCAGTGTTTGCAAAAGACCTCGAGACACTCGATGATCATTCGCGAGAGGTGCTTGAAAAAATAGTCAACTACATCGAAAAAAAATACATCTCAATTCCCATGAAAATGGCGAAAGACGTATTGCTCGATGAGGTGAAAAAGAACTGAACCACGCCTTACTTTCGCACAAACTTTTCCGATTGAACAATCCCGTCATCATTGGCTCGCGTGGCAGCGACCTGGCTCTCTGGCAAGCGCATTTCGTGCAACAACAACTTCGAGATGCAGGTGTTACTTCGGTTATCGAAATCATCAAAACGAAAGGCGACGCCATTCAGCATCTCAGCTTTGATAAAATTGAAGGCAAAGGTTTTTTCACCAAAGAAATTGAAGACGCGCTGCTCGCAAAAACCATCGACATCGCCGTGCATTCACACAAGGATCTTGAAACGCAATCGCCCGAGGGTCTTGTGGTGGCAGCAGTTAGCGAACGCGCCGATGCACGCGAGTTGCTGCTCATTCGAAAAGAAGCCGTCGACCAAAATGCCAAATGGGGCTTGAAAAAAGACGCTCGCGTTGGCACTTCCAGCGCTCGACGCAAAGCGCAAATGCTGCAAGCAAGACCCGATGCGACTCCTGTCGACATACGCGGCAACGTACCAACGCGTATACAAAAACTTCGCAACGGTGATTTCGACGCCATTCTATTGGCCAAAGCCGGCGTTGACCGTTTGCAACTCGATGTTTCCGACCTACATGCGATACCACTTCCAATCCACGAACTAGTGCCCGCCCCTGCACAAGGAGTGCTTGCTATTCAAACCCGCAGCGACGATGCAGATCTTATTGCCACGCTAAGTCAACTCAACGCTCCGCAAATACAACGCAGCATCAACATAGAACGACGCGTGCTCAACCGATTGCAAGGTGGCTGTCAGCTGCCACTCGGCGTGCATGCGCAACATCAGGACGGTGTGTACCATGTTTGGGTAGCTTATGCTCCGGCTTGGAACGAATCGGTCAATCAATTCAACATAACCGGAAACGACGACTTGCAATTAATCGAAGAGATACTGAAACGCATTCAAAACAATTGAGACGGAGAGTCTTCATATCGCGAAATCCGGCCGACTGCGAAGCCATTCGTGCGTTTCTCCCTGCAACTCTTGAAGTCATTACGCAATCACTCATTGATACAGCTGCAATTCCTTACACCAAGCAATTTCCAACCACCGATTGGATTTTCTTCTCATCATCAAACGCAGCTCGTCATTTTTTCGAACAACAACCGCAACTCGGTCAACAAAAAATAGCGGCTATTGGCGCTGCTACTGCTCATACTATTAGTCATTATCACACCATCGATTTTGTTGGGTCCTCCTCCGACATCACTGACTCAGCGTATCGATTCGCGGAAGTTTTAGGCAATCAAACCGTGCTGTTTCCGATTGCCTCCGACAGCTTGAAGCATGTTCAATCCGTATTGCCCGCGCATCAGGTAATTGACCTCCCTGTTTACACAACAAGCGAAATGGAAGCAACTGTGCCCGCGAGCGATGTATATGTTTTTTCAAGCCCGAGCAATGTGCGCGCATTTTTCAAGTGCAATGGTCATGGCATGCCGCAATCGGCACATTGGATTGCATTTGGAAAGGCCACACAAGAAGAATTGCTGAGGCATGGCATCCAAGATGCGCACATTCCTGCTTCACTCGAGCCACATTCCATAGCTCACACAATAATTGAAGCGGTGCAGGGTTAATGCTCCGGCAACTTATTTTTGAACCTATGAACCTCTTGCGAATTTGGAAGAAAAACCTGTGCCCAGGATTTCTGTTTTTTATCGGCTTCTTATTGGCTTCTTTCAGCAATCATACGTTTGCTCAATCAACCGATCTAACTCCTAAATACTCCAACGAGTTTCTCAACATTGGCGTTGGCGCAAGAGCACTCGGCATGTCGATGGCGCAAGTTGCCACTGTCAACGACGTTACAGCAGGCTACTGGAACCCGGCAGGCATCAATAACCTGGGCTCGCGGTTGCAAGTAGCAGCCATGCACTCCGAATACTTCGCAGGCATTGCAAAATATGACTACGCATCCATCGGCAAAGCCATTGACTCATCAAGCGCCGCGGCATTCTCTATCATTCGATTTGGCGTCGACGACATTCCCAATACAACTGAACTTATCGATGCAGGTGGAAATATTGACTATGACCGAATCACGAAATTCTCTGCTGTTGACTACGCGTTTATTTTTTCATACGGCCGCAATGGATGGCCTTCTAAAAACACCACATCCGACACTAAGCAAACCATCATCGACCCTCTTCAGCCGGGCAATCGTTTTCGCTGGGGTGTAAATGCAAAAGTGATTTACCGTCACATTGGCGACTTCGCAAGTGCGTGGGGTTTTGGTTTGGACGCCGGCGTACAATACGATTACAACCGCTGGCATTTCGGAGCCGTGGCCAAAGACGTTACATCAACCTTCAATGCTTGGTCCTACTCGCTCAGCGATCGCACGAAAGAAGTTTTTCAGAACACCGGCAACGATATACCGGAAAACGGACTGGAAGTCACTTTGCCTCGCATCGTACTCGGTGCAGGACGCAGCTTCGACATCAAGAAAATCACCTTGCTCGCTGAAGTAAACGCAACCCTCACTACCGACGGTAAGCGCAATGTGCTCATAAGCGCCAACCCAGTGAGCATCGACCCCAATTTGGGCATTGAGGCCATCTACAACAAAATCATTTTCGTGAGAGCAGGTGTTGGCAATATTCAGCGTGTGAGCGATTTCGATCAAACCACTTACTTGACATTGCAACCCAACCTCGGACTTGGTCTTCGCATTCGCAACTTGCAGATAGATTATGCTCTTTCCGATATTGGCAACGTGAGCGACGTGCTCTACAGCAACGTATTCTCGTTGCGCATCGACATCGTCGGAAAGAAAAAATAGACTAGGATCTTTTAAACTGAATGCGCATTGCTGTGTAA
>CAMAYP010000052.1 GCA_945862415.1 Chryseobacterium gleum | reverse complement strand
AACTAAAATCCGAACTATACGGTACTTAGTACTCAGTAATTTGTACTTACTAAAACACCGCCAGCAGCAAATTCAAATCCTTCCACGGCAATTCAAACTGGTTGGCGATGTTCTCGTTGGTGAGGGTTCCGTTGTACATATATACACCGTTTCTAAAGCCTTCCTGGTGGCGCACAAGGTTTACGATGCCGCCTTCATCTCCGATACATAAAATAGTAGGCGCAAAGATGTTGCTCAGTGCGTAGCTGGCCGTGCGCGACACGCGCGATGCAATGTTCGGAACGCAATAGTGAATGACCCCATGTTCTTTGAAGACAGGCTTGTCGTGCGTGGTAACGCGAGAAGTTTCGAAGCAACCGCCTTGGTCAATGCTGATGTCGACAATGACGCTGCCGTATTTCATATTGCTCACCATATCGTCGGTCACGACAACGGGTGTCCGTCCGCGGCTCGCGTGAATGGCACCTATGGCCACATCGGCGGTATCGAGTGCATTGCGGAGTTCGGAAGGTTGTATGGTGCTGGTCCAAAGGCGATGTCCCACATCGTTCTGGAGGCGGCGTAGTTTGTAGGTGCTGTTATCGAACACCTTGACCGATGCACCCAAGCCCAATGCCGCACGCACAGCAAATTCAGCTACGGTACCTGCACCTAGAATAACTACCTCGGTTGGTTTCACCCCCGAAATACCACCAAACATAAGACCCTGACCACCGCTTGCGTGGCTGAGGTATTCAGCCGCGATAAGAACGGCGGTGTTGCCAGCAATTTCACCCATGGCTCGCACCACGGGGTAGATATGCGTTTCATCGCGGATGTAGTCCCAAGCGACAGCGGTTATTTTTTTTGCAGAGAGCGCGTGAAAGGTTTCCGCTTTTTGAGTTGGAAGGTTAACGGCAGAAATGAGGTGCTGCTTGCCGGGCATCATTTCAATTTCAGCCATGCTTGGAGGAGCCACCTTTAGAATGATTTCGCTTTTGAAAACGTCTTCTGGGCTATACACGATCCGAGCACCGGCCTCGCTGTAATCGTGATCCTGAAAATTCGACTCTTTGCCTGCATTGGTTTCCACCACCACGTCATGGCCATTGTTTACCAGCAGAGCCACGCTTTCCGGCACCAACGCTACTCGTCGCTCCTGAAAGGATGTTTCGCGCGGAATGCCTATGGTAAGGCGTGAGTGCCTTTTATGCACGGCAACTAATTCTTCCTGAGGCATGAGGGCGGCTTCTTTCGCCAATGCGCGCATTGCATCTTTCTTATTGTCCATAGTAGGCAGGTGGTTTGGGTTCCTATTGGCCAATATACGCCTCTAAAAGCATCGGTGGAGGAAGATGTTCATCAGGTTTTGACCACGAATTGTTGAAAGGAAATGCGTTGTTGGAAGAGCAGGTTTCTATTATTTTTGACCCCACAAACCAACAAAAACCATGGCCAATCACGACCCAAACCACTCTTCGCAAGAGCGCACTATTTTGTGGATCATTCTTCCTGCTGTAGTAGCAGTTTCCTTGTTGTTTACCAATTTGAACCACAAAATTGAAGCACCTGCCGAGCGTTTGAGCGCAAAGATTGATGCTCCGAAGAAGGTGGAGGCCCCTGCCGCTGCACCTGCAGAAGCTCATTCCGATACTACTCATGTGGTAGCTGCGGAAGGTGCTCATGCTGATACTACGCATGCTGCTGATGCGCATGCCCCTGCTGCCAAGCACTAAAATCCGATAGTTCGTTTGCCTAGGTTGTCTGTGATGGTCAACCTATTCATCTCGTTTGTATAACAGGCAGCGATTTGCGGCCATTCAATGAAAATGTAGTGCCCTGCATCGAGGTATTCTTCGAATCCGATTGCGCGCAATTCTTCCTGGCTGTTTAACCGGTACAAGTCGAAGTGATACAGTTTCTTTCCGTCGGGTAGGGTGTATTCGTTCACTAAAGAAAACGTAGGGCTTCCGGCGAATTGCAGCCCAAATGCATGGCAAATGCATTGAATGAACGTAGTCTTACCAGCCCCCATTTCTCCGTAAACAGCAACGTGCGCGCCCTGTGGGAATGCCGACAAAAATGTTTCTGCCGCAGTTTGCATTTCTTCCAAGTTGGAGGCTACAATAGTATTAGCTGGTTCTTGCGACATGGTTTGCAAAAGTAG
The DNA here is from genome assembly GCA_945862415.1 of Chryseobacterium gleum. GTDB lineage: Bacteria > Bacteroidota > Bacteroidia > Flavobacteriales_D > Sanyastnellaceae > JAIBBG01. The sequence continues at coordinate 13,975 of CAMAYP010000052.1, read as the reverse complement.
TTTCGAACATTCAACCTCCATTAGCTGTTTGTGTTTTATGAGTAAGGGAGTTGCATTGGTTTGGTTTACCACCGATTTGAGATTGAGAGACAATGCGCTGTTGCATGAGGCGCTTCAACGGCACGAATTGATAGTTCCAGTTTATTGTTTTGATTGGGAATCGATGCAGCAGGAGCAGTTCGGGTGTAAGCGCATGGGATCGAAGCGGCTTCAGTTTTTGTTGGAATCATTGGCTGATGTGCAGCAAACGCTGCTAGCCTTGAATGTACACCTGCAAGTGGTGGTGGGAAGAGCGGAAGACGTTATTCCGAAAATTGCTTTAGAATACGGTGTGTCGGAGGTTTTTGCCAAGAAGGAAGTTGGGAGTTATGAATTGGGTTCGCAAGCCGCAGTGGCTCAGGCATTGAACAAGATTCGGATTGAGTTGACGGTTACCAGTACATCGACGCTGTATCACCCCGATGATTTGCCATTCAGTGTGCGGGATATACCTGAAGTGTTTACTGACTTTCGTAAACGAGCCGAGCGTGATGCTCAGATTCGGAAGGAGTTTGCAACACCCGTTTCAATTCCAACACCCGATTTGAAGCCAACACGTATACCGGACCTGAAAAGTCTGCAGGTTGAGTTGCCGCTGTTCGATGACCGAGCAGTGATGCAGTTTCGCGGTGGAGAGCAGGAGGCTTTGAAACGAGCGCAGTATTACCTGCTCGGTTCCGGTTGTTTGTCACAATACAAGGAAACACGCAACGGATTGTTGGGGGCCGATTATTCATCGAAATTTTCTCCTTGGCTGGCCATGGGATGTATTTCCCCGCGCACGATATATTTCATGGTGAAGGATTACGAAAGCACCCACGGCGCCAACGATTCCACCTATTGGTTGATTTTCGAGTTGATATGGCGCGACTATTTCCGCTTTGCCATGAAGAAGCATAAGTCCAAGTTTTTTCAGAAGGGAGGTATACAGCAAAGACCACCGAAAACGATGGATGATATGAAGGCTTTGGAACGATGGGTGAACGGCACGACGGGTGTCGACTTTGTGGATGCCAATATGAATGAGCTGCGCGCAACCGGTTTTATGAGCAATCGCGGCAGGCAGATAGTTGCCAGTTATTTATGCAATGATTTGAAACTGGACTGGCGCCGAGGCGCAGCCTATTTCGAAGAACAGTTGATTGATTACGACGTAGCCAGCAACTGGGGTAATTGGGCCTATTTGGCTGGGGTTGGCAACGACCCTAGAGGCAATCGCTACTTTGATGTGCACAAGCAGGCGAAGCAGTATGACGCGGATGGGGAGTATCGGAAGAAGTGGCTAGGTGCGAAGGGCTAAGTGCGATGTGCGATGTGCGAATGGATGAGCGGACATGCGGATTAAGGGTATTCCTTCTATATACCGCAAAACAGCCCACGGCTTATCCTTAATTCGTCATCCGTACTTTGTAATCTTCAGTATTACTTTTGAAACCATGAACGACCTCAAGTTTATCGAATGTCCGCGCGATGCCATGCAGGGAATCAGTGAATGGATTCCGACAGAAGCTAAGGTGAACTACATCAACCAATTGTTGCGTGTGGGATTCGATACGATTGACTTCGGTAGTTTTGTTTCGCCGAAGGCCATACCCCAGATGCGCGACACAGCCGAGGTGCTTTCGAAGCTTGATTTGGTCGGTGTCAGGTCAAAGTTATTGGCCATAGTAGCCAACGCACGCGGAGCTCAGGACGCAGTGGAGTTTGGTGAGATTCAGTACCTGGGATATCCGTTTTCCATTTCAGAAACTTTCCAGCAGCGAAATACCAATGCCGGAATAGAAGAATCGTTAGGTCGGGTAGGAGAGTTGGCAGATATCTGCGCCAAGAACCATAAGGAGTTGGTGGTATACGTATCGATGGGATTCGGAAATCCCTACGGTGATGCTTGGAGTCCGGAGTTGGCTGTTCAATGGTGTGAGCGTCTGTATAGGGAATTTGACGTGCGCATATTGGCACTCAGCGATACGATTGGAGTAGGCACGCCTGATACAATAGGTGCCTTGTTCAATGCACTCATTCCATCCTTGCCCCAGGTTGAGTTTGGCGCTCATTTGCATACTACACCCGATCGTTGCATCGAAAAATTGGAAGCTGCCTTGCAGGCCGGTTGCAAACGATTTGATGGAGCTATCAAAGGTTGGGGAGGCTGCCCCATGGCGACGGACAAGCTCACGGGTAATATGCCGACGGAGCTGATGATTGGTCATTTGCAACATATCGGCGTGGAGCTCGGACTGAATGATGATGCATTTCGTGCATCGGTTCAATTGGCAGACGGGGTTTTCGCGGGACATTGAATATCGGCGGTTATCTCGGTTGCAGGTTGAAAGTTGCAGGTTGAAGGTTGCAGGTTGGCTTACCTGAACCTTCAACTTTCAACCTTTAACTTTCAACTATTAATTCCCAAGGAGGATTGTAGGAGTATAGGATTATAGAGGGTTTCTCACAGTTTTTCAAGCATGGGTGTAACCTTATAAGGAGCGGTCGCGTTAAACCACTCGACCTAACTTTATTTTTCTTCACCTATGAAAAAAAAACCATACTCAAATGATCGTCGATGCAAGATTCGCATCAACATCAAAAGGTTTGAAGCCATTCAGTTGAGCGAGAATGATTGGGGGTATCCAACCTTCTATCATTGCCTGAATTGAACTACGATACCTCGGGTTGTGATGTGACCCGTTGCGCTTAAACTGATAAACAAGACCGGATTCCGAATGGGGTCCGGTTTTTTTTCATGCACAACGGATGTGCAATACAAGTCCTGTGCTTTTGAAAGTACTAATTACTGAGTACTAATTACCAGAAGCTTGACGCTGCCAACCAGAGCTAGGTGTGCGATTCCCCCATTCCCCATTTCACTACTTCACCATTTCACCATTTCACCATTTCACCATTTCACCATTCACTTTCCTCATCTTTGCAGCATGAAAAACATTCTCATCACCGGGGCGAGCTCGGGTATTGGCGCAGCGACCGCGCGCTTGTTGTATACAAAAGGATATCGTTTGGGATTGATGGCGCGCAGCACCGATAAATTGAATGCGTTGGCTGCAGAGCTTGGCGATCGATGCCTGGTTCTTACCTGCGACGTAACGCGCTATGAAGAAGTGCAGGCCTCCATTCAGAAATTTACCGAGGCATTCGGTAGTATCGATGTGCTCATCAACAATGCAGGTTTGGGGTACTTCGACACGCTTGTTGGAGGTAAAATCGAAGAGTGGCATACCATGGTTGATGTGAATGTGAAGGGCGTATTGAATTGCATTCACGCAGCCTTACCCGCTTTGGTTGAATCCCGCGGACACGTGATCAATTTGGGTTCGTTGGCATCCCATCAGGTATTTCCGAATTCAGGAGTCTATTGCGCTACGAAGCACGCGTTGATAGCCATCAGCGACAGCTTGCGACTGGAGTTGCCCGATAAATTGCGCATAACCACCATCAGTCCGGGTTCCGTAGATACCCCTTTCATCAACAGCACCAGCAATTCGCAGATGCTCGAACAATACAAAGATTATTTCGCAGCAGGGCTGAGACCGGAAATGATAGCCGAGCAGATATTACATGCTATTGAAGCATCGGCAGGAGGAGTAATCAGCGAGATTATCATTCGCCCCAACCGTACCATGAAGTAAGCTTACTTTTTCATGTATTCTGAGAACGTCTTTTTGAATTTCTCCACTTTCGGGCGCACCACCATTTGGCAGTAGGGCTGCTCACCGTGCAAGGTGAAATAGTCCATGTGATAATCCTCTGCGCGGTAGAACGTGTCAATCGGAACTATTTCCGTAACCACGGGATCAGACCAGTTTCCGCTTGCATTGGCTGCTTGAATAGCGAGTTCAGCCGACGCTTTTTGCGCCTCGCTGTGGTACATGATGGAAGAGCGGTATTGCGTTCCCACGTCGCCACCCTGTCGGTTAAGAGTTGTGGGGTCGTGTGTGCCAAAGAACACTTCGAGTAATTGATTGTAATTGACCACGCGCGGGTCGAAAGTGATCTGACAAACCTCGGCGTGGCCTGTTCTGCCGGTGCACACTTCTTTGTAAGACGGATTTTTTATGGCACCGCCGGCATAGCCGCTTTCAACCTTGAGCACGCCATTCACTTGTTGGTAAACGGCTTCCACACACCAAAAGCAACCTGCGCCGAAAGTCGCAGTTTCAACAGAGTCGGAGGTAGGGTTCATAGCAGGAAGATCGATTTTTTTAGGATTAGGATGGGTTTGAGAACACGCACTGAGTGTGGCAATGAGCGCGGCATAGAGAACTGAAAATTTCATAAGTGTCTTTCGTTTTGAAAACAACGCACACCGCCGACAGTTCATTGCTTTTGAATTAGAAACGGAATCTTAAAAAACCTAAAGCCATGGAAAGCGTTGGATTGTCGTTGTTGAAATAGGTGAGCACATCACGCGTGGCAACGCCCATTTCATATGCACCTTGACCCACGGTAAAATAGATGCCGGCGGGCATGCGGCGGCCGTAGTTGCCACCATCCGAGAAGCCTGTTTGCAGGTGAAGCCAGGGCCAGGGCGATACTTCTATTCCTACGTTAATTGCAGATTGCTGAATGTTCGCCTTGTTGTCGTTCATGGGTGCAATTACATCGAATCCGATTCGGAATTTTTGCAGTTCTTCAAATCCTAATCCCAATCGCGCGGTGGTATTGAGGCGGGTAATGTGCGATTCTGATCCTTTCCAATTAAGAATAGCATCGAGTCCATCGAAGGAATTGAGGACTGAGTTTAGTTCGAGTGTTTCGATTCCGACTTCGTCAAATCCGGTGATCTTTCCGGTGCCTAGTTCGAAGAGATTACCATCCCAGCGCATCTGCCCAATGTCGTTGATAGCAGCATTGATAATGAAGTGTTGTTTGAAAAGAAATGTGCCGCCAATATCAATACCGAAGCCCTGTCCAACCGGCTTTAACTTGGATGCGTCAGATGGAAGGGAAGATGGATTTTGCTCGGAAGTCTCGAATGGATTAAGCAACGGAGAAAGAGCACAAAAGGCCTCTTTCTTTTCCCCATTGATTTCGATAATGCCCTGGCCAAGCAGATACTTTGCGCCTATTCCCAGATGAAATTCGAAATCTGCGTTTTTGATAATGCGTTTGCCATAGCCAAAATTGAACTCTTGAAGCCAACTAAGTCCGATAGCTGTATTACCTAGAAGTTGCTGACTGGAAAGTGCTTGGGCGGATGAGATGAAGGCCGAAAGGATGTTGTATTGCGAAGGATCAAAGTTTTCCGGACGCGCAATGATGGAGTCTGCTCCGGAAGAAGCTTGGACTATTAGTGAGTCGAAGTAGGAAGATTGATTTCCCAGCCATAGAAGTTCGGTGAGCGTTCGATCGATGCGTGAATAGAAGTCGAAGCGCTCGCGCATGGTAAAGGCAAAGGCCCCGATTTTTTCGCTTCGAAAGGAAGCACCGATGGTTAGAAGGTCGGCATCGATGACAGTCGGCTTCATGGTCAGTTCATCCACCTTGTCCATTTGTTCGCTAAAGGAGAGAGGCTGTGTTCTTGTTTTTGAAGTGAATCCATTGAAGAGTTGCTCTTTAGTTAGCAGCTCCGTGTGCAGCGATGCCGTTAAATCAAAGAATCCAAGCGTTGTCTTCCGGTCGTAGCCAGTTTCCATGTCGAGGTTGGCCGGGTTGACCGAAAGTGATTGATAGTCGCGCGCGAAGGGTGTAGTGGCGCCAATGCCTGTCAGAGTGAAAGATGAAGATTCATATTGCCCTTGCAGCATGGATGCGTTGCAGCACAGAGCGATAAATACAAGCAGAAGCGATTGGACGTTTTTTCCCATTTCTCGAATTATTACGAAGGAGCAATTTAGAACGGACAGCGCAGGGATAACAAATAATTGTCAGCTGTGAAATTCAATTCACTTTGTTTTATTTTTCGCTTTCTATGTACCGGATATCGACCATACTACTAGCGCTGAGCCTTCTCCATTTTTCGAATGGAATTGCTCAGCAAAAGCCCGGAAATCTATCACCCGAAGTAGGTCGTGTAATTGCTCTTTCCTCCGATTTCATGAGTCGAAGTGCTTACGATTCTGCAGCGTTTGTTTTAAATGAGGCCTTTTCTCAAACCGATGTTACTTATAGCGATGTCGATCTGTATTACTTGCTCAGTTATGAGGCCGAGATAATGTACTACAACGCATTGTTCGATCTAGGATTATCAAGTGCGCTCAGGGGGCTTGAAATCGCGAATGCGATGAAGAACGATACACTCATCGGCAGTTCCGAGAATTTGGTTGGACTCATGTTCATGAGTATGGATAAGCATGATGTCGCCTTAGGTCATTTTCGAAATGCCATAGGTCTTATCAGATATCACGAGTTCGATTATTTGAGTTATGGTTATCAAGTGTTGGCCAATGCAGCAGAGTGTTTTTTGAAGTTGCAAATGCCGGATAGTGCTTTCGCATATGCGCGCATGGGACTCGAGGAAACACGTCAATTGAAACGAATTCGAGGTGAAGCAATCATTCACTGGACATTGGCAGAGGCCTGGCTTCAAAAGCAAGAATTTGACAGTGCGAAGACATCGGTAGAGCAGGCTTTGCAATTGGTGGATAGCACCCAACATCGTGATTTGGTGGTTACACTCTACACAACCAACATGCGAATTTTTGCGGGTTTGAAGGACAAGGCATCGCTTTTTGAATGGATGGATCGAGGGTTAATTGAGTTGGATAATTCATATAATACTGATTTTGCGCGAAGTGATTTCCTGGAAACTGCTTCCGATTTGTGTATTGAATTCAATGCTCTTGAAAAGGGTGGAGAGTTGATGCGGAGTTGGAAGCTGCTGCAAAAGAACTTAACTGAAAAGCAACAGAATCAGCGATTGCTAACCCTGAAAGATTATTATGAAAAGAATCAGCGTTTGGCATTGGCTAAAGAGCAGGATGCAGTCCAGAAACGCCAAATTGAACTCCAGAATACCAGGGCCGTTTTTTTGGGAATCTTATCGGTTCTGCTGGTTATTCTCATACCGATTGTATTTATCTATTTCCGGCAGCGTCATCGGATTTCAAAGCTTGAGCACAAGGAACAACTTCGCAAAAACGAACTTGAGTTTGAAATGCGCGCAATAGAAAATAGAATTATGGCCATTTCGGAAGAGCGAAATAGAATTGCCTCTGATCTGCACGACGATATTGGTGCATCACTATCGAGTATTCGCATTTATAGTGGAGCTGCGCAAAAGAAATTTCATGACGATCCGGCCGAATCGATGCGATTGATAGAACGAATTAACCTCAGTAGTTCTGGAATGATGGATCGCATGAGCGACATCGTTTGGTCCATTAATCCCAAGAACGATAATGTAGAAAGCATCGTTTTTCGCATGAAGTCGCAGGCAGGTGAGGTGTTAGACCCATTGGATATTGAGGTTGATTATGCTATCGATAAGAATGCAGAGAAGATTCAACCCACAATGACTGCTCGCCGAAATATTTACCTCATCTATAAAGAGGCGATAAACAACATAGCCAAATATGCAGGTTGTCGTCAAGTGCATGTGCAATTGCGCGTGTTGGATGAATTTCTATGGTTGGTCATTCAAGATGATGGGGCTGGATTCGATCTGAATCATCCAAAATTGGGAAATGGGCTGAACAGCATGCGCCAGCGGGCAGAGACACTTGGCGGTTCACTTCTTATTCGCAGTGAAATAGCGAAGGGAACAGAGCTTCGCGCATCTTTTGAAATAGCGACAATTAGTGATAGAATGCCCGGTTAAAATTGATTCCCTTTGCAACCTAAAGGTGCAATCATAACCCCCAAACGAAATATGGCCACACGAGTAATCATTTTTGATGACAGTAAGGATAGACGTGACAGTCTGCGCTATTTGCTGGAGATGTATGACGATATGGAATGTGTCGGAATATTTGAAGATTGCACACATGCGATTGAGAACGTTGATGAATCCAAGCCGGATGTAGTGCTCATGGATATTGAAATGCCCGGGGTAAATGGAATAGAGGGAGTGAAGAGAATCAAGCAGAAGTTTCCGCATGTATTGGTCCTGATGCAAACCGTCTATGAAGACGATGACAATTTGTTTGAGAGTATTAAGGCCGGGGCATCGGGATATTTGCTGAAAAAGTCGGATCCCGAAAGGATAATAGGAGCTATTCGCGAGGTTGTTCAAGGCGGTGCCCCTTTGTCGCCTCAAATGGCCCTCAAAATGCTGAAGTTTTTTCAGTCAACACCGGTTACTCAAAATCAGTATGCGCTGACAGAACGCGAAAAGAATGTGCTGGGACTATTAGTTGATGGCTTGAGCTATAAGATGATAGCAGATAAGGAGCACATCTCGTTTCACACGGTGAATGCACACATTCGCAAGATCTACGAGAAGTTGCATGTGCATTCTCTAGCAGAGGCCGTGAGCAAGGCGCTCAAGGAGAAATTGCTGTAAACAAGGCCCTTTGGGCGGATTAAATACTTGCTACTTTTGCGCCATGGCATTAATCGAAGAATTTGATCGTTCCGGCAATTGGCTGTTTCGTTGGCGGAGTTTTTTACCCTTAGTTCTCTATGTGTTGGCAGCATTTGTCATAGTGCTTGAAGCCGATTATCATATGCCGACGTTTGACGCTACATGGGCGTGGGTCTGCATCGGCGTGTCGTTGTTTGGTCAGCTCATCCGCGCCATCACGATTGGCTACACTCCAAAGGGCACCAGTGGTCGCAATACCAAAGAAGGTCAGGTTGCAGAGGTACTAAATACAAAGGGTATCTATTCTGTTGTACGTCACCCGCTTTACCTCGGTAATTTCTTCATGTGGCTGGGTATTATCATTTATGTGGGCAACTGGTGGTTTACATTTGTTTGCTCGTTGCTGTTTTGGGTGTACTACGAGCGTATCATGTTTGCGGAAGAGTTTTTTCTTCGCAAGAAGTTTGGCCAAACCTATCTCGACTGGTCTGATAAGGTGCCTGCATTTTGGCCTCGTATCACGCAATGGAAATCGTCGGGTGTTGAATTCTCCATGCGCAATGTGCTCAAGCGCGAATACAATGGCTTCTTCGCCATCTTTCTTTCATTCGCCCTTCTTGATGCGATGAAGAATTATGTGCATTATGGCTTTGCGATTTGGCAGGAAATCATCACTCCTTTTTGGATGTTCGCTCTTGCTATTTCATTCGTTCTTTTCATTACACTTCGATCCTTGAAGAAGTACACGAAGGTGTTGAATGTGGAGGGGAGGGAATTTGTGAAGTAGGTGCGATTTGCGATGTGCGAAGCACAAAAAAGGGCTCACTTAGCATTTTAAGTGAGCCCTTTTTTGTTTCGATTCGAGGGTTAGTAAACTGGTCGTTGTCCTTCACACCTCGCACTTCGCACTTCGCACCTCGCTACGCGTCAATCTTCGCATACTTCGCATTGGCTTCGATGAAGGCACGGCGCGGTGGCACTTCGTCGCCCATGAGCATGGAGAAGATATGGTCGCATGCAGCTGCGTTGTCGATGGTTACCTGGCGCAGGGTGCGGTAAGCCGGATTCATGGTGGTTTCCCACAACTGTTCGGCGTTCATTTCACCGAGACCCTTATAGCGCTGCACGTTCACGTTTGAGTCGGTTGATCCTTTCATTTCCTGAATGATCGCATCGCGTTGTTCATCGTTCCACGCATACGTGGCTTTGTTGCCCTTCTTCACGAGGTAGAGTGGAGGAGTGGCTATGTAGATGTGTCCGCGCTCAATGAGTTCTTTCATGTGGCGGAAGTAGAACGTAAGGATAAGCGTTTCGATGTGCGAACCGTCGATGTCGGCATCGCACATGATCACGATTTTATGATAGCGTAGTTTCGCAAGGTTGAGCGCTTTCGAATCTTCCTCTGTTCCAATCGTTACACCAAGCGCTGTGTACATGTTTCGAATTTCTTCATTTTCGAAAACCTTGTGCTGCTGGGCTTTTTCGACATTGAGGATTTTACCACGCAAGGGCAGAATGGCTTGGAATTGACGATCACGACCTTGTTTCGCTGTTCCACCAGCAGAGTCACCCTCCACCAGGAACAGTTCCGATTTTTTTGGATCTTTCTCTGCGCAGTCTGCCAGCTTGCCGGGTAATCCGCCTCCACCGCCAACACCTTTACGCTGCACCATTTCGCGTGCCTTCTTAGCCGCATGACGCGCTTGAGCTGCGAGAACTACTTTTTGTACTATTTGCTTGGCATCGGAAGGATTTTCCTCAAGATAAGCCTCGAGCATTTCGCTCACCACCTGACTAACGGGAGCAACGGCTTCTTTGTTGCCGAGTTTGGTTTTGGTTTGACCTTCAAATTGAGGCTCAGCAACCTTAACCGAAACAACAGCCGTCAACCCTTCTCGGAAGTCATCGGGTGAAATCTCAATTTTCAGTTTCTCGAGCAATCCGCTTTTTTCAGCGAAGTTCTTGAGCGTTGTGGTAAGACCTCGGCGAAAACCGCTGAGGTGAGTACCACCTTCGTGTGTATTGATGTTGTTTACGTACGAGTGAATGTTCTCGTTATAAGAGTCGTTGTAAACCATGGCCACTTCAACGGGAATGTCGCCGTCGGTGCGTTCCATGTGAATGATTTTCTGGATAATAGGCGGACGTGTTTCGTCCAAGAACTTCACGAATTCTTCCAATCCGTTTTCCGAGTAAAACGTTTCAGTTGTGGGAGCACCGTCTTCGGCTATTTCACGCTTATCCGTAAGGGTAAGCTTAATGCCTTTGTTGAGGAACGAAAGTTCACGCAGGCGGGTTGCCAGCGTTGCGCTGTTGTACTCGGTGATATCGAAAATCGAATCATCCGGCTTGAAGGTAACTGTTGTACCTCGCTTATCTGTAGGACCTACTTCACGAGCGGCATACAACGGTTTTCCGATGCTGTATTCTTGCTCCGTTATTTTACCATCGCGGTAAACTGTAGCGTGGAGATGGGTTGACAGTGCATTTACACAACTCACACCCACACCGTGAAGACCACCGGATACTTTGTAGGAACCTTTGTCGAACTTACCACCTGCTCCAATCTTGGTCATTACAACCTGCAATGCCGACACTTTTTCTTTCTCGTGCATGTCGGTGGGGATACCACGTCCGTTGTCGCTAACAGTAATAGAATTGTCTTCGTTGATGTGTACTTGAATGGTGTCGCAATGTCCTGCCAAGGCTTCATCGATGGAGTTGTCCACCACTTCATATACGAGGTGGTGCAATCCGCGAACGCCTGTATCGCCGATGTACATCGACGGACGCATGCGCACGTGTTCCATTCCTTCTAAACTTTGAATATTGGCGGCTGTATAGCCCGACGCTAACTTGGTTTCTTCGCTCATAACTGTGCTTTCTTCCACTTTTTAATACGAATTAGAGTTGAGGTGATTTCCTTGAAAAATAGCCCTGATTAGGACGTTTTTTTGAGGTGCACGAATATACGTCAGATAATAGCCAAATGGGCAATGAAAAGGCGTCAAAAAACACCTATTTTTTCACAATTCGAGACCGTTCGGGAGGGCTTGATTTTACTGCAGAAATCATCGGATTCGGGAATCCGGTTTTTCTCTGGAAGAAAATGCTGTTCAGGCTATGGATTTTTACTCAATTTCCCACGGCTGAAGCGATGGGCTAAATATCCAGCAAAAACCGTTGGCTAAAATACCCGGCTGAAGCCTCGTCCCTCGCACCTCGCACCCCGCCCTTAGAAAGCGTACGTCGCCCCCAGCGTTGCCATCACCTGCTGCACAGGGTAGCTGCCCCAGCGCTGATATTTTAGTCCAAATGCGTTGTTGAGTTGCACCCAAGCAGAGAGGCGTTTGTTGTAGCGGTATTCTACTTTGAAATTGGCATCGAGGAAGCCTTTTAGCTTGTACTCGTAGCTGATTTGTGATCCGTTGGTAATTTCGTTTATCTCGTCGTAGCCAAATACAGGAACGGTCGATTTGGCCCAACGTGAACCAATGTAGAATATGTCGGTGCTAATGATAAACTTGTTTTTCAAGTTGTATTGCCCGTTGGCCAAAATACGCAGCCCCGGCTGATGCCATGCGTAGTTGGAGGTGTCGGTTTGGTATTTAAAGAAGTCTACACGGGCATTGGCCTTCCACTTTTCGCCGGCATACAAGGCAAGCTCGCCATAGAGGTTGTAGCTCGTGAGGTCTTCATAGGCAACGCTAAATACATTTCCCCAGCTGTAGTAGTTGTTTGTTGTGGATGTAATACTGTCATTGATGAAATAGGCGAAATTGCCGTATCTGCGGTAATTGAATCCTGCTTTATAGCTAAGTGTTTGTGAAATAGCGCCTCCGATTCCGACATACGCATCCAGTTTGTTGTTGAGATTTTTCAGATTTGGGAAGCTCTGAATGAATGGATTTTGGCGGTAGAGCGATAGGTAGGTTGTTGGTTCCATATTGCCTTTGAATCCTGCGAATGGCACGATGGTTCCGTTGAGAATGCTGTAGCTCACCTCTGCCAGTGGGTAGAAGTGTCCTTTTTGTTCGCTGCGCACATCGAAGTAAATACCGGCGCCAACCTTCACTCGCAGGCCTTTCCAGGTGGTGCTAGCCGAGGGAACAACCTTGATGATGGCGTTTTCGGAGTTGCGGTTTTCGAAGATGGAATCCGTTGCTAGATTCGCGTAATTTTCGGATATCGCGCCTGTGAGGAGTGGGCCAAAAAAATCGAACGTGTTGTAGTTCACACCTATGTCGGCCATGTAGAGTGTGCTGTCTTTGAGCATGCGGCCATGCGCCTGCGCATTGAAGTGTGTTTCAGAGTTGTTGTTAATGTCCTTTGTGTTGCGCAACCCAAGGTCTGCATTGAAGTTGAAATCGCCTGTATCGCGCTGGTAGCTGAGGTAGGAGAGGCCACCACCGATCGTATTCATGCGCTGCTGAATGCTGGCGAGCAATAGAGTGTCATCCGGTCTGCCATAAGCGGCGCTGTCCAAATTCAGTCCGTACCAATGATTGACATTCCTTTCCCAGTTTACTTTTCCTACGAGCTGTGTTTTCTTGAAAAACCATTTGCCCCATGCTTGTGCGCGGTTATCACTGTATCTGTCCGGAATTCGGTCGTCGTCGTTGAGCACCACACCGTCGCCGCGCAAGAGCTGGTAATGCACGCCGTATGTGCCCTTTTTGGAACGCCCATCGGTGAAGTAGAAGTCGACAGGAGTGGTGTTGTAACTGCCCCAACCGGCTTTGATGTATCCGCGATAGAGGTATCCCAGTTTTTCCTCGACGTTGATTTTTGCTGCCGGAATAAGACGCGGCTCAATGGTAATGGCCGTAGGTGTGGGGAGTGTGGTGTATTGGATGCGCGTCATCTGCACAACACTGTCTTTCGTTTGTGGCCATACGGTCACCTTATTCGCATCGCGCAGAAACAAACGGCGATTGCCTTCAATCTGAAATTCATATTCCAGCGTTTTAGTTGTGTCTGTTTGTCCCCAAGCTAGCGTTTGGCATGCTACGCAAAAGGCGATTAGTAGTATGGAAAGGATGTTTTTCATGCGTTGGCTTACTGGTTTTCCGGTGTTGATTGCAAGTCAATTTCTACTTCGTTAACGGATGGTTCTGTTGGGGTTGGATTTTCCAACTGATCGAGGGTGGCTTTCTTGGCATTTGCAGCATCGATTACCCACGACTCGGTCACGTTTTCCATGATGGCGTTGATGGTGGCGTGCGCCTGGAAGTAGTCTTTCAACGAAATGTACACGTCGATGAGAAGCAAGAAGCCTTTGTATTTCCATTCATCGAAAGCAGAGAACTTCTCGATTAGTTGGAAGATTTCAGCTTCCGCAGATTTGAATTCTTCTTGGGAGTAATAGGAGCTGGCGATAATGTACTTGCTCTCAGCGCCGGCATTACCGCCTCTTTTTACTACCTCTTTCAGATCCGTTATGGCTTCGTTGTAGTTGCC
>CAMAYP010000051.1 GCA_945862415.1 Chryseobacterium gleum | reverse complement strand
AAAATTGACCACAAGGAAGTAGATGAAGACGGCAAATTCAAAGTGCTCATCATGGATAGCGGAGCGGGTGTTTTGAGCGAGTCTATTCGCAGAGCGCTCGAATCTGTTGCAGCACTCGATGATTTTCTCTTTTTCGTTTCATCGAAATTTGAAACCGACCAGGCCAACGTGCGACACATCCCTCAGGAAGCGTTGATGGTTGACTATGTAGCCAACATGGACCTCGTAATTGGTCGCGCAGGATTCAATACAATATCGGAGTGTATCGGTTTACGAACCCCAATGCTTCTCATTGGCGAGGCGATGAATCCGGAAATGAACGAGAACATTCTTTTGCTGAAAAAACAACATCTGGGGTCTTTCATTTCCATGCACACATTTGAAAGCATGCTAGGTAGTTATTTACCTTCGTTCCTGAAGCATGAATACAACATGATTAAGAGCATGATGAGCGAACATGAAATTGCATCGAATGGCGCCGAAATCATTACCAACGACATGCTCAATCACCTATGAGAACGATTGTCATAATACCTGCTCGTGGCGGCTCCAAGCGCCTTCCGAAAAAGAACATTCACCCTTTTAATGGCAAGCCGCTCATCGCTTATACGGTTGATGCTTGCAAGCAATGTTCATTCATCGACGGCATTTTCGTGAGCAGTGATGATCTTGAAATTCTGAAGACTTCTGAAGCAATCGGTGCAACAGGGCTTTTGCGACCTTCCAATCTTGCCGATGACAAGACACCGAAAATCGTTGCAATTCGGCAAGCCGTTAATGACACAAAAGTGGGTACGTTAGAACGCGATGATATTGTGATAGTTGCTCAAGCCAATTCTCCTCAAATTTCCGCTCAGCAATTGCAAGCCGCACATGCGCTCATGACACAGCACAACCTTTGGGAGGTAATGAGCACAGACGAAAACGGCGTTCAAAACGCAGCCTTTCGACTGGTGCGGTATCATGCGCTTTTTAATGAATTTCTAAGTGCACATTGCGGATTTATAGTCGCCCCTAATATTGACGTGCACACCTTGGAAGATCTTCAGAAGATTGCGAACTAACGCTTTCGAGCTACTATCGTGATGATGTCGAATAACGTTGGCTTGTCGGCTGCGTACCACGCTTTTTCTGTCGGTACATTTCCTTTCAACGCCTCAGTTCTGCGTGATTTGTGTCGCTGAAATGCCTTCCACACAGAAGGAAGCAACGTCAGATTATTGAGCGTTTTTACTTGTAACACATCGACAACATCATAGCCTATACCATCGTAATATTTACGCAGCATCGGTATGTCGAAGTAGTAGGTATGTTGTGCATGAAAATGATACCACCATTTACCAAATAGTCGTCGACCCCACGACGAAACATCAATTGTTTGTATGACCATATGGTCGCCACTTTCCTGGAACTGCGCCAACAATTTCAAGTCGGACATTGGGTCGAGCAAATGCTCAATTACGTCAGTCATCGTTATTAGCTGCAATCGCTTCAACCCTTGATTTTCCATCATGCCGGGTACACTTTCAATAGTACCCTGAAACACATTGCGGAAACCACTTACACGAGCGGCCTCTACGCAGGTTGCATTGAACTCAACACCATACGCATTGAAGCCCTCTCGACGAAGCACTTCCGGCAGCAAACCGTAGCGCGTCCCTATATCGATACTCACCGGATTTTCGCCCGCCTTAGGCTTAGCATTGCGTTTAATTATATCAATAAGCGGCTTGAATTTGTGCGCTGCAACAGCTCCCTCGAGATCAATTGGCTTTGCATCCATCACCGTGTACACATCACCGAGATGCTCAGCCTTAAAACGTGGGTTTTGATAAACCAAGCCGCATGCATTGCATTGCACAATGGTCAATTCAGCACGGTGGTTTCCATCCCATGGAAAAGTGGTATAGGCAGCATGCGGATAGAATTCCTTCTCGAAATGATACATCACCCGAGAGGCTTCGGCTAAACAAAAATTACAACTGGCAACGGATTCTTGATGAGGATGCATAGTAAGCCCCTTATTCAACGATAACATAGGATTGTGCACCACTGAACTTATTGCGTTCAATGCGCACGTTGCTCAAGCCAAGTGCCTCGCGCACTGCCACTGTTTCGCCAGGGAATTCCTTGTCATTCAATTCATCGAAACCAATCACTGTTCCTTTTGTAATGTATGGTTTGATTAGCTCAAGACACTTATAAGTTGGTTCATACAAAGTCATATCGAACCATGCGAAAGCAATGATGGTTTCGGGATGCTCTGCGAGGTATTTTTCAAGCTCAACAATTGCATTGCCCTTGCGAAGTGACGTTTTCTTGATGTGATTCAACGGACTTTCACCTTCGTGAAAATCGAGTAAATCTTGCAAGTAGTTTTCATATCCGTTTGTCACCGAAAGAGAACCGCTGGCAATAATCTCATGCCCACCGTCTTTTCCGGAAAGAACCGGAAAGCCTTCGAACGTATCGAACCCAATAAGCTTTCGGTTGTGATTGAACGGTTCTAGAAGACCTCGCAGATTGCTCAAAGTGACAAGGTTCTGACCCCAGCGCACACCAAACTCCATCATCACACCATGCACAGGTAAAATATGCTTTTGGTAAAGCTCAGCGAAGAACAAATGTTTCGTTAGCTCCTGACGCTTGAGAAACAATCCTGCATTAGCCAGAATTTCATTGTCGGGGATTGGACAGTTGCGCAGTGCATAAGCGGCTTTAGCGCGTCCTGTAAGTTCCTTTTCGGAAGCAAGTGTTTTGATTTTTATGTCGGTTGACATGGCAAATAAGGTTCAGATTTCGCCCCAAAGATACGTGCATAGATGTGCAACGAGTTACGCAATTGTTTAATCGCTAGAACTTGTCATTTGGGGAAAGTGCTTTTGACTTCAAATCACTTACTTTTGACCCTTCTCAACCAAACCAGTCCAATTATGTTTGTTATCTCTGAAATTTTCCCTCAACACGGCGGCAGCCTTGCTGTAGCTGAACAAATGATTCTCCAAAGCAAGCTTGCCGGAGCCGATGCAATCAAGGTTCAACTCTACACAGCCACTCAATTTGGTGCAGAGCGCGCCTATTTGGAATTGAGCAAAGATGGCTTGAAGCGACTGCATGATTATGCTAATACAATTGGAATCCCCCTCTTTGCGACTCCATTTACGATGGACCGTTTGGATTGGTGCCTGGAACTGGACCTACCCTACTTGAAAGTTGCTGCACGCATGCACAAGGAGTTTCCGGAACTTACTGCAGCCATCATGAGCCACAAAAAGCCCACTTTCGTGAGCATTCCCTCTGATTCAAATCCGGATGAAATCGAAAAACACGATCACTCCATCTACCTGTATTGCGTAGTGAAGTACCCTACACGTGTGGATGAGTTTTCCATGCCTGATTTCGGGAATTCAATTTTCCACGGAATCAGCGACCATACATTGGGCAATGCAGGTGCTTTGTTTGCGGCAGCCCACGGCGCCAAGTATTTGGAAAAACACTTTACCGTGCGCAAGTCTTTTCAGTACGAAACTGAAAAAGCCCACTTGGGAAGCATGGACATGAATGATTTAATGGAAATTAAAAACACCGCCTTCGAATTCGAACGTATCCGGAAAGTACTGGGCTATGACAAATGAGCTGCGAAGCGTCATTCGTAAATATCATGAGATAGAAAAGGCGTGGTCCGGTAACGAGAAAAATTCTCAGGAATACCTCGCTGCTGTTTGTCTATTCGAATATCCTTCCTATCGATTACTCGATTCTGATAAACATGATCGACTAATCGGTTTTCGCATGTTAGTGCGCACTCTTCGACGCATACTATCGGAGGGAAAAGGAAGAACTAGTATAACCAACGGAGCCGATTCCATCGTTATAAGCAGCACTAAAAACTCTGCTGATATCATTCAGTACATCACACGATCGGGCAAAACCGATTTGCACACCTACATCGATCGCGATCATATGTCGCTCGGTGATTACGGCAAATGGAACCTCCTTTTCACGTGGCTTCCTTTTGCTCTGAGCCAATCGCTTCGATGCCTCACAAGTACATATCGAAGCACACTTGCGCTAACTATTGCCGAAGTACCTGAAATTGCCGCGATGCTTCAGTTTTCCAAAAGGAATCGCATTCATATGGTCTATGATTTTTTACCGTATGAGGTAGATAGCAATTTCATGTATCTGCTGTTTCGGGAAAGCCACATAGGCGTTTTCAAAATACCGTCTTCCGGTCCATTGGCCACGCATCATAAGATTCTATTAGCCGATCATTTGGCGCTCAGCACGCCTTATCATTTGGAAGAAATCAAGAAATTCAATTCGACTATCCGTATCGGACAATATCACATGTGGCCACCGGAAAAAGCACACATGTATTACTCGAAGTACAAAAACAATTGCGCATGGGAAGAAGCGGGTACCATTGGGTTTTACAGCCACGGCGAATGGATACGCAAGGCGGAGAAGCAGTCGGATTATGGCGGACGGATTGGTGATGCCGAAGAAGCAATTCTCAGCATGCTCGGCGCCATCGTGCAGCACAAGCCTCATTTGAAGTTGCGCATCTTTCCACACCCGCGGGAGTTGAAGCCTGAATCGAGAAGTGAAATGCAAGCACACTACAGGCACTGCATTGGCCATGATAAATTTGAGATATTTACACAGCCTGGAGGAACATCGCAGCACTTCGCCAAAGCGGAAATTGCCATAGCTGCATTCAGCACTATTTTGTATGAACGTCTTTACAGCGGATACAAAACCCTCATCGGCAATATGTTCATTGATGAGTTCCCCATGAATCAGAGCGCGTTGAATGCCATCTGTTTCAAGACCCGGCAAGAGCTCGAAGAAATGTTGATTCGTTTCAGCGAAATGGATGCTGATACTTTCTTCGCAAGCACCGGACTCAGCAATTATAGACTGGAAGAATACCCTGAACCATAAATCGCGCTATGAATATTTTGCTCATCAACTACGACTTTCCACCCAACCCGGGTATTGGCGGCAGGCGGTGGGCTAAACTGGCGAAATACATGGCCTTGAAGGGGCATCAACTGCATGTGGTAAAAGCCGATTTTCCCGATGGAATGACTGCATCACCTTGGACACAAGATGTAGTTCACCCAAACATTCGGACGTATAACGCAGGTAGAAAATATCCGAAGTCCCTTTCTCATCCTCAACCAACGTGGATGGGTAAAATCAAATTTCACACTCAGAAGCGCATCATGCTATGGCGTGAAAAAGGCACAATCTATGACCAGTCTATTGGGTGGAACAAAACCATGTTGCCCATTTGCAGGAACATAGTTGCAACAGAAAAAATAGATGCAATCATTGCCACAGGCGCGCCTTGGAATCTGCTGGTGAATGCAGCACAATTAAAAAGCGAATTTCCCCATATTAAGCTATTGGTTGATTACCGCGACCCATGGCTTACTGCCCGTAATTATGGAATGACCGCATTGAAAATCTCGCGCATGAATGCTGAAATACGAAAGCAAAAATTCGTTTTCGAACAAGCCGATGTGGTATGCACGCCCTATGAATATTTGACAAAACAACTTTGCGACTGGAGTAAGACGCAATGCAAGCATCAAGCTCGTTTTGTTACGCTTGCGCATTTTTTCGATGCACAAGATTTCAAACAAGACTCGTCAACACAAACAGACCCCGATACGTTTCGCCTTGTTTATGCAGGCGACATTTATGTGGGGAGTGAACCGCAATGGGAGCAATTGCGAACCCTCGTGCAAACCATTGAATGGAACGTTCGAGAAAAGAGAAATATACAAATTGACTTATACACTCATGCCAAAATGCCTGCTGGCATTTTGAGCCTTTCCTGCGTGCGCGTGCATGAACCCGTGGGGAAATCCATTTTCAGCATCATGCAATCGGCAGATGCACTGCTTGTAGTACTTCCGGAAAACAAAAAAAACGAACTCACTACCAAGTTCTTTGAATACTTGCCGCTCCGAAAACCTCTCCTTATCATTGCTCCTGCCGGCGAAGCCACGCAATTTGTGGAGCAAAACAAATTGGGTATACACTCCGGCCAATCGACCGAGTCAGTGCGGTCCTTTTTTAGCGGCACATTCGCACAACAGGAGTTCAACAGTGCATTCGACATTCAATCGCAAACAGCGAATGGTCGGGCAGATGACCTACTAGCCTTGTTTTCATGAAAATTCTTTACTTCAGTCCACACCCACACATCAACCTTGCTGCGCCCAGTGGACCGGGCACGCACATACGCGAGGTAATTGCCGGCTTCGAATCGGAAGGTCACACTGTTGTTCGGTTTATTGAAGGTGGTGAAACGTTGGGTGAAACAGGCCAAGCCATAGCATTTAAAAAAAGAGCGTGGAAGAAACTGATTCCTTCCATTTTATGGGAAACCCTGCGCGACCTTCAAATGATGCGACTCGACAAGTCGGTTGAAGCACGATTGAGCGCACTTGTAGAGCGTGAAAAACCTGACTTAATTTATGAGCGCAGCTGCTACGGCATGGGCGCCGGTATGCGCACAGCTAGTCGATTTGGAATTCGATATGTGGTGGAAATGAACGCGCCGTATCCCGAAGAAAAAGCCGACATGCAAGGTAAAAGCTTGCTACAATTCCGCGGCAACCAACACGAAAAAGCTCAGGTGATGAGCGCCTTCAAAACCGTAGTTGTTTCTTCTGCCATGAAAAAGTACCTGGTAGAAAAAACCAGCGTCAAATCGGAAAACATTTTGGTTGTTGCCAATGCAGTAAATCCAAGCCACATACAACCCGACCAAGCGCATCAGCGAGAAATAAGTGCGTTCTACGAGTTGAACTCCGACCATGTTGTGTTTGGCTTTGTTGGTTCCATTTTCCCCTATCACGGTGTGGACCTCATGATTGAGTCGTTTGCTGCTCTTCAAGAAGAATACAGCAACGCACGCATGCTCATTGTTGGCGCCGGCGAAGTATTGCCCAACCTTCAAAGCCGCGTTCTGACATTGGGACTTGAAAAAAAAATCCACTTCACGGGCAACGTTGCCCATCAAAAAGTGTATGACTATTTATCACTCATGGACATTACCATCATGGCACGCAGCAATTGGTATGGCTCACCGGTGAAAATCTTCGAATATGGAGCAATGCGCAAAGCCATCATTGCGCCCAATGTGGTGCCTGTTCAGGACGTCATGCTTCACCGCGAGCACGGTTTGCTCATCGAGGCATCCACAGAAGCACTCACTCAAAGCATGCGATTCATGCTTGAGCAAACCGAAGAAAGAACGCGGATGGCGCAATCGTTTTATAAGAAGGTAATGGAAGAGCACACTTGGGAAATAGTTGCGAAACAAATCCTTAGATCTTGCCAATGAACATTCTACTCCTTACCGATGGCATTACCCCTTTTGTAATTGGTGGCATGCAAAAGCACAGCAGTAATTTGGCTAAGCAACTCGCGCTTCAAGGCCATCGTGTTACGCTTTTTCATTGTGTTACCGGCAAAAACAAACTACCGGAACGTGAAGACATGCTCAACCTTTTCGGGGCAGAGGCCATGAAAAATATTGAATCCATTTGTCTTCGATTTCCCGCGCCATCTTGGTATCCCGGC
Organism: Chryseobacterium gleum; assembly: GCA_945862415.1. Taxonomy (GTDB): domain Bacteria; phylum Bacteroidota; class Bacteroidia; order Flavobacteriales_D; family Sanyastnellaceae; genus JAIBBG01. Next base: position 9,079 of record CAMAYP010000051.1, on the reverse strand, counting down.
CATTATTTGAAGGAATCCTACATCTATTCAAGTATGCTTTTCAAACGCATCGAATCGCGTTTGAATGAGTTTGATTTCATTTATGCAAAAGGCTTCACTGCTTGGCATTTTCTTGAACAGAAAAAACGAGGTAAACAAATGCCCCCTATCGGAGTGAAATTTCACGGTTATGAAATGTTTCAACCTCCTGTTGGCCTGCGAATGCGACTCGAAAACATGATGCTTTCTTCACCAGTTAAATGGAACAACGTGCATGCAGATGTCGTTTTCTCTTACGGTGGAAAAATCAGCACACTGATCGAATCGCTGGGTGTTGCCCGAAAAAAAATAATCGAGATACCCACTGGCATTGACCCAACCTGGATTGCGCGTGCCGTGCCCCAAGGAAATAACAAGGAGATACACTTCTGCTTCATCGGTCGCAATGAGCGCAGAAAAGGCATTCATGAGTTGCACGAGGCGCTCAAAACATTGCCTGAGACGGGCTTTCAATTTCACTTTATTGGACCGATTCCATCCAGCACCCAATTGAAGCGTAACAATATAAAATACCACGGCTCCTTGCGCGGCGCAGAGCAAATTCAAGCGATACTTGACCAATGCCAAGTGCTTGTTACACCCTCTCACTCCGAGGGAATGCCTAACGTGATTATGGAAGGCATGGCCCGTGGATTGGCAATTGTAGCTACCCCAGTAGGCGCCGTAGAGTCGGTTGTGGACCAAAGCAATGGTTGGCTTATTGAACCCGGAAATGTGAACGCACTTACTCAAGTTATCGCTTCGATTATCGAAATGCCTTCAGCGGAAATTCGCAACAAGCAAGAAGCATCGCTGGAGCGAATTGCATTGTTCACCTGGGATAATATTGCACGACAAACGATAGATTCCATTGGTAAGTTATCCGTCGGCCATTAAATTCGCGAAGCCTTATGACTAAAACCTATTTCCCCGGACTCAATGCACTGCGATTCTTTGCTGCTATGGCAGTAATGGTAACCCACGTAGAGTTCACCAAAAAGGTAATGCTCCACGGTGATAAGTTCTGGCTGAAAATCGACACTTGGATTCAAGGCAATGCGCTTAGCTCGATTCTGAGAGAAGGACCGCCTCAACCCATACATTGGATAAGTCCGTTCGTAACGTTTGGCGGATATATCGGGGTGATTTTCTTTTTCGTGCTGAGTGGTTTTCTAATTACCTATCTATTGCTGGAGGAAAAGCGCGTGAGCGACACCGTAGCCGTAAAGAAATTTTACATGCGCAGAATTTTGCGCATTTGGCCACTCTATTATTTCCTCGTCATCATGGGTTTTTTTGTATTGCATCACATTCCCTTCTTCGAAGTGATTTCCCAAGAAGACGAGTTTTTCAAGCACTACTGGCTCAATCTCGTTTCGTATGTATTCCTCCTTCCCAATTTGGGTTTTGCTTTTGTAATGGAGGCGGTACCCAATCTGGGGCATTTGTGGAGCATTGGCGTTGAAGAACAATTTTATCTGTTGTGGCCTCTCCTGCTCAAGTACAGCAAACGACCCATGCGAACACTTTGGGTCTTTCTAATTGGAGTGTTGGCCTTCAAGCTCATTTCGCTGCTCGTCATTCACTTTTGCTTCCCTGGGCCGCCCCCCAACCCAGACCTCATGATCTTCTCGCCGGTTGAAACGTTTAAACGATTCGTTGGCTCCTTGAAATTCGAGGCAATGGCCATCGGCGGAATTGGAGCAGGCTGGGTGTTTTATCAGCGAAAGCACTTGCTGGAATTGATCTATCTCAAGTCCGTGCAATGGCTTGCCCTTGCGGCTATACCGGCGATTGTATTGATTACACCCGTAAAACTGTATTCTGCGCTCTACCTCTTGTTCAGCGTGCCTTTTCTAATTATCATTCTCAACGTTGCAACCAACCCCCAATGCGCATATCGACTTCAGGGCACCGTGCTCAACTACCTCGGGAAGATTTCCTATGGTATTTATATGTATCACCTCATATGCATCGCATTCGTTTTTCACATATTGGACGCATGGCTTCATTTCCCCTTGCGCCTGGAAGGGTGGCACAGCGCATTGCTCTACGCACTCTCCATACCATTAACGTTGGGAGTGTCGGCACTAAGCTATCATTTTCTTGAATATCCTTTTATCCGAAAGAAGCGTACCTTCACCACCATTATCAGTGGCGATGATGCCCGCGATTAATTATGTTTAGGAAGGTCTCCATATTTCTCATATTCACCAGCTTGTATGCGTTCTCTTACGTGTTTTTCAAGCAGCCATTTGAGTTTTACCTGGCCTACTTCATCTTCGTCCTTTACATGCCTTTCTTTTTTACCAAGTTCGGTATTCCGAAATGGCCTGTTTTGGTGTTCATGCCTGTGTTCTTCGCTGGTATTTTATCGATCGCAACTGGAGACAACAACCCCCAGCAGTTCTTTAAAATCTTCATTGGTTTCTTTTCCTCCTGCCTATTCTACCACTACATCGTGCAGAGTTACGATTTCGATTTAAAAGAACTTTTTCGGCTCTACCTGATTTCGGCTTATATCGTTACGCTCATTGGAGTAGTTCAATTGATTTCATATACCGTAGGCTTTAGGCCAGGCTATAACTTCACCTGGATATTCAATAAATGGAACCCTAGCTTCGGGGGACTCGGGGTGCGCATGAGTTCGGTCTTCTCAGAACCGGCCTATTTCGCCGCTACTATTTCACCGGCGTTCTTCACAGCTGTCTACAATCTATTTCAAAGAAATCCGGTTTTCATAACCAAATTCCAAAGCATCGTTCTAGCGATTGTATACCCTTTGACCTTTTCGAGTCTCGGGATTTTGGCCGTGTTCTTTACGATTATCCTCCTTCTCATCAACCTTGGAACCGTCCGTTACTCACTAATTTTCATTCCACTCCTCGCTGTAACGATTAGCTACTCCTATAAGAACGTTCCGGAGTTCCGAGACCGCTGGGACGGAACGATAGAAATTTATACTACGGATAACATCTATGACTATGACATCCACGGCAGTAGCTTCGTATTGTACAACAACTCGCACATAGCTTGGGAAAACTTTAAACGAAACCCGATTTTCGGCACCGGTCTAGGTGGGCACCCAACAGCATTCGATAAATACTCGCTTACTCAGGAAGAAGGTGCTGTGCAAATCGACTTCAATAAAATGGATGCCAACTCCATGTTCCTTCGCTTGATGTCAGAAACAGGCATTTACGGCTTGTCCGTAATCATTCTATTGCTGTTCAAAAGCTGGATTTTGAAGTCGAATGCAATCGATGACGAAACGTGGGTAATGTCGAATGGACTTGCAATTATCATTCTTGTATACTTGATTCGTCAAGGCCATTACTTCATCAACGGGTTTCCGCTTTTCCTTTGGCTATACTACTATTTGTCGGTTCAAAACAAAGCGGCCATGGTGGTCAAACGGGCAGAAATCAAAGCCGCTGAAACCGCGAAATTTCGTCCTTCCATCGAGACAGGTCAGCTTTCCCCAGGGCATATTTAACTTGGCCAAGCGACCAATGGACTTCTATGTTTCTGCGGAATATTAATCGCGGATTCTGCAACTCAGCATTTAGTCCGGGAAACGTTGTGAAGTGATACCGATAGTCGCTTTCAATGGTTCTTTTAGCGAAAGCATTTACAGAAAAATTCGTTTGAATGGGCGAGCAAAACATGGTTGACTCCGCTTGCAAATTGCGTTGAATCCATAGCTTGCTTTCATTCACTTCTCTCTTTATCTCGGCTGGGCTGCTGTTGCTGCGCAATAAATGCGACATGGTATGCGACTCCACGCAGTGCCCCTTTTCATGCAGTACTTTCAGTTCGGTCAACGATAACGGTGTAAAATCTTCCAGCTCATGATCGACCCGTGGGTCAATTATTTGTCGGATGTTCTTTCTATAATAACCTTCTGCATCTGCCGCGTCCACAAAGTCGGGAACTACAAAAAACACTGCGCGTGCGCCACGCACTTCCAGTAATTCAGCTGCAAGCGCATTGTTCTTAAGCCCATCATCGAAGGTGAATAACACATAGGGACCGTCTGTGAGTTTTCCATCAAAATATTCGGCAAGCCTGTTGGGGTCGAGCGCACGAAAATGATTGAATATAAAATCGAGCAGGCGCTCCATTTCCTGCTTTCGGTCGAATGGAGTAGAATGCATACATAACACAATCAACTCGTTCGAGGCATACTTCCACGGACGCAGACTGTACTCAAGGCTGCCCGCAATTGATTTAACCAGTTGGACAATTCGTTGTTTCATTACCAGGTATCAATATCACTTCTGAACATCCACCAGCTACTCCAATCGCTTACAGAGTCGGCTAGCGGACCTTTTGCAATAAAATAAATACGTTTTTCTATTGGGCGCAAGCCGGCAGCTGAGACCAAACTCAACAAGTCGCCGGATTGGTTGTTGACAGCGAAAGAAAGGAGTGTGAAATTGGCACTTCGCTTCACTTCACGTGTCAATGCGCGCAACGCCTGCAACATAAAATCGGCATCGCTATGTGTTACTAAAAACTTTCCAATTACTAATTCCCGAATAATGCGCTTACGACGCTGAGCCTTCATTTCGAAGTATGCCTTCTTGCCTTCCGACTCAAAAGTGAATCGATAAAAATCGCCCGTTTCGTAAGCAAAACGATAGGTATCAAAATCAGTTCGCTGCGCAACATACACAGTTGAAAGATCGCACTTGAAGTCATCCTTCTTTCGTTCTCCCCATGCCTTGCGTAATTGCTTTTCAGGATTCGAAAAGAACGATCGGAAAGGATTTAATGGCTTGATGTACCACTGCAAATCGAATGGATTTTTCCATCCGTTGCGCATAAACGAATTGTATGAAGCTTCAACCGGAAAACCAATAAGCAATTCCGCGTTGAAACCACTATCAGGTTCATGTATGTAATTCAACATTCTACCAAATAAGCCCTTGCCGCGGTAGTTGGGGTGTACCAGCGAGTTTCCGCTTTGATACGACTGAACCTCCCTGCCGTCTATCACAACAGGCCAATAGAAAAAAGACTGAAAGCCCGCTACCTCTTCGCCGTCGAGTGCAACTATACGAATGCAGCGTGTGCGCTGAAACTCTTGCTCATAGAACTGACCGAACAAGGTTTCAAACTGCGCTGCACCGGTAGCATACTCCATATCAAATAAAGCTACTACCTGAGGCCGCATCCAATCTTCATACTTTTGAATCGTCATAGACTGCCTTTAATTTGCAGCGAAGATGAAAAGAATTCTTGTTCTTTATAAAGAATTGGCCGGTTACTTTATCGCTTGTCTCGATGAACTCTGTGAGCAGCATAATGTACAAGCCGATGTAGTGGCATACCCGGTAAATGCCGATGCGCCATTTCACTTCAAGCATTCTGAGCGCATCCACCTGATTGCGAGAAACACACTCTCCGACGATCGGTTGGAGCGCATGATTGCGGACAATTCATACGACCTCATCTTCACCGGAGGCTGGTTCGATAAAGAATATCTCAAAGCAATTCGCCGAAGAAAATGCCCGTCATTACTCGGTTTCGATAACGCTTGGAGCGGCTCCTTGAAACAACAGCTTTCAACCGTTTACGGCCGATTCTTTATAAAGCCATTGTTTGAATATGCTTTTGTGCCGGGAACGGCACAGGCAATTTTTGCGAGCAAGCTCGGCTTTTCTGAAAAGCACATCGTTCGCGGAGCATACTCCTGCGACGTATCGCGCTTTTCACAGGTGCAGCTCCACCAACAAAGCAAGAACCGATTGATTTATGCCGGGCGTTATTCTCCGGAAAAATTCGTACTGTCGCTATTTAGTGAATTTCATAAACTAGCCGAGACATCTTTTCCAAACTGGGAACTGCATTGTATCGGAACGGGTCCGCAATGGTCTGAACGGCTGGAATCGCCTCACATTATGCACCACGGATTTATGCAACCCGATGCATTGCTTGAATTCATGCAGACCGGCAATGCATTCGTTCTGCCAAGTACTTTCGAACCCTGGGGAGTTGTGGCGCATGAATTTGCCGCGGCCGGGTACCCTCTTGTGCTCTCCGATGCGGTTGGCGCCTCTGAAGCGTTCTTGCAGCATCGCAAAAACGGATATCTATTTCAAGCCAATAACGCTGAAACCTTGAAGGAAGCTCTTGCCAAAATAATGTCACTCAACGCACACCAACTGCAGGAAATGGGATCTGCCAGTAGGTCGCTAGCGCAAAGCATTACTCCGAAAACATGGGCCGATAGCGTGGCAAGTATGATGCGATAAAGAAGGCATTTTACAATTGACATGATGGCTATATTGCTTTCCCCGCTTACCTTGCCAGCCATTAGAAAAAACCCATGTGCGGAATTAGCGGCATAGCACAATTCACCGACAAAGCTGAGTGCGAAAAAAAGGTGCGCACCATGAACAGCCTTATTGCACATCGGGGACCCGATGCTGAAGGCATGTGGTCAAACAACCACTGTGTGCTCGGTCATCGCCGACTTTCCATCATCGACACTTCCGAAGCAGGCAACCAACCGTTTCAAATTGACAACGGTGAACTGGTGATTGTGTTCAACGGAGAGATCTACAACTACCTCGAGCTTCGCAAAGAGCTGGAAAGCACACATACATTTTCAACGCAAACCGACACAGAGGTTATACTGGCTGCGTACAAGAAATGGGGCATCGAATGCGTGCACCGCTTCTTTGGCATGTTCGCATTCGCTCTTTGGGATGCAAAACAAGATCACTTGCTCATAGCACGTGATCGCTTGGGTGTGAAACCTCTCTATTACGCCGAAACTGCTCACGGGCTTGTGTTCGCCTCTGAAATTCGCGCAGTGCTCTCGACGGGTTGGATTGAGCGACGCATACACAGCAATGCACTCGCCGACTACTTGCGCTATCAAACGGTGCACGCTCCACAAACCATTATCGAGGGTGTGCACATGCTGATGCCCGGTCACCGCATGATCATCAACAGCAAAGGCATTCAAATCGAACGCTGGTGGGATCTTGCCGACAGCCGCGTGAAACTTGACGGGGCCGAGTCAAAGGAAAGTGTTCACAAACACATCAACGAGCTACTCACCTCAAGCGTAGAGCTGCGCATGAGAGCCGATGTGCCTTTTGGCGCATTCCTTTCAGGCGGCATTGATTCAAGCATCATTGTTGGCCTAATGAGCCGCACGTCTTCACACCCGGTAAACACGTTCTCTATTACTTTCCGTGAGCAAGCCTACGACGAAAGTCCCTATTCAGAACTCATCGCCAAACGCTTCAATACCCGTCACACCGCCATTCAACTGAGTGCTGACCATTTTCTGAAAATGGTTCCGGAAGCCTTACTGGCAATGGACCATCCCAGCGGTGACGGACCCAATACGTATGTTGTTTCGAAAGCAACGCGCGAAGGCGGAGTGAAAATGGCATTAAGCGGATTGGGAGGCGATGAGGTTTTCGCCGGATACGATGTTTTTCGACGCATGAAAGCACTCGAAACGAAGCAATGGATTAACAGAATGCCGTTTCATTTGCGAAAAAACATCGGCACATTGCTTCGCACGTTGAAACCATCGGCAGCAACCGAAAAACTGGCGGCAGCATTGGCTCAAGATCGCATAGACCTTGCACATTTTTATCCGCTTACTCGGCAGGTTCTTTACGACAACGAAGTAAACCGCCTTCTCAAAACAACCTCACTCGAATCGAACAGTGTTCAGTTGTTGGCTCAAGCAGTAAGCGGCACACGCTTGCCAACTCTCTCCAAAGTGAGCGTGCTCGAAATTTCAACCTATATGCAGAATGTATTGCTGCGCGATGCCGACCAAATGAGCATGGCGCACGCCCTGGAAATACGCGTTCCCTTTCTTGACCATCGCCTGATTGAATTTGTGCTTGGCGTTGGCGATTCCTATAAATATCCGCACACACCAAAAGAATTGCTAACCGCTTCTGTTGGCGACTTGATTCCGCGTGAAATCATTGATCGCCCGAAGATGGGCTTTACGTTTCCGTGGGCGGTTTGGATGCGCAATGAATTAAAACCCTTTTGCGAAGAACATCTCAGCGCACTCCAACAAGTTGAAGCGCTTCAGTATGATGAAGTACTCGATTTATGGAAACGCTTTTTAGCGGGTGATAAACGCATTACTTGGTCACGCATTTGGCCTTTGGTGGTGCTCGGTCATTGGGTAAAACAGCACGATGCACACTAGAAAAAAAATACTTGTTTTTAGCGATTGGTTCTTGCCCGGATTTAAGGCAGGAGGACCCATTCGATCGTTGGCCAATTTGGTGCACAGCCTTGATGTTGATTTTTGGATTGTGACGCGCATAACCGACCATCATAGCACACAACCCTACCCCGGATTTACAGCGGGATTTTGGACCACACACCGCGAAAATGTGCAGGTTTGTTACATGCATGAAACAGAAGTGACGTCTCAATTCATCAAACAACTTATACAGCAACAACCCTTCGATTTCATCTACTTCAATTCACTTTTTTCGCCCACCTTCACCATCCTGCCGCTGCGAATTGCCCGTTCAATGGGGTTTGCAGAACGTTGTGTATTGGCGCCACGCGGCATGCTGAAACCCGGTGCACTTTCCATTAAGGCGAAGAAGAAAAAAGTGTTTCTGTTGATTTCGCGCTGGCTTGGTTGGTTCAAGAACATTCGCTGGCATGCAACCAACGAGCAAGAGGAACTAGAAATCAAACAGCATTTCGGCAAGTCAAGCAAAGTATTCATTGCTCCCAACCTTGCCTCGATTATCGCACCGAGCGAATGGGTTGCCCGCAAAGAAAGTGGTCAATTGCGACTGGTGAGCATAGCCCGGATAAGCGCAGAAAAAGGAATTCGCGAAGCGCTTCAGTTTTTAAAATCTTCCGATTTGCATTCTGGCGTAGAATGTGTTTTTTACGGCACTCAACAAGACCCGACATACCTGGATGAATGCCACAAGCTAGCCTCTCAAATACCTAGCGCAACCATTACATTTCCCGGTGAAATTGCACCTGAAGAAATACCGAACGCGATCGAACATGCCCATTTTTTTTACATGTCGACCTGGGG
>CAMAYP010000050.1 GCA_945862415.1 Chryseobacterium gleum | reverse complement strand
AACCGAAAGCGCCTTGCGAATGGATTCTGCCTCGCTCAAAAGAGCATCTGTTTCTTGTTGTTTTTTGCGCGCATAGGCCAAGCTGTTGTTGCGCTTGCTATCGCTTTCTTGAACAAACCGCTGCATAACATTCAGTTCGCTCTTCATTTCATTCACAACAGATGCAACGCTTCCGCCTTCAAAGCCGGCTGCAATCGTTGCGTTGTCCATGTTTTGATCAAACGTGCGAAGCTCATCTTCTTTCTTTACATCTGTTTTGGTCAGTGACACCATCGGTGCATCACTTGTATTTACGTCGAGAATTGATTTTTTGCGAAGCATTTCTGCCGCAAGCACCGATAGGTCCTCATTGAGAGGCTCTTCAAAGTAATTCGTCACGATTATGCGCTCTTTGCCGCCCTCGTTGATCAAGCGCATTTCCTGACGAAGTGCAACCGGCTTGTCGAAAGAAGGTATCTTCACGGAAACCTCATGTACGGTTGGGCTGTTTTCGGTAACTACTTTAAAAGTGTATTGTCCCGACTTCGGTACATACACGATATACTCACCTGTGTTGTTTGAATTGCCGTCGCAAACTCCGCGCTGGGTGTTCGACTCCAAAATCTTGATGCCTACCTTGTGCTGCTCAGGGTCTACTTCGCTAACATACATTCCTTTCAAATAAACAACTTGGAGCGGAGTGGTTTCAACCAGCACGCTGTATACGTTCAAGTGATCCAAGTCGCTCGAGCGTCCGCTAGCGAAATAGGCTCGCTGATTGAGCGAGTCGGCAATGTAGAAAATGTCGTCATCGGGAGTGTTGATGGCGAAATCGAGGTTTACCGCCGGACCAAATTCGCCGGTTGATGGGTCGAATACCGACTTGAAAATATCGTAACCACCCATGCTGTTGTGGCCTTTAGAAGCGAAGTAGAGCGTGCGTCCGTCGCTGTGCATGAAACAGAAGTCTTCATCGTATTTTGTGTTGACACCTCCGCTAAGCTTCGTTGGCTCACTAAACGTGCCGTCGGGTAATACTTGTGCTTTATAAATATCCTTGCCGTTGGAATTATTCTTTCCATACGAGCTGAAATAAATGGTAGTGCCGTTACCGGGGTAGTGAATCACGCCGGGGGCAGTGCTCTTCAAATCCTCTTTGCTCTTCAGTACATCAGGCACAGTCAAGATTTTTCCGCCTATGGCTTCAAGGTTGAAATACCGGAAGAAGTTTGATTTATCCGTTTCAGTTTTGCTCAACACGGTAATGTCCTTGATGTTCGAAAGCAGGTTCGCTCCGTAGATACAGGTCTCGATCTGACGAAGCGTCTCGTCTTTGCGCGGTGCTCTTTCACCGGCATAACGCACATAGTTTTCATAGGCGGTGATGGCATCCTTGAACTGATAATTCAAATGGTAAGCCTTGCCCAGGAAGTAATACACCTCCGGGTCGTTCACACTTTTGTTGATGGCTGCGTTAAGATAGCGCACTGCCTTGGTCTTGTCGGCATCACCGTAAATGGCGCATGCTCCGAACTTGAAAGCATATTCAGCATGGTTGGGGTAGAGCGATACCAGTTGTGAGTACAACGGAAAAGCTTTGAGATAGGCGCCTTGCTCAAAATAAGCGGTTGCGTCTTTGATGAGTTGGTCTTCAGTTCCTTTCTGAGCTGTAGCAAGTTGACCAACAAACATGGCCCATAGGGCGATGACCAATGTTTTTGTAGGGTTCATTGTGTTTTCTTTAAAAACGGTTTGGCATGAAGTGTATCTGTTACCGACGAGTTCTTAGCAGGTTCATTCGCAAGCGGTTGATCTGTTTTTTAACGTCGATGAATCGTTCTACGGCACGCGTGATCATATGGTTACAAATTGGGGTAATTTTTATAATCAACTTTTTTGCAGTCAACAGGTTATGAGAATGGGGGTGTGTACAAGTTGGGTTGTATTTTTGACCGCATGAATACCCTGTTGGCTTTGTTGAGGAAGGAGTTGCTGCTCGAGTGGCGCCAAAAACATGCTTTGGCAGGTGTACTCTTGTATGTATTGGCTACTGTTTTTGTTTGCTATCTTGGTTTTCAGCGTCTAGAGTCGGCCAATACATGGGGCGTATTGTTGTGGGTGACCGGCGTCTTCACAGCTTTCAATGCCATGCAGAAAACGTTTGCTTCAGAATCGGCAGGCACTCAATTGTTTCTATACACGCTCGCGCATCCTCGTTTCATCATACTAGCCAAGGCAATTTACAACGCGGTTTTCATCGCTCTGCTGAATTTGGTCAGTGTCCTCTTTTTTATGCTTTTTTTCGGAACCGAGGTCTTGCAATCGGTTGATTGGCCTCAGTTTTTAATGGGGTTGGTACTTGGTAGCACAGGGCTTGGCCTGGCGCTGACCTTTGTTGCAGGTATTGCTTTTAAGTCGGAAGGTGGGGTAGGACTGGTGGCCATTTTGGGCTTCCCGGTCATTATGCCCCTGCTCATTACCATTGTTCGCCACTCAACCGCAGCGCTTGATGGTGCATCTACTTCGCAAAATGGATTGAACTTAATGGTCTTGTTGGTGTTGAACGTAGTGGCGTTTGTACTGTCATATGTGCTGTTCCCCTACCTTTGGCGTGAATAATAACGAGCCTCTTACCAAGGCCTATCGGATTGCAAGGAATGAAGAATTGGATTAAGATACTCTGTGCTGCTTTTTTGACCTACACGGCAATTTTCTCGCTGTGGTACCCAATGGCGCCGGGTGGCTTGGCGGTGAGCGCAACCGAGCTGCATCCTGGCCGCAACGATTTTGAATTTGCGGGCTATGGCACCCATTTTAAAGAGTCTGAAACATCGCTCAAGGTATATGTGTCTGTCGATAGCTCTGCGGTTTACTGCGCCGACATACTGCAGGTTGTAGACAACCAACGAGTGATCGTGAGCGTATTTCTCCCCGATACCATTTCTTCGAAGCGGTTTGGATTCGCAGCCAACAGCGACGTAGATGGTACCATCATCGTCGATTCCCCCGTTGGTCAGCAAGGCTTTTTCTTTGAACCTGGAACGAATAATCCTGCTTGCCGCTACTCAGTAAATCAGGAAGATTTTTCCGGACTCGGATTTCCTTATCAGCCCATCATTATAGAAAGTATTCGCAACCTCATGTGGCACGTGCCCATGTGGTTTACCATGTTTGTGCTCATGACCATCAGCTTCGTGTTCAGCATTCGAGCGCTCGGCAAGGAAGAAGGTAGAGTAGACCTTGACCGTGATACGCGAGCCTCCTCGGCTGCTGCGGTAGGTTTGGTGTTTTGCGTGCTGGGGCTCATCACAGGGTCGCTTTGGGCACGCTTTACCTGGGGCGATTGGTGGACTAACGATCCACAGCTCAACGGAGCAATGGTGGTCTTTTTGGTGTATGTCGCCTATTTCATTTTGCGTTCTTCTTCGCCAGACGAAGAGAAACGCGCGCGACTTTCGGCCATCTTCAACATTTTTGCTTTTGTGCTGATGGTTGTATTGCTCATGGTAATGCCGCGCTTTACAGAAGGTCTTCACCCTGGGAAAAGCGGAAATCCGGCATTTTCAAAGTATGACCTCGACAGCTCCCTGCGATCTGTATTCTATCCGGCATGTGTTGGATTTATACTGCTGGGATATTGGATTTACCGATTGCATTATCGTATTCAGAAACTGGAACAACACATTGAAAATCATGGCTAAATTAGGCATCGTATTCATCTTCTTATTCATGCTTGTTGTGCCTGCATCGGCGCAAGATGGGATGGAGGAGTATTTTTATCAAAGTGGAAAGATTAAAGTTGTAATAGGGGTGGCAACCATTGTTTTAATGGGATTGATCATCTACCTCTGGCAGCTCGATAAGCGCGTGACACGTATGGAGAAAGAACAAAAGGGAGGGAAGTCATGAAGAAAATGCACATCGTGCTGATTGTGCTCATCGCAGCCGTTTCAGCCATCTTGGTATCGACCTATACAAAGGCCGTCGACAGTGTAACATTTGCGGAAGCCACAGCAAAGGGCGAGAAGCAAGTGAAGGTTGTAGGCACCTTCGATAAGACGCATGCGGTGGAGTATGACGCCAATACTGATGCCGACCTCACGAAATTTTATGTGCTAGACAGCGAAGGGAAAGTTTGTAATGTGCACCTGCGCGATAAACAAGGCAAACCGATGGGGCTCGAAATGAGTGAAAATGTTACCCTCGAAGGTAAAATGGGTTCGGATGGTGTGTTCTATGCATCACACCTGCTCATGAAGTGTCCAAGTAAGTACAACGACCAAAAGCATTCGCTTTCAGCTGAAAACTGAAAAGTGAGTGCGAGTCGAACAATGTTTTTTCAAATCTGATTATGGAAGAAATTCAATATCTCAACGAACACATCTGGCCCGGCATACTGGGTAATTTCTTTGTCGTTCTGAGTTTTATAGCCGCTCTGTTCACAGCTATTACGTACTTCCTCGCTACCAAGCATGAGGGCATTGGAAACCCATGGATGAAGCCTGCTCGCATTGGTTTCTACGCCCATGCCGTGGGTGTTTTTGGTGTAATAGGTACGTTGTTTTACATCCTGTTCAATCACCTCTACGAATACAAATATGCATGGGATCACCTCAACAATGCTATGCCCATGAAGTATGTGTTCAGTTGCATGTGGGAAGGGCAAGAGGGAAGCTTCCTGTTGTGGACCTTCTGGCATGTGGTCATCGGTTTGTTTTTACTCCGTACTTCGAAGTCGTGGGAGCCTTGGGTAATGAGCATTTTAGCGCTCGTGCAGTTCTTTCTTGCCAGCATGCTCATCGGTACCTATTTCGGTGAATTTCAATTCGGAAGTAACCCGTTTTTGCTACTGCGCGAGCATCCCAGTAACATCGGGCTGCCATGGACGTTGCGCGCCGACTACCTCTCGCTGCAACCGTTTATGGATGGGAAAGGATTGAACCCATTGTTGCAGAACTACTGGATGACCATTCACCCGCCAACGCTCTTCCTCGGCTTTGCATCTACCATCATTCCATTTGCTTATGCTATCGCCGGGTTGTGGCGTAAAGATTTCCAAGGTTGGATGAAGCCTGCCATACCATATGCCTTTTTCGGCGTGATGATTTTGGGAACGGGCATTCTCATGGGGGGCGCATGGGCGTATGAGGCGCTCGGCTTTGGTGGATTCTGGGCTTGGGACCCGGTGGAGAATGCATCGCTTGTTCCTTGGCTGCTGCTGGTGGCAGGAGCGCATTTGTTGGTCATCAATCAGCGCAAGGGCACCAGTGTCTATGCGTCGTTGTTGCTCAACATCAGCGCCTTTATTTTCGTGTTGTATTCTACGTTCCTAACGCGTAGCGGTGTGTTGGGTGATAGCTCCGTACACTCGTTTGTGGATAGCGGAATCTTGGCTCAGCTCATGGTGTACCTGCTGTTTTTTACAGCATGGAGCACCTACCTTATGGTGCCCAACCGACGCTGGCAAATGGGCTATGCAGCTGTCTGCGGAGTATTGTTTTTACTGGCAATGGGCAACTTGATGACCATACCCGCTGTGACTCCTGAAGCTCAGGAAAAACTCTTGCCGGGTGAAGGCACCTGGGTGCCTGTTCTTACGATTCTCTTTTTGTTGGCCTCTTTCATCATGCTCATTGTGGGCTATCGAAAGTATTTCCGTGTGCCGCAAGAAGAAGAAGAGGAGTTGTGGAGTCGCGAATTCTGGATGTTCATCGGAGCGTTGATTCTTATACTTTCAGCGGTGCACATTACAGTAGTTACCTCAGTCAATGTCGGCAATATTTTGCTTGCACCCTTTGAAGGACTATTTACCTCCTTGCATCAGTCGACCGACTGGGAAGTGTTCAAGCGTTTGGCCGATCATCAGTTTGCAGCACCGGCCGACAAAGAGCGTTTCGATGTGTATCACCGCATTCAGGTGCCCCTTGCATTCTTGCTCTTTATTATAGTGGCGATCGGACAGTTTTTGAAATATAAGAAAACAGATTTCAAGAAGTTTGCGGGGAGTATTGCGCTGAGTTTGGTAGTCTCTGTTGGATTAACCGCTCTCATTGCATGGGTTGTAGAAGTAGAGGCTGCTGAATTGTCGCTCATTCTGTTGGTTTGGGCGTGTGTGTTTGCCATGGTGTCAAACGCCGACTATGCATGGCGCGTTATCAAAGGCAAGTTCGATTTGATGGGAGCGAGTGTGGCACACTTCGGTTTTGCAATGCTGATTCTGGGGGCTGTAATCAGCACCTGGCAGAGTCACTTCATTTCGCGCAATCAACGAGGCAACATTTCTGAGCTCAACGAAGATTTCAAGAACAACGAAGACATGATGATCTTCATGGGCGATACCTTGCCCATGGGTGAATATTTCGTTCACTACAAGGAGAAGACAAAGCGAGGTGAGCGTGTGTATTGCACGGTTGAGTATTTCGAAAAGCTACCGAAGACTTATACCGAGGGCCAGTACGTGCAAGTATTTGGACAACCTTTCCGCGCCAAAAAAACACACATAGCAACCGAGAGTTTCTTGGCCGATGCCACCGAAGACAGTCTATGGACCGAGGTGTCACCTGCTGAGGTAGACGCGAATCCTACCGAAAACATGGACTTGTGGACTCCCGGAACTCCGGGTGAGCGATTGTTTGTGTTGGAACCCAGCGTGCTCATGTCGCCAAAGGGCAATAGCCGCGAGCCTAGTACAATGCATTTTTTGAGTCACGATTTATATACGTTCATCAAGCACACCGAAGTAGAAGAGAAGAAGGCGGATGGTGAAGGGTATCTCGAGCCTAAGTCGGCCATTGTTGATTTGCAAACCGACATACGCCTCACCGAAATTATCAGTATGCGCATCGACAGTTTGGTTGAGATCGATTCGTTGCCCGAGAACCTTCCTGCTGGACTGATAGGCAAGAAGGCCTTTGCAGTTATCACCGATGGTAAGCAGGTCGAGAATGTGATGATACCGATGATTTGGTTACAAGATTCAGTTCCGTTTACATACCCCGTAGAAAGCAAGCAGTTCAAGATGTTGTTTGCCCTCAATCAGAAGCCCGAAGGTTTGGAACTCACCGTGCAGAAGCATAGTTCATCGGAGCGCGACATGCTCATACTCACCGCCGAAGTCTTCCCGCAAATCAATGTGTTGTGGATTGGGTGTTTAGTAATGGTCATTGGAACGGTGATGGCGATACGGCATAGGTATAAGATTTCGAAGGGCGATGTGCGAGGGGCGAAGGGCGAAGTTGGATAGCGTTCACATTCTGACGCTATTTCTCATGCTTGAATTTTTTTGAACCGCAAAGGCGCAAAGAGGCGCAACGGTTTTTCATTTATTTTCTCTGCCCTCTTTGCGCCTTTGCGGTTCAAAAAAAATTAAAGTTGAAGCCTGCAGGTTTGAGCGTGGCCGAGCGGAGCCGAGGCCATACTGCGACTATAGCTTCCGGTGCCCGAGCGAAGCCGAGGGCAATGGCGTAATGAGTCGCAATGTTTTTTAGTTGTTTTCCCCGCGCTCTTTGCGCCTTTGCGGTTCAAAAAAAATTGAAGGTTGAAGGTTGAAAGTTGAAGGTTAGTCCCTCGCGGAATACGCTCTTTGTTATCCTATCATCCTACAATCCTAATTTGAGCAGCGCATACAGCACCCCAACGCCAACCATCCAAACAACACTACACCCTCTCGATGTTTTATTATACACCCGGTTGTAAGCCGCGCGTTTGGGATTGGTGATCCAGCCCATGCCCTTGGGGGCTTTCAATCCTAGGTTGTGACGAAGCACACGCTTCACAGAAGTGCGCGCGGCAATGCGCTTGTTGAGGTTAGGTATGCGCAAACCGAATTTCATTTGCTCTTTTGCTGGTGTGCTGTTATGTGTACCGCAAATAACAACTCGTTCGGCTTCCGACAAAATTTTACCGAGTAAGGAAAACGAAGTTGTCGGGAAAGTTTTTACGAGTTTGATTTTCAGGAGATAGAATGAGTTGCTACAGCTCCCTGCAATCCTTTAATCCTACGTCTGCATTCCATATGCCTCGGTGGTTTTTAATAGAATGAGAAACAGAATGAGAAACAGAATGAGAAACAGAATCAGAATCAGAAGGACAGACTGTCACTTATACCCAGTCTTCAGTCCTCAGTCCTCAGTCTCCAGTCCTCAGTCTCCAGTCCCCAGTCCCCAGTCTCCAGTCCCCAGTCCCCACCTCACGTCTTCTGCTTCTCCCGCTTCGCAGCCGGAAACAATATGTTGTTCAAGATCAAACGATACCCCGGTGAAGTGGGGTGGAGGTTCAAGTCGGTGGGTGGGTCGCCAACGAGGTGGCGATAGTCTTCCGGATCATGGCCGCCATAGTAGGTCCATTGACCTTGTCCGAGCTCTCCGTGTATATACTTGGCGCTCTTTACACTTTTGGTTTCGCCCATGATAGTGACGTCGCTGCGAATGAACTTGTCGCGAAACGACGTCGTTTGTCCCATGAAGCCTTTGATGACTTGCGTGTGATTTTGCGTAAGAATGGTAGGAACGATATCCCATTTAGCAGAGAAATCGAACAGCGTGAAGAAGTCGTTGAGCTCCGTGAGTTTACCATGATCTTCGGTGCCGTCGATGTCGGAGAACTCATAGATGTTCGGGTCTTTGTCTAGTCTGTAATTCTGAAAAGCAAAGCCACTCGGATAGTTCAACTTGCTTTGGGCAGAAGGATCGCTCGGGTCGCCATCGAAAACGCTCTCTACGATGTCGACGTTTTCCGCTGCAAGCGCAATGTCAAATGAATCGGTGCCGCTGCACATGGTAAACAAGAAACCGCCGCCCATAACGAAGTTGCGGATGTTGAGCGCTACCTGCCTTTTCATCTCCGACACTTTCGTAAAGCCCAACGATGAAGCCATTGCTTCCTGGGATCGAACTTCTTCCTGATACCACGCTGCGTTTTTGAAGCTACGATAGAATTTGCCATACTGCCCGGTAAAATCTTCGTGGTGCAGGTGCAGCCAATCGTACTTCGGTAATTCGTTGCGAATAATCTCGGGGTCGTAAATGATGGTGTATGGAATTTCGGCGTATGTAAGGACGAGGGTTACAGCATCGTCCCAAGGCAATTTTCCGGGAGGGGAGTACACCGCAATTTTCGGCGCCACTTCCAACTTCACACGCTCCATATTTACCTCCGGGTCGGCTATCTCGGAATAGATCTGATTGGCTTGAACATCAGCAATCACCTGAAAGCTCACTCCGCGTATGCCGCACTCCTTGGCGATGTCGGGGTAGTTGTCGACCAGAAAACTGCCGCCTCGGTAGTTGAGCAGCCACTCCATCGGAATCTTGTTTTCCAAAATCCAATAGGCTATGCCATACGCTTTCAAATGATTCGATTGCGACTCATCCATCTGAATGAGAATTTTCGATGCCTGTGTGGTTTGCACCGAAAAGAGCACGCATAGAACAAGAAGGATTTTTTTCATAAATAAAAACGTCGCAAGATGCTGAACAAAAATAGCATGCTTGCGACGCCAATGGTCTCTTAAATTCTGTTTAACGTGCTTCGGCGTAGACGCTCAGCGGTGCTTAACGGATGTTCAGCATTGCTGCGTGGACGCAGAGCACTGCGTCCCTACTCTTCGTAAACGTCTAGAAGCATCAACGCTTCCGACAATTCACCCAAGGTCTTCATGTCGTTTTGCTTGCGCGCAACCGACTTGCCTGATTTGTATACTTCAACTGCCTCTTCCACTTTATTGCGCTCTTCCAACATCTTTCCGAGTTGGTAATAGCTAGCTAAATATTCCGGATCGTTCTTAATGATCTTCTGTATGATTTTAATTGCCGTAGTGATTTCGCCGTTCTTCTGGTGCTCGAGTGCAGCAGCGTAATGAAGAAAACTATCCTTCGGATTGGTTTCGAGCATCGTTTCAATCATTTTTAGTCTGTCTTGCATCATATGCTGGTTTTAAGGTTGGTTTGTACTACACAAATGTATCCGAGCAACATACCTTAATTGGTCGTTTGAAAAAATCGAAAACGGGTTTTATCAACACGGTTCTTTACAATCTAGTCGGTCTTAGCCACGAATGTGCGAATTCAAGAAAAAATGTCCTATGTGCTTCTTCATTCTCCATTATTCATCATACAAAGTCAGCGGTCCCCAGTCCCCAGTCCTCACTAATCAACCCATCATCGGCACTTCCAACAGCAGCAACCTCGCCTCATCACTATCTGCGGTGATGTTGAGCTCATTCAACTTCCACAAACCATAACCATCACGCTTGTTCAGCGCCTGTCCATTGATGGTGAAATCGCCTTCCACGATGAAGGCATATACTCCATGCGTAGAGGGGCGCTTCAGCGAATACTTGATGCTCTTGTCTTTATCAAAAGTGCCCAAATGAAACCAAGCGTCTTGTTGAATCCACACGCCGGCGTCGTCGGGACTTGGTGAAAGTATTTGATTCAACTCGTTTTTCTTCTCGAGTGGCAACGGCATCTGGTCGTAACGCGGCGTCACATTCGCTTTGTTGGGGAACACCCAGATTTGAAAGAGTCGCAAATCGACGTCTTTCAAATGATTGAACTCACTATGCTGTATGCCTGTGCCTGCGCTCATAACCTGCACTTCGCCGGCGGTGATGGTGCCTGAGTTGCCCATGCTGTCTTTGTGCGCAACAACGCCCTGCAACGGTATGGTAATAATCTCCATATTGTCGTGCGGATGGGTGTTGAAGCCCATGCCCGCAGCAATAAAGTCGTCGTTCAAAACACGCAGGGCACCGAAGTTCATGCGGTCCGGATTATAATAATTGGCAAACGAAAATGAATAGTTCGTTTTGAGCCAGCCATAGTCGGCGCCACCGCGCGTCTGGGCTTTGTGCAATACAGTGTTGTCGTTCATAACGGTAGCGTGTCCGGGGTGATGGTTAAATCCTACTTGTTTGCTCAAATCAATGGGCTTCAGCTCATCGATGTCATTCTTGATGACTGCTGCTACTGCGCCTCCTGCGGCTATCCTGCCGGCTCCCGTCAGTGCTTTTTTGAGAAAGTTATTTCTGTCCATGTAGGAAAGGATTTATACCGCAAATTTGGAACAACTCAAAGATAAACACATTGATCTACATCTATGCTTTTCTTTTCTTTCTGGTTGCCTTGATATACAGCGCTGCTGGCTTTGGTGGTGGTAGCATGTACCTGGCTATTCTTGCTCAAACGTCGCTTTCGGTTGAGGCATTACGAATGGCTGCACTCAGTTGCAACGCCATCGTTACAGCCAACGGCACCTGGCAGTTTCACAAGGCCAATTGGATTGTGTGGCGCGGTGTGTTGGTTCTTTTGGCATGCAGTGTTCCGCCGTGCTTGTACACTTCCAGTTTGCAGCTTTCGGAAAAAACGTATTTCATTTCGCTGGCAATTGCTCTTTTGGTGGCTGCCGCGGCAATGCTCATAAGGCGCGAACCAACCGAACAACTCACCGTGCAGCCGTTGCGCTGGTGGATGTTTCCGCTCGCTTTTGTAATCGGCGGTGTTTCGGGCATTACAGGTATTGGAGGTGGTATCTACCTGGCTCCTTTCCTTTACATATCGCGTTGGGGAAGTCCCAAGCAAATTGCAGGCGCTGCGAGTGTTTTCATTCTTGTTAACTCACTGGCCGGTTTGAGCATGCAAATCAAGGTGAACGGCTGGCAATTGGAATGGGAACTATTACCATTGCTAATTGCAGTGTTTGTAGGCGGTTTGCTTGGGTCTTTTTGGAGTAGTGCCCGATTTACTCACCGCTTCGTGCGTTGGATGACAGTCGTTATTATCATCTTTGCCGCAATTCGAACGCTTTCGAAATACCTATGAAAATCACAGTCCTCTTTTTCGGCGTGGCCCAAGACATGGCAGGCATGCGCCAAATGCCTGTCGAGTTGCCGATGGGCACTTCAGCAGGAAACCTACGCCGCGTATTGGCCGAGCGGTTCTCCGGACTCGATGAGGGGTTGGGATATGCGCTTGCAGTAAACGAGAAACTGTGCACCGACGACCATTCACTTTCCGATGGCGATGTGGCTGCGGTGCTACCCCCGGTGAGTGGTGGATAGGAGAGAACCGGAATGGAATATACCAACAACTTTTTTCGCCTTTCACCTGACGCGCTCTCTGAATCGGAGGCACGTGCCCAGTTGCACAATCTTTCCTGCGGCGCACATGTGCTTTTTGTAGGTACGGTTCGCAATCATTCGAAGGGCGAGGAGGTGACGAATCTCGAATTCGAAGCTTATGAACCCATGGTGCACACCGCATTGAATGAAATTGCCCTTGATTTGAGAATGGAGTTTGGTGTAACCGGCGTTTTGCTACACCACCGCATCGGTCGAGTTGATGCGGGTGAGCTCGCTGTAATCGCAGGCATTTCAGCGCCACACCGTTCCGAAGCATTCCATGCGTGTGAGTCACTCATGAATAGGCTCAAACAATCTGTTCCCATTTGGAAAAAGGAGTACACGTTGTCGGGGGCCGTGTGGGTTACCCCAACTCCCTAGGTATCATTCCAACGGCTCAAATGGAATTTGTCCGTCCATACGCATTTCATAATTTGCAAGGTCGACTTGAGCTTCTTCGTCGTTTGGGTTCTCTATTGCGTACTGCAGTAACTCCCGGTAATACACATCATCGAATCGCCATACAAGCCTCGTAGATAGAGGGGTCACGGCGTAAAAGGTCAGTATAATGCTGAACACGCTAGACCGAAAAACAATACCCCTATTCAGTTTGGGTTGGTCTTCTTCCAACAACCTCATGGAGAAAAACATTACCGCGGTGAGCAGCACAATCGCTATAATTGAAAATACAATAAAATTCCCCACGAATAATTCGTTGAACGAAATGGCGATAATGCTAACGGAAAAGACGACGCCTGAGGCTGTCTTCATAATGAGTGACGGACGCATTTCGGGCGAAGTGTGCTTCCATGCCGTTGGTAAAAAGGTGTTGCGTGTGAGTCCAATGCCGGAGATCAAATAGAAAAGCGTATTAATACCTGATGCCAAAAGGATAATAGGACGGGCTGCCGCCATGCCACTATAGGCCATCAAAATAGCGAGCCCAAAGAGAAGAAAGCACAGCAGTTCTATTCGCCTCATCAAACATTGATTTTAATGCCAACAGGGCAGTGGTCGCTACCCTCCACTTCATTCAGTATGAAGGCGTCTGATATGGCCTGTAACAAATTATTGGATACAACGAAGTAGTCGATGCGCCAGCCTACGTTTTTGGCACGTGAGTTAAAGCGTGCGCTCCACCAGCTGTATTTCACAGTGTCGGGATGAAAATGACGGAACGTATCGGTAAAACCTGCCTGAAAAATGCGTGTGAGTCCGTCGATTTCCTGTTGGGTGTATCCCGCCGACTTATTGTAATTCGATTTCGGATTGGCCAAATCCATGGGCTGATGCGCCACATTCATGTCGCCACACCAAATCACAGGCTTCTTCTTCTCCAGATTTTGAAGGTGAGCCAGCATCGCTACATCCCACGTCTGTCGGTAATCGAGCTTCACCAATTCAGCACCGCTGTTGGGTACATAGGTGTTCACCAAATAGAATTTCTCGAACTCGACCGTTATCGTGCGTCCTTGCGTGTCGTGGTCGGCAACTCCAAACCCATAACTTACGCTCAGCGGCTTTGTTTTAGTTAGAATAGCTGTACCACTGTAGCCGGCCTTCTCGGCTGCGCTTGAATACACCTCATACCCTTCTAAACCAAACAGCGCCTCACGCACCTGATCATTGTTGGCTTTGGTTTCTTGCAAACATAACACATCCGGATCCATCTTCGCGATGGATTCGAAAAGGCCTTTCTTAACAATGGCGCGAACTCCATTTACATTAAATGAGACTAACTTCATGGATTACATTTGAGCGTTCAAAGAAAGAAAGAAAAGTCTAGAATCGGTCGTATGCTGAAAAGATTAATTCTGTGGTGTCTGCTATCGTTTTTCCTTCGTGAGGATGCAGTTGCCTATGCATCTATGCCCAAATCGATTCTCATTTATCCCGATCTCCAAAGTCACTGGTTTTTGGATGGTAGTATGGAATTTGGATGTGAAGTAACTTACACCAATGGCGGAAAACGAAGAACTACGGGTTATCTCAATGGAAATCTGCCATGGAAAGAATTGGTGTGCGTCAGTGAGCAAGCGTTGTTCGATGGCGATCGAATCATTGTGGATCTTTTTAAGGTGAAACAAAACAATAACACTTTACTCATTAGCGCATCCATGCGTGATTTTTCCTTGGTGAAATCGGTGTTCGAAATAAAAATCCCACCTATTCAGTCGATACAGATTTTATTGCCTGAAAACGTTAAGCCGCGATACTCATCTACCATCGATCCTTTTATTCGGCTTGAATGGGTTAACGGGGTTTCATACACTTACAAGGCTTCCGACCACAAAACAATGGTGCATGCCGATAGCGTTGAAATGTACTTCAACAGCCAACGGATATATGGCGGAAAAGTGAATCTGCCGGCCTTTGATATGCTTGAACCCCACAGTTTTTCCCTTTCTGTTTTGTGGGCAACCAAGCCATGGTTAAACGACACACAGATCTTTCCGTTTAGGGGGAGTGATCATCGCGTATGGAAATTCGCTGCGGCCAACGGAGCCAATGCACGTAAACAAGCTATTGCGCCAAAGGGTATGGATGGGGCAGAGGGGTTTCATGGTCAGCCGGGTGAAGATGCGCCGGAAGTGATTGTGAAACTCGCACTCAGTGCCGATAAGAAGCAACTAATCGTGGAGTCAACCAATGGCGTACATGCATATCGGGAGGAGTTTTCGCCTGAAGAGTTTTCGCTGGAAATTATCGCGCGCGGCGGTAATGGTGGCAACGGTGGCAAGGGTGGGGAAGGTGGCGCGGCACCCAGCGACGATCCTTATCGTGCCGGTGTTGGTGGTAACGGAGGAAAAGGCGGCAAAGGTGGCAAAGGCGCGACCATCAGCATACAGAGCACGCCCGAGACTGAAGCGTTTATTCCATGTATACTAGTCGACAACGAAGAAGGTACACGTGGAATGCCCGGTCAGGGTGGAAGAGGGGGCGTTTTCTCCAGCGGTTATGGGGTGCCAACCCTGCTCGAAATGTTCTTCCCTTCACGCAATTATGATGGTTTGCCGGGCGAAGACTGACGCCCCATTCGCATAAAGTATTTCTCGAAATACTCATACACAAAGTAGGATAATACAAGCGTGATGACCATCGGGGTGAGAAGTTTCGCAGCCCAGGGTATTTCATGATTGTTTTTCTCTGTCCAATTAAAAATGAATGCCCAAACCGTAAAAACCAACGGATGCAACAGATAGAGTGAATAGCTTCCCTCACCAAGCATTTTGAATGCGGCGTGAAGCACACCGGGCAACCGTGTGGAAAGCTTGTAGGCTCCCAGACAAATTAGAATACAGGCCAACGTAAACAACCAGCGATTGGCACCTGTTATAAGCGTTACGGTATTTCCTTCCGCAGGAATTGACACGAAGAGCAAGAGCCCAAGCCCCAACAGCACAATGGCGGTCGATTGCTTGAATGCGCGAGCTTTCGTCCAACAACCAATTACACATCCCGAAACGAAAAAGAAAATTTGGTTGAGCGGGTTAACGTAATCATGCCATTGATTGGCTAGCGGTTGATGCGCATCGAGAAGCTGAAATGCGTAAAGATGGTGCAGCACTCCGGCCAATGCAAGCGGTGCGATCATCAGACACGGTTTTCGCATGCAAATCAGCAGTAGGAGCGGAAATACACTGTAGAAAACCAGTTCATTTCCAATCGACCAAACGCCTGTTGAGAAGTAAACATCCCAACGCACAAAACCAAAAAGTCCTGTAAGGTTTAAAACGACATCCAACGGATTGGGCAGTTTACGAGAGACCACAATAGCGCTAACAGTAGCCAACCAGAGCAAAGGGAAAATTCGAAATATCCTTTTTTTGAAGAAGTCCGCTATAGAGAATCCATTACTTGACTGTGAGTATTCGTAGACGTGGAATAACGTGAGGCCACTCAACACATAAAAGATTGCTACACCATATACTCCAACCCTTCCCATAAATTGATCGGAGGTGAATGCCCCATTCAGCCAAAAGAGATAGTGATACACCATAATACCGAGCGCCGATAAGCCTCTGAGATAATCGAGCGAGTAGAGGCGGGTGTTCATTTTCTACGGGCGATAAGCAACACTTGCAATGGCCTCACGGGTAGTTTCGGCCCAATCCATTTCAAACAGGGTTGAAGAAGTGGCTGAACGTTTCGGACTGCGGCCACTGAGGTGATACTCTGCAATATCCGGGTGATACATCCGCTCGAATGTTTCTGGTTTGATGCCTCCACCGGGCATGATGCGAATGCGATGGTTAGCTGCCGCATGCATGGCTAGTATGGTGTCTCTTCCAGCGGGGCCTGCACTTTTTCCGCCGGAAGTAAGTATGCGTTCACAACCGCATTCCGCAATTTCACCAACGGCCTGTATAAGATTGGGCGTGCAGTCTATCGCCCGATGAAAAGTCACTGGAATCTGTCCACAATGCGATACCAACTCGCGGGTGAGTTCAACGTCGATGGTGCTATCGGCGAGCAAGCAACCGAACACAAAGCCATCGGCCCCCGAGGCTCCCAGCAAGTCTATCTCGCGTTTCATTACTTCTACCTCCTTCTTGCTATAGGTGAAATCGCCTTCGCGAGGACGTATCATAACATAAATTGGAATGGCCACGTGTCGTTTTACAACTTCCAGCAAGCCGGAGCTGGGTGTAATACCTGCGGCTCCTAATGCCGAGCATAATTCAATTCTGCCGGCGCCGCCGAGCTCGGCTTCTACGCAGGAATGAACGGTAGAAGCAACTACTTCGATGAGGTATGGATTGCGTTGCATGTCTTACGATTTGAGGTCTTCT
>CAMAYP010000049.1 GCA_945862415.1 Chryseobacterium gleum | reverse complement strand
TATCTTCGCCTTATGCATCACCACAACTCCCCGATCGCCGTTTGGCACAGTCAGCCCTTTGAGGTTCCTGTGCTAGATACGGGCATGCGGTGGGCGTTGGTGAGGTATCGCAATCCGCGCGAGCAGCCTCGTTCCTTTTCGCTCATGCGGAATTTGTTCGTGGTTCGCAAAGGTCAAGCCTTTGGCGCCGTTGGCAATGAAAGGTGCACGACGATACGCGTGTGGCAGTTTCGGTGGTGGATCGGCTGGCCTAAGTCGCATCGGATTGAACTCGCGGTGCGAAAGCTCTCGGAGAAACGCATGCCGCAAGTAAACGCAACAACGCCAATACCAAGCGTTGTTTCGAAAGTTGCAGACGAACTCCAACACAACTTGTTGCGAAAGGACAACGTCCCAAACACCGCAATTCACATTCAACCGAACACACAACTGAATATCGTAAATCTCAACTTATCACTCCCCACAATTAACGACGAACCAACCCTCAAGTCTTTCCACGACTCCCTATAATCATACAATCCTACAATCCTATACTCCTACAATCCTCATAAGCTATGTCCACAACCCCCTACTCTTCTCCCTCCAAGACAACCCGCTTCCTGTGGTGGTGCGCAGGCGCTGACTCTCACTTTCTGATGAAGTCGCCTATGCAAGACCGCGTGAAATATGCGGGGATAGGTGGAATCGTATTTTCCACAGGGCTACTCGCTTCCTTTGCCGGAGGCTTTGCCTTCAACACTGCCTTTGGACCGAAAGGACTCGCCGGTGATGACGTTCATTCCATTGGTTGGACCATAGGTTGCGCCGTATTCGGAATTTTGTGGGGACTTCTCATTTTTAACCTTGACCGCTTCATCGTTTCAAGCACGGGAAAAGGAGATGGCACAGATGCTATCACACTGCGCGAATTTGGTCAAGCCGTGCCTCGTTTGATCATCGCTCTGATTCTTGGTTTCACCATTTCCAAACCCCTGGAGTTAAAGATTATTGAGACGGAAATCAATGTTGAGCTTCGCAAGAAACAACAGGAAAAAATGGATGAGTTCAACAAAAACACCGATGCGAAATACAAAGACGAAATTGCGCTCATCGACGCGGATATTACCAAACTAGAGACAGACCGAAGCGTGCTTGTAACCCGCCAGAAGGAGGCCGAACAAGAATACATCGATCAAATGCAAGGTCGCTCAGGCAACGCAGGTTATGGACCACGCGCGAAACAATTGGAAGTGTTGAAGAACGAGAAGCAGAAAGAAATAGATGATTACGATGCGCAGCACGCCGCAGAGCTGGAAGCCTTGAAAAAAAGAAGAGAGGAAAAGCTCGCCGCTTGGGAGTATGATCGCAATACTGTCAATAAAAAGCAAGCTGAAAATCTCGATGGTCTGCTTGAGCGCATCAGCATCGCGCATGACATCGGGTATTGGCTGGGCATTGCACTCACACTCATCTTCCTATGCATCGAAATGGGCCCCATCTTCTTCAAGATGATGCTTACCAAAGGCCCCTACGATTACATGGTCGAAAATCAGAACTACCTGATGAACGTTGAGAACGGTGTACTGAAAGAAGACCACATCTACCAAGGAACCAACGGCATCATCCACATGGAGAAATACCGTTACCTCGAAGTAGAGAAGGCGAAGAAAGATAAAGAAGCAAAGCTCGAGGCTCTAGGCCGCATCAACCAGCACATCATCGGTTCGTGGGAGCAAATCAAGATGAACCAGGTGAGTCAGAATCCACAAGCGCACTACACCGAAAACGATCCCAACACCAAGGCCTGATGCTCGCTGTATTCGGACTGAATAAAGACATCTGGAACCAAATCGGTGCCGTTGAACGTGCTCAATACACCTGGGCCGCCCGACTCTATGTAGTGTCGTGCCTACTCAGCGCAGCGGCGGGCGTGCAGTTCATGCATCGGCTTACCGATTCATATGCCATTGGTGTGGTGGGCGGTTTACTGGTCGGGTATATAGTTTCAGTGGTGACGCGTATTGCGCTGATTACGATGGTGTCGCTGCCGCTGATTCCAGAACAGGTTCCTTCCGTACCAATCACAACAGACCCGGGCACACTCACCCAGCCATCGATTACAGCCTATGCTTCCAAACTGAAATCAATACGTGGTCAGCTGCCTGATTTCTCTATTGTATTCAGACTGCTCATCATCGCCATGATGTCGCTCGTGGTAGCTCTTCCCACAGCTGCTCTTATTGGTTTTGTTGAGGCCGAGAACATCAGCGCGCAACGCCGTGCAGAGGTGATCGCTGAATTTAAAGCCAATCACCCCGACATGTCCAGCGAGCAAAACCGCCTTCAGTTGGCCAACTTACAAGCCGATCATTTTCCCATTCACGTTTACCTCGAACTCGTGCACCGGCCTGTCGGATTATTCTCAATCTGGTTCACTGGAGCTTGCTTTCTGATTCCCTTCTTCATGCTGTGGCACCTGCGAAGAGGAAATCAATTTCAGTATGCTAAACTGAACCGCGACATGCTCGTGCACCAAATAGAAACGGACTATGCCATGACGCTCGAGCAATCGCGGCGCATACAACAGAACAGGTTTGGACTCAACGAGTGCATTCTGCCCCACAAGGCGTGGCTTGACGCTCCTTTTAATACCCGAAGCATCGAAGAACAAACAAAATACACCTTAGAAACAGAAACTGCATTCATCGAAAGACTGAAGAGCTTGTAAGCATGGCGCAAATCGTGAAATATTATAGTGGAACCTTTCATGCCCAGTTTGAAACGGGTAAGGCGACTCCTATATACGCGCACATGAATACCGCGGATGTTGAGCTTCAGCCGCGCTTCGCGCTCGAAGGCGCCCAAGAAATCGATGCTTATACCTTTGAAACGGCTACGCTGAATCCACCGCAGCCTTTCTTGCAGCGCAAACTCACGGATGCCATTGAAATCATCTTCGGAGCAACATCAGCCAAGCGTGTTACTCTAAAAGAAGTAACCCTTCAATGGACCGACGACGATGTAAAACACCAGCGCGTGTGGTCGTTTATGGCTGAGAAAAACGGTCGACGACACGGCCGATTAAAGGCGCATGGCCTGGTGGCCGTAGTAGAGGACGCACCCGATGAACCAACGGATTTCCTGTTGGACACCGGGAATATAGTCGCGAATCCGCCCGTTGTTCCCGCAGCACAAAATGTCGTCAATCCAACTATCACTCCTGCAGCTCCTGTGACACCGGCCGCTCCTACTCCATCCCTGATGTCGCAAAGAGGATGTTCCCCATTTCGTGGATTGGGCGGCGGCATGCCCGGTGGCTGTGGTCGACGAGGATGCGGATTTCTCGCCATCATTCCGCTGCTGTTCGTACTACTCGGAATGCTGCGCCAATGCCAGCAAAGCGGACGACCGAACGATGGAGCAACTGTTATACACGACACGGTGTATGTCGATCGTGTGGAAGAACGTGTGGACACCCTCACCCTCTTCAAGACCGACACCATTCAGATGGTCGACTCTTCGAAGCAGACCGTGTTCAAACCCGTGGTGCTGCCTAATGTGCAGTTCTACACCAACAGTGCGAATTTGATTCCGACTTCGTTGAGCGACATCCAACAACTCGCGCAGCACCTCATCGATACACCCGAGCTCGACGCCATTGTGATTGGTCATACCGACAATGTCGGTGAAGCACAGTCAAACCTGAAGCTTTCTCAGCGCCGCGCGGAAACCGTGCGCAACGTGATTATATCCATGGGTGTTGAGGCAAATCGCCTCACAGCAATTGGTAAGGGCGACAAAGAACCGAAAGCCGATAACAGCACTGAAGAAGGCCGCTTGATGAATCGTCGAGTCGAAGTGCAACTCGTGCAAACTGTCATTCAACAAAACAAGACCACGCTCAAAAAGTGAAACCAGCCGGTACATATCTCCATTTTGAAGGCACCTACCGCGGCGTGTACCGCGGTGGCAAGGTGAGCAGCTCGGTGGGTACGCATACGTTTAAAGAAATAGACTGGGTGTGGCTTGAAGTAACTCCGGTTACACGACTAGGTTCGCGCAATGTTCAGCAAGAGCGCGTGCTTGATTTTTACTTTGCACCACAACTGCCCAAGAAGGCTATGTTTCGATTGCCAGGCAATCAAGGAACGCAGGTTATACTCGTTGGTCCCGAAAAGAAAGCTTTTGCCGGAACCATTTACGACGTGGTGATGTGGCAGCACACGGTTGGTTCGAGCGATGCCGAGATTACCATAAAGGACCCCAATGGAAAAGCCGTAGCCATGGACGCGCTTGAGATCAGCGGAACGATTCGCTTTTCCATACCCGAAACGACGGTAGTAGCACCACAACCCACCTTGACCAATGCAGTGCCACCGACGCATGTTGCAGGCACACCGTTTCAACCGCCGGTGGTCAACTACGCGCAGCCTATTGCTCCCGCATTCTCGAGCCCGGTGGCAGCACCACCTCTTACAACTGCGGCGCCCGCCTCGCCGGGAACGGCTTCAGGGTGCGGTGGAAATATCGCTGCGTTCATCTTCGCGTTGGTCATCATGAAATGGATGCCCGTTATAGGCATCATTCTTATCGCAGGGCTAATAGCAAATGCTGTTGGCACAAAATCCCCCAATGGCGTAAATGTCAACGGACAGAAAGAAAAAGTAGGATGCCTTTCCATGGTGCTCATGCTGGTGGGTATTGTGACATGCGTGCAGGCGTTTACAAATGCGCCAAGACCCATTTTCTACGGAGTGTTACTTGTGACCATGTGCTTACTGGTATCGCGCATTCAGACGCGACCAATATGGCGTATGCTAATTGGACTAATCTTCGTGCTTTGCATGATTGGCTATTGGGCGCAATACTTCCACTTCGACTGGCAGCGCTTGTTTCAGTCGCGCAAAACAGAAGGTCGCACAACCATTGAGCCGCCTGTCCCCATCGAAGTCACCGACAAAGACGGCAATAAGAAAATCGACAGCCTCTTCCATCATCAAATTGAATGGGACGATTTTTCGCAGCACAGTTATATCGGCGAGTACAGCACTACGCTCAGCCAATATGAGCAGTCGAACCGCATGCACAATGCCTTGGCAGGTGTGGAAGCCCGAGGCGATGTGCGCACGTATTGGACGAGTATTTACCAATCGCTCGCCCGCAACGACCAGGCGAAACTCGACAGCATTGTGAACTACTTCCAAACGCAGCATGACAGTTTGCGGTTGAACCCGACGGAGACTGCGGAGGCTGTGGTGACCTTCATTCAAGAAATTCCATACTATCTATTGCACGCCGGCACGTGCGAAGAAGCCATGTCACAAGGCAATGATTTTATGAATGAATACCACGCTGAAGGAAGACCTTGCTTAGCAGGCGTCGTAGCCGGATTGCAAAGCCCGTATGAGTTTGTCCACAACCTCAAGGGCGACTGCGACACGCGTAGTGTATTGTGTCATACGATACTCAAGAAGCTCGGCATACCGTCGTCGGTGTGGGTGAGCGAAGCCTATGGGCACTCCATCATCGGCATTGGCGTGGCCGGTGCGGGTAATAATTACAAGACCGTGAATGGTCAGCGCCATTTTGCAACAGAACTTACCGCCAAAGGATTCCGTGTGGGAATGATCAGTCCCGATCACACCGACATGGACAACTGGCTTATCACACTAACAAACCCATAGTACTATGCACCTATTCATTTTTGTACAAGCAGCCATCGCATTCATCATCGGCATCTCTTCGTTGTATGCCGTTTATTATATTCTGAATCGTTACCTCTCGCGCAACATGGGCATTACGGAGGCCAATACCTCTTTTGCCGCATTGCAGGTAGGCGTAATTCTTTCTACAGCGCTGATGATATCTTCGGTCGTTGGCCCCGGACTTAACGCTATTCGATTTGTAAACCAGAACAGCTTTGAGTTAATGAACATTGTTTACAGCTTGGGCTATGTGTCGCTATTTGTTTTCATTGGTGTGCTGTTCACTCTGCTGGTTATTGCAGGCGGGGTATTTACCTTCTTCCAATTGACACACGTGAACGAATGGGAGGAAATCAAGAAGAACAACATCGCTATCGCCATCATATCTGCAGCGCTAATCTTAGGACTCGCTATCATCATGAAAGACCATGTGGCGGGAATATGCGAGGCTTTGATACCGTATCCGGAGGTGGTGGGAGTGAGATAAAATCAGGAACCGAACAAAGCGAACTTTCATTGCGCTTACTACGATCTTCAATCGCTTCTTTGCACCAGCAACAGGAATTGTAATATTACGTGTGATGGGCCTTAAGTAATATTGAATTACCTAATGTTCACTTCGTTTTCATTGTTGAACAGTATCGAACGAACTGCAGCAGCTTAAATTCAAAATTTACTAGCATGAAGCTCGTAACGCTACCCTTACTTCTACTACTCACCACCCTTTGCCATTCACAATCCAAGAAGGATCAGATTCAGACGCTTACCATTCAAGTGGACAGCTTGAATCAATTGCTGCGTCAAGAGAATACAAAGTTGAATGATTTGGAGACCAAATGCGCTCAAAAGGAAGTGAACTTATCCACTCAGCTTTCAGCGCTGAACAACCAGCTTACCTCAGCTCAGTTAGATGCTGAAAATTGTCTAGCTCAGATCAAACGGGCCGAACTAAAGAACAAGCAACTCGAAGAACAATTGCTGGCTTTGAATCTGACACTAAAGAATAAGAGCGATAGTATTGCCCTATTAAATCAGCAAATAAGCGAACTCAGAACCAAAAAGGAAGTCGTCGTTACCTTCCAAGAAGAAGTTGTTTCGGTCGCAAAGGACCAAGACGAGCGATTCGGAAATGATTCTCAGACCTGCCTAATTTTTTGCATCGATGGAATCAAGATTGATAAATACTGCGATTATGGAGTTGCAACCATCTCCAATGATATAAATCCGGTTACGGCATGGCTCAGTTCAGAAATTTTAGAAAAGTCTTTTACTGCTGAAATCATTGACTCGAATAATGTGACTGTTGTAAAAAAAGTACTACCGAATGAAGGGGAGCGCGAAATTTGGGCCCGAAAATATCATCTTTCTCAAAACGGAAAATGGTCGATTACTGAGTGCGTTGGGGATTGCAAGTAAAATGCTCATGCAGTGTTAGAGGAGCTAAAGGAGCGCACGTTTCTTTCTCTGCGGAATAAATCGCTGTGACGGCATCTTTTTCATCGTGTACACAATTTGAAAAATAATTTCTTATGTGTACAAATGTTGTACACATTTCGAAAATAAAAACAATTTGTGGACAGAGCCAGTACACATTTCAAAAAGAATTCAAAATGTGTACAAGGTTAAATGCCAATGAAAATATACCCTTCCCGGTTTGGGGGTTTCACCCAAACCACTGATTTCCAAACTCATCACCCCTTCTTCGGCACATCAACCGCGCTTCCCCGGCCGAATGCACTTCCTAAAAACGCACCACCGCTCTAGATCGACTTGGGCATGCGGAAGATCTTATTCTCGTAGATGCTGTAGATATAAGGGTCTCCATCGTTCTTCATCACTTCAATTTCTGTTGAATACAATAAACTGATGGTCTTGCTTAAATGATCGTTGTAGAGCTCGATGTTATCGAAACCCGGTGATGGCGGAATGAATGTACCTACCTCACCTGTGCTCAAATTAATCTTCTTACCATCAGTGGCGTAAAGGAAGTTGTTGTCGACTGTAAATGGCGTAATGCCCAGCGTAGGATCGGTATAGAATACCTCCAGCGTGGTTCGTTCATCAATACGCATATAACAATTTCCGTATTGGAAATAAACATCCACATGACCCGGCAACGTTGAGAATTTAATTTCCCCAACATACCCCTGTATGCCCGTTAAAGCAGCTACGTCCCACGACGTTACGGTGCCACTGGCGTAAATCTTATAGAGGATACTAGAGGCATTAGAAGTTAACCAAATGCAATTTTCAGAGGGATCTGCAATGGCGCGAGTGAATGAAACTGAAAGCGGCAACGTGTATACCGTGTTGAAAAGATTGAGTTCATTCGGTTGTTTCACTTGCACCTCACTATCCATTAAACGCCAGGTATCGGCATACGTTGAATTATCCAATAGCATTTGTCTATTTCCAATAAAACCAAAAGGGTGAGGCGTAGCCAGCTGGAATGGAGCGCCTGTGTTCATGCCAATCAAGCCACTTGTTGCATCACCGGTATAGAAATAAGAAAATCGATCATCCACATCATAATAGTAATTGTGTGGTTCCCAGAAATAATACGATTCCACGTCCTCGCATTTCATCCACGTTTGGCTGCCTGAATTCATGCGGTACTTCCAAGAAGACGCCCCATCATTCAAGACTACCTCCATGTAAAGACCTTTATTGGTGGTTTGTAAATTAACAACGAAATCTTCATTGCCATTGACTTCCGGAATGTCGATTAGAGTACCCCATTCACCCGAGGTCGAGTTGTTACCTCCATTATTACTTCCACCGCTAACTGGCGGAGTTGGTTCAGGTTCCTCCTTTCCGCAAGAAACAAGCATTGCACAAGCAACCCAAACGGTCAGTGCAGAGAATAGTTTATTCTTCATGTATCAACATTGTATAGATACAAGAGTAGACTAATTAAACTGCGCTCATATTATGTAAAGGCAGCCACTTATCGCTTTCTAAAAATCCAAAGGAAACGGCATTGCACTTTCGGCGGCCAAATGAAATTAGTTAGAAAAATGACGGTGCATTAAGCTCCCTTCCCACACTCGCCACACTTGCTCTTCTTGCGCGTCCACTGACCATAGAACGATCGCCCGAGGTAGACTGCGGCTATTGAGATAGTTATTATGGTGAGAACGGCTTGCATTACGATAAGACTTGAAAGGTAATGAATGCAGCCACGTAAGCCAAAACCCCCATATACACCAGCTGTATAATAGGCCACTTCCACGACTTCGTTTCGCGGCGAACCACAGCAAACGTTGCCATACACTGCATGGCGTAGACATAAAACACCATGAGCGACATGCCCGAAGCCACGGTGTAAACCGGCTTCCCACTGTCGGACCAGCGCTCCTGACGCAGGCGGTCGATGAGCGCCGAGTTTTCTTCGAAGTCTTCGCCCACACTGTAGATGGTAGCCATGCTGCCTACGAATACCTCGCGGGCCGCAAAGGAGGTAATAAGCGAAATGCCCATCTTCCAGTCATAGCCCAATGGCTTTATAACGGGCTCAATGGCATGACCCAAAATTCCAATATAAGAGTTCTCCAGTCGCGCTGCTGCCTTCATCTGTTCCTCTTCACCAGGCATTGCATTCATCGCCGCTGCTTGTTCCGCTTGCTCGATGCTATGCGAAGGTCCATAACTGGCCAAGGCCCACAGTAAAATGGAGATAGCGATGATGACGCGGCCGGCATCCCAGGCAAATACACGCACCTTTTCCAGCAGATTAATACCCACTTCTTTCCAGCGGGGCATGCGATAAAGGGGCATTTCCAATATAAGATAACTAGGCTCACCCGTTTTGATAAAACGCTTCATAATGCCGGCCACGGCCAATGCGGAAATCAAACCCAAGGCATACAATCCCAGCAATACCAGCCCTTGCAAGTCGAACACTCCCCATACTCGCTGATCGGGTATGACCAAAGCGATAAGCAAGGTGTAAACTGGGATGCGCGCCGAACAACTCATGAGCGGCGCTACCATGATGGTCACAATTCGGTCTTTGAACGTACTGATCGTTCTCGTTGCCATAACTCCGGGTATGGCGCATGCCACGCTCGACATGAGAGGAACTACACTCTTGCCATTCAATCCAAAAGGCCTTACTAACCTATCCATCAAGAATACCACACGAGCCATATAGCCCGACTCTTCAAGCAGCGATAGAAAGAAGAACAAAATGGCTATCTGCGGCACAAACACCAATACGCCGCCTATGCCGGGTATTACCCCTTCGGCGATCAGATTAGTAAAGGTGCCTTCAGGCATATGCTGTTGAGCCCAAATCGAAAACTGCAAAAACCACCCATCGATGAAATCCATGGGTATGGCCGCCAGTTGAAAAATGAATTGGAAAATCAGAAACAACACTCCCAGAAAAATGAGATAACCCCAAACACGATGCACCAAAAGGGCATCCAGTCTTCGGGTTGGTGATTCTTTGACCTGTGGTGCTGATCGATTCACGCCAATGAGCAGCTTCCGTATTGCCTCAAAACGAAGCTCTGCATCGGTCTGCTGGGCCGTCGTGTCATCTTTTATTTCAACCGGATGTGTGGGTGAAAATGGAGGATTGCTTTCGCCTATTGCCGCATTTGCAAGCGCTTTCTTCAAACGATCCACTCCTTCGCCCGTGCGTGCATTGACCGTAACCACAGTGACGCCACCGAGCCGTTTCGAAAGCAGTTGCTTGTCGACAACCAATCCCTTTTGCTTGTTCACGTCATCCATCGTAAGCACAAGCACCGTCGGTATGTTCAAGTCGTGAACCTGGGTGAAGAGTAAAAGATTGCGTTCCAAATTGGTGGCGTCAACCACCACTACAATTGCCTCCGGAAAATCAGCATGCTGAGTGTCCGAAAGTATTTCAATAACCACCCGTTCATCCTTTGACCGAGGGAACACACTGTAAACCCCCGGCAAATCCAGTATTTGGACAGTATTCCCATCCTCAAGCACGCACTCTCCCCATTTCTTGTCGAGGGTAATACCGGGATAGTTACCCACGTGTTGGCGCATGCCCGTGAGGAGGTTGAACAACGAGCTCTTACCGGTATTGGGGTTTCCTATGAGCGCAATTTTCCGAATCATACTTCCTCCCCCGTTTCTTCTTCTACCAGAACCATCTCGGCCTCGTCCATGCGCAATGAAAGCATGGATGTTCCTAAATCAACTGCAATTGGTCCATTAAAAGGAGCCCGGAAAAGTACCCGAACGCGACAGCCTTTGTACAATCCCATTTCCACCAAGCGCGGAGCCAACCTACCCGGCTGTATTTCTACAACCTGAGCAGAAACGGCATCAGTCAATGTTGAAAGGGGCTTCATTTTATAAAGGATGGCGCAAGATGCAACCAAATAGCGAAAGCTCCCTATACCTGCATCGCGGTATATAGAATCAAATACCCCTGTGGTGTCGTATCTTCGCGCCCGCAAAAAATCAAGGCCCATGCTCAACGTTTCCAATGTATCGCTTCGCTTCGGCAAGCGCACCCTGTTTGATGAAGTGAACATCAAGTTCACCCACGGTAACTGCTACGGCGTTATCGGAGCCAACGGTGCCGGTAAGTCTACCTTCCTGAAAATCCTGTCGGGTGAAATAGACCCCATGACGGGCGACATCAGCATGGGACCTGGTGAGCGCATGAGCGTGCTGAAACAAAACCACTTCGAGTTCGATAGTTACACCGTTCTGAACACGGTACTAACGGGCAATAAGAAATTATGGACTCTTATGCAGGAAAAGGACGCCCTCTATGCGAAGGAAGACTTTTCTGATAAAGATGGCGAAAAGGCAGCCGAGCTCGAAACGCTGTTTGCCGAAATGGATGGCTGGAACGCTGAAAGCGATGCAGCCAACTTGCTGAGCGGCTTGGGCATCAAAGAAGACCTTCACCTCACCATCATGAGCGAGTTGAGTGGTAAAGACAAGGTGCGTGTGCTATTGGCACAAGCACTTTTTGGCAACCCGGAGATTTTGCTCCTAGATGAGCCTACCAACGACTTGGACGTCGAGACCATCACCTGGTTGGAAAACTTCCTGGCCGATTTTCAAAATACGGTTATCGTAGTTTCACACGACCGTCACTTTCTCGACTCAGTGTGCACGCACATCGTCGACATCGACTTCAGCAAAATACAGCTTTACACCGGCAACTACACTTTCTGGTACGAGTCGAGCCAGTTGGCCTCGCGTCAGCGCGCCGATCAAAACAAAAAAGTAGAAGATAAGCGCAAAGAACTGCAGGAGTTCGTGGAGCGATTCAGTGCAAACGCTTCGAAGTCGCGCCAAGCAACTAGTCGCAAGAAGTTGCTCGATAAGCTTGTGATCGACAATATTCAGCCATCGACCCGCAAATACCCCGGCATCATTTTCCGCCCCGACCGTGAATGCGGAGATCAGATTTTGAACATTGAAAACCTTTCCAAGCATTCAGCAGAAGGTCAGTTGCTGTTCGCCGATGTTTCATTCAAACTACTCAAAGGCGATAAAGTGGCCATCCTATCGCGAGAGCACAGCGCGATTACAGCGTTTTTCGACATTATTACCGGTGAAGCCACACCGGAAACAGGCGAAGTGGAATGGGGAAGCACCATCACCTCGGCCTACTTACCCAATGAAAACGCGAAGTACTTCCAGGCCAACGACAACTTGATCGACTGGCTTCGTCAGTATTCACGTGATAAAGACGAGACCTATGTGCGCGGCTTCTTGGGAAAGATGCTTTTCAGCGGTGAAGAGGTGATGAAGATGTGCAACGTATTGAGCGGTGGTGAAAAAGTGCGTTGCATGATTTCACGCATGATGCTCAACGGAGCGAACTGCCTTATTATGGACGAACCCACCAACCACCTCGACCTCGAGTCAATTACGGCCTTCAACAATGCCATGAAAGATTGGAAGCACGTAGCACTTTTCACCTCCCATGACCACGAGTTTGTGGAAACCGTTGCCAACCGCATCATCGAAATAACTCCCAACGGCATCATCGACAAGCGCATGAGCTACGATGAGTACTTGGCTGATAAGCAGATCAAGGCCATGCGAGAAGGGATGTATGAGAATGGCGGGGTGAGGGTGTGAGGACTGAGGACTGGGGACTGGGGACTGGGGACTGAGGACTAGGGACTGGGTACTGGGTACTGGAGACTCGGGACTGGAATCAGTTGTAAGTATTCATTAGTAAGTAACCACTAGTCAGCGGCCAGCAGCCAGCAGTCAGTAATCAGTAGTCATTATCCAGCTACCAATAGTCAGTAGTCAACGTTCAGTACCCAGTCTCCAGTACCCCGTCTCCAGCACCCAGTCTCCAGTACCCAGTCCCCAGTACCCAGTCCCCAGTACCCAGTATCCAGTACCCACCCTGTGCATATCCCCTTGTAAAACTTTAACCCTTCCGCTGCCCAAAGCGCCTGTAAAATCGTTAGCATTGTTGCCGAAATTTCTGCAACGAATTACCGGCTATGGCATTCAACAAATTCTTTATCGCTTGTGGGTTGATCCTATGTACATCAATAGGTTTCGCACAAAAGTTTGAAAAATTCACGCGTACGGAAGTAGGCTGTGCAGAACAGCTTTACGATCTGTTTGAATCGGCCCGACAGGGTCGTGGCAAGGAAATCATCGAAGCGCAATTCAATCCTGTTTGGCTGCAGGCTTCCTCCTTCACCCAAAACCAGCGGGATCAAGTCTACAATGTGCTTGATGCGCTGGTAAAAAACAAGAGCAAGGTATTTCCTGACTTTCGTGAATACATCAAGGCACTCATTGCATTTCCGGTTTCCGGAAAAACGGAGGCCGACTTCCTGGCATGGAGCGACGTGTTGTTGCGCGTAATGAATGACAAGAAGAACAAGAAGTTCACTTCCGAAATGATCGAAAGCTCAGCTTTACTCTTTCGCGACCGCAGCTTCTTCCAAAATGAAACCATTCAGTGGCAAAGCAGCACCAACGATTTTCGATTTGTTTTCGATTCAGTACCTGCGATCACGTTTGGTGCTATGGACCTGAAGTGTTACAGCAAAGGCGATAGCAGCCTTATTTATGGAACCTCCGGGACATACTATCCGGGTAGCCAGCGCTTTGTAGGCAATGCCGGTAAAGTAACTTGGCAGCGGGCAGGTTTCGACCCATTGAAAACCTATGCTGAAATGGCTGATTATTTCATCCGTTTGAAAAGCAGCACCTACAGCGCCGACTCCGTCATCTTCCACACCGAGTTTTTCCAGCAAGCCCTGCAAGGCCGTTTGACCGATAAGATTTTGGCCGATAAGACAACCGAGAATGCCACCTATCCCCGCTTCGAATCGTATTACAAGCGTCTTCAAATCCAGAACATTGATGCGAACATGGACTACGACGGCGGATTTACCATGGCCGGCACGCAGCTCATTGGTAGTGGTTCGCCGGAAGAACCCGCGACCATAACCATCTACCGCGACAACAAGAAATTCTTTACTGCCAAAAGCCTTGAGTTTGCCATCAAGCCCGACCGCATCAACACAGCCCATGCCCGCATCATGTTCTTACTGGATGCAGATTCGATTACCCATCCTGACATCAATTTTTCATTCGATCGAAAATCGCGCAAACTCATCTTGTTGCGCAGCGATGAGGGGATTTCGAAGTCGGCCTTCCAGAACACCTATCACAACGTGGACATGTACTTCGAGGCGCTCATCTGGAACCTTGACGAGCCAACAATAAAAATGGGAAGCCTCGATGGTAGCACTCAACGTTATGCAGCATTCGAATCGAACACCTACTTTAAGAAGAAGCGCTACGATGCAATGATGGGCATTTCATTTTCGCATCCACTCTATGAACTGAAACAATATGCCGATCACATCAAGAGCAACAAATTCTCGGCCCTCGAACTTTCGCGCTATCACAACTACAGCGAGGAGCAGGAGAACACGATTCTCATTGATCTGAACAACAAAGGCTTCATCGATTACGACATCACCACACACGACATCACCGTGCGCCCCAAATTATACTGGTACATCGAGAACAACATTGGCAAGCGCGACTACGACGTGATTCAGTTCAGCACTGAAGTAGAATCGGGTCCTAATGGACAACTCAGCCTGCTCAATTACGACCTCATGATGAAAGGCGTAGACAACTTCCAGCTCTCCGACTCGCAGCAGGTGAACATCATGCCGCTCAACAAGGAAGTGGTGCTCAAGAAAAACCGAGACTTCATCTTCGGAGGACGCGTAAACGCAGGTAATTTCGAGTTCAACGGTCCGGAGTACTTCTTCTCCTATGAAAAGTTTCAGCTCGACCTCATCCAAGTTGACTCATGCCGAATCTACGTTGAAGATGAATCGCTCGAGCGAAATCAATACGGCCAAATGCAGAAAACGCGCGTCAAGAGTGTAATCCGCGATGTACAAGGATACCTGAAGGTGGATGCTCCAACGAACAAGGGGGGATTTCACAGCCGCACGTATCCACAGTATCCCATTTTCACTTGCACCAAGACCTCTTTTGTGTATTGGAGCGACCCCGTCATTCAGCAGGGCGTTTACAAGAAGGACAAGTTCTTCTATCAATTGCAGCCCTTCACAATCGACTCGCTCGACAACTTCAGCAAAAAGGATTTGCGCTTTGAAGGTACTCTGGTGAGTGCGGGCATTTTCCCGGATATTACGGAGCCACTGGTGCTCATGGAAGACAACTCCCTAGGATTCACGCGTAAAACCGGCGCCGACCTCCCCTCTTATGGCGGCAAAGCAAAAGTTACTGCTGAGTTGAAACTGGATTATTCCGGACTAAAGGGCGGTGGTGACTTCAGCTATTTGACGGCTTCGGCCTCCTCGAAAGAGTTCACCTTCCTACCCGACTCCATGCTGGGCAGGACGTATAAGTTTACCAACCGTGAACTGAGCGGCAAGGTTGAAGTGCCGAAAGCACACAGCGACTCCACCATGCTTGCCTTCCATGCCAAGCGCGACAATTTGGACATTTCAAGCATCGACAAGCCGATTGACTTCTTCAACGATGAAGCAAACCTCACAGGCACCCTGCACTTGAAGCCAACCGGCATGACAGGCAATGGCTTCATGGAGTTCAGCGGCGCCAAGCTCACAAGCGATCTGATGAAGTATTCGCGCAGGAAAATCCTATCCGATACCTCATCGTTCCAGATGCGAGGCGTAGGAGAAGAGCTCGGCTCTGGTTTGGCGTTTAAAACAGATAACGTGAATGCTGATGTCGACTTCGACCGCCGCGATGGTGTCTTCAAAAGTAATGGCGGTGAAACTAAGATTGAGTTTCCCACCAACCAATACGTGTGTTACATGGATCAGTTTACATGGTACATGGACCGAGACGAGCTCGACCTGTCATCGAATCGCAAACCTATTGGTGACGACCTTATGATCGACACCTCCGAAGACTCGAAACGTTCGAATTTTTACTCCATTGCAGAAGGGCAAGATTCGCTCAACTTCCTAGCACCAAAAGCTAAGTTTGATTTGAGGAGAGGAAAACTCTATTGCCAGAAAATCAAGTACATCATAGTTGCCGACTCCAAGATTACCCCCGACTCCGGCAAGGTAACCATTGAGCGTTTTGCCAATATGTTGCCGCTTACTCGCTCGCAGATATTGAGCAACTACGTAACACAATACCATCAGATTTTCAATGCAGACATTAGAATTAAAGGCCGTCGTGAATACAATGCTTCCGGCGATATTACCTATGTAAACGAGCAAAAGATAGAGCAAGTCATACATATGGAAGACATCCAGGTTGACACCTCCTATCAGACCATCGGAAAAGGAAAAATTAACGAGGGCACTCAGTTCTTTCTGTCGCCGGCATTCGAATATTATGGTGACTTTGAAATGCATGCCAATAACCGATTCCTGATTTTTGACGGAGGAGCGCGCATATTGCACAATTGCGATTTGATGCCGACAACCTATTTCAAGTTCCGTTCGGAGATAAACCCGGAGGAGATTTACATACCTGTTGATTCCTCCCTGCGCGACATGACCATGACCAAACTAGGCGTGGGTGTAATGATTACAGGTGACTCACCGATGACTGTTTACCCGGCATTCCTGAGCGACATTCGGGAAAAAAGTGACCGTTCGATCATACAAGCCGAAGGATTCTTGACGCACGACAAAGCTACCGGACGCTACCTAATTGGTCCGAAAGAAAAGATCAAGCAGCCGAAACTCCCCGGAAACTTACTCGCGCTCAATACTTCAAATTGTGAAATGAACGGCGACGGCCGTATGGATTTCAATGTGGACTATGGCGTAATGAAGTTCACCAACGTAGGAGAAGTATATTACCGAACGAAGGAAGATGCCATTAGTACCAGCGGAGTAACGGTCATAAACTTCCCGATTGATGAAGGTTCATTAAAGTCG
>CAMAYP010000048.1 GCA_945862415.1 Chryseobacterium gleum | reverse complement strand
TATGATTTTGCGAAGAAATTTGAATTGCCCATTCCGAATATTTTCCGTGACGCGGACATCAGTGAAAAAGCAGAAGCTTCGAAAGATGCCGTTCTTGCTCAATCTCAAATGCTCGACGGACATAGCTATAAAACAGCCATGCCCATCATTATCGCAGAACTCGAAAAGCTCGGTGTTGGAAAAGGCAAAATCAATTACCGCATGCGTGATGCAGTGTTCAGTCGCCAGCGTTACTGGGGTGAGCCGTTTCCGATTTACTACGAAGGCGAAATTCCGCGATTGGTTTCTGATGATGAACTTCCGGTTGAATTGCCGGAGGTAGATAAGTATTTGCCTACGGAGAGCGGTGAGCCGCCGTTGGCGAGGGCAGACTCGTGGCGCATCAAG
This sequence comes from Chryseobacterium gleum, assembly GCA_945862415.1. Classification (GTDB taxonomy): domain Bacteria; phylum Bacteroidota; class Bacteroidia; order Flavobacteriales_D; family Sanyastnellaceae; genus JAIBBG01. The sequence goes on along the minus strand of CAMAYP010000048.1, from coordinate 17,002 downwards.
GGCCATCGTCCCGACTTCAACACCATGCCAGGCTGGGCGGGTTCCTCATGGTACTTCTTACGCTACATGGACCCCAACAATTCAAACGCATTTGCCGACCGCAGCAAAATCGACTACTGGAACCAGGTTGACCTCTATATGGGCGGAGCTGAGCACGCTACCGGACACTTGCTCTACTCTCGCTTCTGGACAAAAATCCTTTTTGATTTGGGCTACATCGGTTTCGATGAGCCCTTCAAGAAAATGATTAACCAAGGCATGATCCTCGGTCGAAGCAACCACGTGTATCGCATTCAGGGCACCAACACGTTTGTAACCGCGGAGCGCAAAGACGAATTTCAAACCCAGCAATTGTACGTCGACATTCACATCGTCGACAACGATATACTCGATACCGAAGCTTTTAAAAAATGGCTACCCGAATATGCCAACGCGGAATTTATCCTGAACGACAAAGGCCAGTACGCTTGCACATGGGCCATCGATAAAATGTCGAAGCGTTGGTTCAACGTAGACAACCCCGATGAACTGTGCGAGAAATACGGAGCCGACACGCTTCGTCTCTATGAAATGTTCTTAGGCCCTGTTGAGCAAAGCAAACCCTGGGATACGAAAAGCATCAACGGCGTGCACAATTTCCTTCGCAAGCTGTGGCGCCTTTTCCATGACCAGGACAACAACCTTCACATCAGTGATGATTCAGCTACCAAAGAAGAGCTGAAAACCTTGCATAAAACCATCAAGAAAATCACAGAAGATTTAGACCGCTATTCATGGAACACGTGCGTAAGCGGTGTCATGATTTGTGTGAACGAACTGCAAGAATTGAAATGCACCAAGCGCGAAATTTTGGAGCCACTCGTTGTTCTTCTTTCACCCTTCTCCCCTCACATCTCCGAAGAATTATGGGAGAAATTAGGACACGCAACTTCCATTACCCAAGCGAATTGGCCCGCATTCGATGAGTCAAAAATGAAAGATGATTCGTTCGATTACCCGGTTTCATTCAATGGAAAGACACGCTACTTTCTGTCGTTGGGCATTGAGCTTTCCGGAGCAGACGTTGAGGCGGCTGTTAGAGCCAACGAACAAACAGCACGTTACCTTGAAGGAAAAGCGATTAAGAAAATAATCGTTGTTCCCAAGCGCATCGTCAACGTGGTGGTTTGATTTTTGAGCTGATACGAACATGCGAGCGTCCCTCCGAACGAAAATTTATCTTTCCATGCTAGCCATGGTGACGATTTCGTTTGCGGTGACTTTTACGCTTACAACCTATGACCAATACGAACACAACGACCAAGACAACGAGCGGCATTTCCTCGATAAAGAGCAAGCCATTCGCGCTTCGATGGAATACTTCGTTATCCAAAACGGAGGATTTATTCCGGCCGATTCCGTTGTGTCGGTGTTCAGCGACAAGGTATGTGAACTGAGTGATGTGCACGATGTATTCATTGCGCTTTTCGATTTGAAAGGGCACTACCTGATATCGTCGAACTTCATTGAAATGGACACGCTCGATGTACCTGAATCGGTAAATTATTCAATTCTCAAACAACTTGCAACCGGCAACGAACGCGCATACGTAGATCGGAATTTCGGCAAAGGAAATTACACACTTGCCTATTGGTATTTCAACGACTCCAAAGGCAAGCCGATGCTCATCGCCAATGTAGTCTATGAAAAATCGTACGACCGCATCAGTGAGCTGAAATCGTTCTTGCGCGAAATCAGCACGGGTTATATCGTGCTGTTCATTTTAGCTGCATTGCTGGCGTTTTTACTTTCCAAAAACATTACTCGCCCTCTCGACATCATTACACGCCGAATTCGAAAAACAAAACTGGGTGAATACAACGAACCAATCGACTGGCAAGGGAAAGACGAGGTAGGCGAACTGGTCAAAGAGTACAATCGAATGCTTGCACAACTCGAATCAAGCGCATTAAAACTCGCACAAACCGAACGAGAAAGTGCATGGCGAGAAATGGCGCAACAAGTGGCGCATGAAATAAAAAATCCGCTCACACCCATGAAGCTGCGTATGCAGCAATTGGTGCGAACGTGGAAAGAAAGTCCCGAAGGATTCGATGAGCGATTGAAGGCATTTAGTGAAAGCATGATTGAGCAAATTGACGCGCTTACACGCATTGCTAACGAGTTTTCGCATTTTGCGAAAATGCCCAAGCCACAACTAGCGGAAACCAACTTGCGTGAACTACTGGAGAAGGTTGTCGCATTATTCGGCGACCAAGAAAACGTTCAGCTTTCTTTTCACTGCATCGGTCATTCGAATTACCTGGCAATGATCGATAAAGATCAACTAATACGCGTGCTCAACAACCTCATCATGAATGCGTTTCAAGCGATTCCGAGCGAACGCAAAGGACGGGTGTGCGTGAGTTTAAGAGCGGGTGAAAAAGGATTCATCATTCGCATTTCCGATAACGGGGTTGGCATTTCAAATGAAAATCGACAGCGCATTTTCGTACCCAACTTCACGACCAAATCGACCGGAACAGGCTTAGGTCTGGCGATGGTAAAAACGATCGTAGAACAAAATAACGGACGAGTATTCTTTTGGAGCAAAGAACAAAAGGGAGCTTCGTTTTTCGTGTACATCCCGCATCTAAAAGGATGATTCACTTTGCGTTATTTTCGTGCCATGCATGAACCCTCCGAACTAGCGAAAAAACTTGAACATTACTTCAATCGCCTTTGGCCTATTTGCAGGAGCCTTACGGGCAACGGCCTGCGCCAATCGATGGATATTCTTCAAGAAATCGTTCCACTCGTCAAGCATGAAATACCCAGCGGAACAACCGTGTTCGACTGGACCATTCCCAACGAGTGGAACATCCAGGACGCTTACATAGTGTGTCCCGACGGAAGGAAGATTGCCCAATTCACTTCCAACAACCTTCATGTAGTAAGCTACTCTACTCCCGTCAATCAAAGCATTAGCTGGAGCGAACTGCAACCGCATCTGCATCACATACCCGAAATGCCCGATGCCATTCCTTACATGACGAGTTATTACAAGGAAAACTGGGGCTTTTGCATAACACACAACGAGTGGAAAACGCTTCCTCGCGAAGGAGCCTATCGCGTAGTCATAGAAAGCACATTAGAGCCCGGACACCTCACATGGGCCGAATGTGTATTGCCTGGCGAAACGGAAGAGGAAGTGCTCTTCAGCACCTACCTGTGCCACCCATCCATGGCCAACAATGAGCTAAGCGGACCACTTGCGCAAGCTTTTCTCTATGAAAAACTGGCAGCACTGCCTAATCGCCGCTACACGTATCGTTTCTTGTTTGCACCTGAAACAATTGGCGTCATAGCATTTCTTGCTGAACGTGGCGAGCTGTTAAAGAAACAACTCAAAGCAGGCTATGTACTTACCTGTTGCGGCGATGCCGGTGACCTCACCTACAAGCGCTCAAAACATCGCACATCATTGGCCGATCGCGCGGCTGAGCATGTTCTTAAATATCACTACCCGAAACACAACACCATTGAGTTCGCGGTGGGTGGAAGCGATGAACGCCAGTATTGCTCCCCCGGATTCAACTTGCCTGTAGGCTCGCTCATGCGAACGCCCTACCAGCGCTACAGTCAATACCATACCTCCCTCGATAATAAATCGTTCATTTCATTTGAAGCATTGGCTGAGACAGTAGAGGCATACTTCAACATCTGCAGGGTGCTCGAAGAAAATATCTGCTATGTGAATCAAATCTCGCATTGCGAGCCACAATTGGGCAAAAGAGGTCTGTACCCATCGAGTGTTGACCCTCTTTTCAACCGTGCAGAAACCCACCGATTGCTTCACTTCCTGAGTTTTGCCGATGGCAATATGGACCTCATTGAAATTGCAGAATGGCGCAACGAATCGGCCCTCCTGTATTCAAGCATCGTTGAGAACTGTAAAAAGGCTGAGCTGATTTAATCCCTTATGTATGTAAAACCCACCTATTTTTGACCACCTGCAAGGTAGAAACCACATCCATGGAACTGGTCCCCTTTTCCGTCATTAACGAATACATCAAAGAGAAGCTGTTGCACCCATTGCGCTACAGCCGGTCGACCTATTCATTCCTGAAAATATTTCAGCACGGACTTTACTTTCATTTCACAAAACAGAAACACAAGGTCATTTTCAATTACCTCGACTTTCCGTTGTGGTTTCAAGAATTTATATACTGGCTGAAGTCGAAACGCAACTCGAACAGCGAAAACAAAAAACATACGTTCAAAGAATATGTAATTCTTGACCCGGGGCGTGTAATCCCCGATGAGAGCCAACACTGGCACTCCATCTATTTTGATAAAATAGCAGCACTGATTGGTACGGAGCGACTCACCATCATCAACCAACGCGAAGCAACTAAAAACACCGCCGACTATACGCTGAAGGACCTTTCACACCCACTCCCTTCATTGGACGGTAATGAGCGAACACTGCTCAAGGAAATTCGCGATTCACTGAAATCAGCCCGTAAGAGTAACCAGTTCCATGCTTCGGAGATGCGCCAAATTCGATCGGCCATGCACATCTTCTTTGAAGAGTTCCGAGTATATTACAACGTACTGAAAAACCAGCCCACTAAAAGGCTGTTGTTTATTTGTCACTACCACAACGAAGGGCTTATAGCTGCAACAAAATGCCTAGGCATTGAATGCATCGAATTACAGCATGGTCTTATCGCTTCGAACGACTTATACTACGTTTACCACGAGCAATTTGCGCCCGTGATTGGAAAATCCTTTTTTCCGGAAAAAATCTTGGTGTATGGGCCGTATTGGAAACGAATTTTAGAAAGTGGTTGTGAATACCATTCGCATCAAATTTTCATTGCAGGTGACTACCTCTACCGCGCCAATACACAGAGCGTGGCTGCAACTCAAAAGGAAAATCTCGTATTGGTTTGCGCACAAAAAAACATGCACGACGATTACACTCGCTACATACATCGGCTCATGGATCACATAAGCGCATATCCGGAATGGCGCGTTATTGTGAAGCTGCATCCTCTGGAAAAAAACAAAGAGGCCTACTACGAGCTAACTTCTTTGGGCGCAGAGATCCGGGATATTGAAACCCCACTCGACACGCTTCTTAGCAAAGCCAAAATACAGATTAGTATTTACAGCACTACTTTTTATGATGCGCTTGGGTTTAATGTGTGCAATTACTCCCTACAGAACTATGGTTCCATGAGCGATTATGCTGCTGATATGATAACAGAAGCCGTAGCACAGTCGCTGGATATTGAGGAAAACCCTGTCACGAAATACCTCAGCGAAATACAGAATTCACAATCCTATGCACATCGCTCGGAGGTATACAGTCCTTTCAACCCATCGATAGTCGCAGCGGCTATTGGGCTGCATCAAATTAATAATTAAGTTAATTCTACTTAGATGCAACCTCTAGTAATGACGTTTGTCATCTATATTTGAGTACCAATACGCGAAAACATGAAAGCTCTTTTTTTCTTCACTGTTCTACTTTTCAGCACACTGTGCACGTTTGGGCAAAACGAAGATGCCGCAGGTTCCATCCTGCTAAACCCTGTTTCCATGGTGAGTTACGCCAATATAACCACTTCCCAATGTGGCACCACCACCTATAATCTCGGGGCATCTACTTCAACACAGATGCCTGCTGCTATTTCAGGTGTCATGGGCAATGATGTGTGGTTCCACTTCGTTGCGGTTGCCGAAGTGGCTAAAATAAAAGTGTGTAATCCGAGCGCGTTCGATGTGTCGCTCGAACTTTGGAACTCTGGTGCAACGGGAACTCCAATTTCCGCGGCAAATGCGAATGGCTCCGGCCTAAAAGAAGTAATTTGCGCTTCCTCACTGGTAGTTGGTAATACCTACAAGGTGCGTGTTGGACGAGCCAACTCCAATGGCGCAGGCTCATTTAATATTCTCTACGAGCACCTCGCTGTTGAAATAAGAGCCAACTACTTTCCAGACCCGCCTGGAGCGGCTACCTGCTACGACTTCTCAACCAACTTCCAACGCACACTGATTAATTACAGTGTTGGAAGCACCCGTTGGAAATTCGTTGATTCAAGCGGAAACGTATACGGCCCTTACACGGGAACATATCTCTTCAACTTTGGTCAGGCCCCTGAAATTTGTGAGACGCTTTCATCTCTAAATGCCTTTGTCGAAGTGCAGGCCAATGATGCTGACTGCGGCAATGTTTGGTGGGGTTACTCGGCTTCTCGACCTATGAACATATGCCCACAAATTTGCCCAAGCATCAGTGCATCTTCTGGCACCGTGTCATGTGGTGGAACCTTATGCAACATTTTCAATAATTCTGTATCTGCTTCCAACGTAGGCGCTGGATTTCAATACCAATTTCGCTTTGTAGCCGACAATGGCCAAACAGAGTTTGTGACCTCTTGGAGCACGTCCCCCATTTTCTCAACAAGCACTAATCCCTACGTAAACTACTTCCGATACGGTAAGGTTTATCAAGTCTATGTGCGCGTTAAACGCTGCAACAGCAATCCTAATTGGTGTGGACCCTGCATTTTGAATTCTTGTGGATTCCCATATGCGAACATTACCCCAACCAACACTACAAGTGGCCTTTCGAATTACTGTCTCTGGCGCGACAAGGCCGGGCCTCAAATGGCAACTGCTGCTATACCGGGTATGGATGCATATAGATTTCGACTCATGCCGGTTGATCCCTGTGCCGCCAATCCTTTTATACCTACCGGTGGAGCTATTACCACAGGTTGGGGAAACAACTATTTCTTCTACCCCGCCGCTCATCCAATAACACTCAATCAGGTTTACATTCTGCAAGCACAGTGCAGGGTATCACCAGCATCGTATACCAACCCGAGCGGACAAACCGCTACTATTCCCGGACAACAATCGGATTGGGGGTGGCCTTGTTTCGTGGGCTTCCGAAACAGCTCTTCACCGGCCGCCGGTTCAACCATCGCTTGCTGCTCCTTCCCAACACCTGCGTCGATGATGCTGCCCGAAGAGTATTTGGGCGAAAATCGTTGGACCGAGTTTTACGAATGGGAAGAAGAGCCACAACCCATTGTGAACCCCGGTAAAATCACGATCATGAGTGTATCGGGCAACGAAATCACCATCAATTCGTCCGAATCATTGCTCACCGGAAATGGTCAATACGAAATCTATTCTATGCATGGCCAATTGTTGCAAGCAGGATCGCTTCAAGCTATTCACGAAAACGACTACACCACCATTGTCACGCATGAAGAACTTCCGAACGGGATTTATGTAATCACCCTCTATACACCTGAAGGCCGCGTTACTGATAAACTCCTCGTTGCGAGATAGGATTAGAACTCCAACGCAAGCTGCTCCGGCAATAAAGTAAACGACATGCGATGGTGCTCGCAGGCACCGTGCGCACGAATGGCGGCTCGATGATCGGCTGTAGGATAGCCCTTATTCTTCCGCCATGAATAGACATCATAATTCGCATGTAGCTTCTCCATGATTTCATCGCGATGCGTTTTCGCCAAAATCGAGGCCGCTGCTATCGACCGATAGATGCTGTCGCCCTTTATAATGCACGTGTGCTCAATTTCCGGATATGCCTTGAAACGATTGCCGTCAATCAGTAATAACTCGGGGCGTTCTTTCAATTGATTGACCGCTCGGTGCATGGCTAAAAACGAAGCGTTAAGTATGTTGATTTCATCTATTTCCCTCTCCGACACGATGCCTACCGCCCATGCCAGCGCCTTCGCTTCGATGATCGGACGCAACAATGCGCGTTGTTTTTCGGATAGTTTCTTTGAGTCGTTCAACAGCGGATGGTCAAAGCGCGCAGGAAGAATGACCGCAGCAGCAACCACAGGTCCCGCCAAACAGCCTCTGCCGGCCTCGTCGCAGCCCGCTTCCAGCAAGCCTTTGCGATGGTATTTCTTCAGGCTGCTCATGCGCGATTCACAGTTTGCTCAATCACTCGCCAAAACTTGTCAGCTGAATCATCCCAATTATATAAACTCGAACGCGAGCTTCCCTTCGCGATAAGATCGTTGCGCAACGTTTCATCACTGTGCAGTTGCACCATGGCTTGCGTAATCTCCTCCACGCGAAAGGGGTCGACCAAAATGGCAGCATCGCCGGCCACTTCGGGCATTGAAGTAACATTGGATGTGATGACCGGCACACCGCATTGAAATGCCTCTACTATGGGCACTCCAAAACCTTCGAAATAGCTCACATAGACCAGCGCCAGCGCACCCCCCAACACGTTGCTCAACTGGGCCTGCTCCAAATGCCCGGTAAAAATTACATCATTTCCAAATTGCATTTCCTGAAGTGTAGTGTCGAGTACTTCGTTTTTCCAAAAACGACGACCTACAGCCACCAACTTCACCTTGCTTCCTGTGCGCAATCTGAACTGATCATACGCCAATAAGAGCCGCTGCAAATTTTTGCGCGGATGGATAGAGCTGATGAAAACGAAGTAGGGCTCGCCTTGCGTTAGACTCTTTCTTACCTCAGCACGCTGCCCTTCACTCAGCACACGATAGGCTTGTTGCGCGGCATTCTGCACTACATGCACATTGCCGGGTGCCACTGCATATTGCTTAACAATATCGCTTTTGCTGTATTCGCTCACCGTAATGATTGCGTCAGCCTTCGCAGCAAACAAAGGTGTTTGACTGCGCAGATAGCGCGCAATATGCGCCGGTAAGTCTTGCGGGTAGTGCTCAAAGTTCAAGTCGTGAAGCACGACAATCTGCTTGCACTTCGCGCGCAACGAAATCATCATGTCGGGCGACACAAAAACATCGGCACCAATTTGCCGCAGCTTGCGAGGCACCATCCAATTGTACCACAAACGAAACAGCCAAGGATGCCTTGCCTGCGGCATAACAACATGAGCATGCACGTTGGGAGCAAAAACAAACGCCGGGTCGTAAGGCCGGTCGAATAGAAAATGAAACTCGTGCTCCGGATGGGCTCGCACGATTCTGGATATTATTTCATGGGTGAACCAACCAATGCCATCGAGCTTTCCTCGCAGCAATAATCTCGTATTCACCGCAATCTTCATGTGCCGAAATTAAACCTTGTACTACAAAAAAAGGCAGCCCAAGGGCCGCCTTCCATATTATTACCGAAAGAATGCTGTTACAGACGAACAGTACCCTTGTGACGACGCTCGCTAGAAACCGACAATTTCTTGCGACCTCTCTTGCGACGAGAAGCCAACACCGCGCGGCCTTTTACAGTTGACATTCGCTTGCGAAAGCCGTGTTTGTTACGACGCTTAGTATTCGAAGGTTGGTAGGTACGCTTACTCATGACTCAATTTTTTAAACGATTTACACAATTTTCCCTTTCAAGGGGGCGCAAATATAGTTCGCTTCTATCAAATTTCAAGCGGCACCCCGTTTTTTTTAGCCCGAAAACAAAAAGCAACTGAAAATCAGCTCGTTCTTAATCAAAAACCCAAATCCTCCGGCTTTAGTCGTTGCTTAAACTCAACCGAAACGGTTTTCGTTATCAAGAATGCCTTGGCGGTTACACTGCCCTTGCCTTCAATGACTACATCCTTTTTGAAAACCATCCCTATGGCGCCACCCACCAATTTCGGAATGCTTGCAGGCTCGGCGGTGCATGCCAGTTTCAATAAGGTCTTTCCATCGGCATTGAGCTGCGCAATCTCCGGAAGTTGAACCTTACCCAATCGAGTCCCCTCCAAATACAAGTCGACATCCGACTGCATGAGGGTAATCTTGTATGGGTTGGGATTGAAAAGCTCTACTTCAAACTCGCACGAAATACCCTTCGAGTTAAAACTGGTAAATCGTGTTTCCTTCACCGCTTTAAATTCAACATCGCGATACACCCTGCATGAATGCAGTGTTACAACCACCAACAGAAATAGCCATTTCAATCGACTCAACCCGATCACGACTGAGCGAAATAGTGGTGGAAATACGGAATGGTCTCGATGCCCTTGAAGTAATTGAATACCCCGTAATGCTCATTGGGAGAATGTAGCGCGTCGCTATCCAAACCAAAGCCCATCAGTACGGTTTTCACACCGAGCTCTTTTTCGAAAAGCGCTACGATTGGGATAGAACCACCACCGCGTGTTGGTATCGGCTTCTTGCCGTATGTCTTAAGCATCGCATCGCTTGCCGCCTTGTATGCCTTTGAATCGGTTGGCGTAACCACGGGTTCGCCACCGTGATGCGGACGCACCTCAACACGCACTCCCTTAGGGGCAATTTTTTCGAAGTGTTGCTGGAAAAGATTCGTAATCTCATCGCTCACTTGGTTGGGCACCAAGCGCATTGAAATTTTCGCGAAGGCCTTTGATGGCAAAACAGTTTTTGCTCCCTCTCCTATGTAACCGCCCCAAATTCCGTTGCAATCCAACGTTGGGCGAATTCCGGTGCGTTCAATGGTTGTATATCCCTTCTCACCCCATACCTCATCGATATCAAGGTCGCGCTTGTATGCCTCAACATCAAAAGGAGCTTTGTTGAGTTCCTCACGCTCAGCGGCAGAAAGCTCTTGAACCTTGTCGTAGAATCCTGGAATGGTGATGTGGTTGTTCTCATCGTGCATGCTTGAAACCATCTTCGCTAGAATATTGATAGGGTTACAAACAGCGCCTCCATAAACTCCGCTATGCAAATCGCGGTTAGAGCCTGTTACCTCTACTTCGAGGTAGCTCAATCCACGCAAACCGCAGTCAATTGAAGGCGTGTCGTTTGCTATAATAGAAGTGTCGCTAATCAGAATAACATCGCTCTTAAGTCGCTCTTGGTTAGCCTTCACAAACGGACCCAAATTATTGCTGCCGCACTCCTCTTCACCTTCAATCATGAATTTGATGTTGCACGGAAGCGAGTCCGTTTTCATCATGGCTTCGAACGCTTTCACATGCGAAAACATTTGACCCTTGTCGTCGCAAGAACCTCGTGCGAAAATGGCTCCATCGGGGTGCACTTCTGTTACACGAATAGTGGGTTCGAATGGCGGTGTATGCCACAACTCAAACGGATCGGCCGGTTGCACATCGTAGTGACCGTATACCAAGACCGTTGGCAAAGAAGCATTGATTAGCTTTTCACCATAAACAATGGGATGCCCTTTGGTGGTGCATACTTCTACGTTGTCGGCACCTGCATTGCGCAAGTGCTCCGCAACTTTATCGGCACAGCGCGCCACATCGGCGGTATATTTTGGGTCGGCACTAACGCTTGGAATGCGCAGTAATTCGAAGAGTTCGTCCAGAAAGCGTTGTTTGTTTTCCTGAATGTATTGGGTAGCTTTTTCCATATCCGTTTATTTGGCAACGAATTTAGTCTAGAATCAAATTTGTTTTGTGAAACAACAAAGAGTGCTGAAATTCGCCGCGCATGGAAACACGACCGCAACCCTCTTTCGACAATACCGAAATTGCTTTCAGTGGCAAAACAAACGGTGAACTGAAACGAGCCTACTGGCTTTTCAAATTAATCGGAAATCCGGCGCTGGTTGTAGCCGGCCGGATATTCACGAACGTGGCTCTTGCACTGCGCATTCCCATTGGCTGGGCGCTGCGAGGCAACATTTTTAAACAGTTTTGTGGTGGTGAAACCATTGGCCAGTGTGGACGCGCCGTCGAATCGCTGGGCAAATTCGGAATAGGCACCATCCTCGATTATTCTGTCGAGGGAAAAGAAAGTGAAGCTGATTTCGAAAACACCAAAGCCGAAATCATACTGACCGTGCAAGAGGCCGCTCGCAAAGGCACCATTCCGTTCAGTGTTTTTAAAATAACAGGTATTGCTCGCTTCAGTCTTCTGGAAAAAGTGAATGCCAAGCAGCCTCTTTCCGACAGTGAAGCACTCGAATGGGAGCGCGTTGAGGCGCGCGTCGATGCAATTTGTGCTCAAGCTTCACAACTTGCGGTACCCATTTTTATTGATGCGGAGGATAGTTGGATTCAAGATGCAATTGATGGCCTAGCCGACGCAATGATGGCCAAATACAACTCTTCAAGCGCCATCGTTTACAATACGATTCAACTATACCGTCACGACCGATTGGCTTTTCTGAAAACATCCCATCAAAAAGCCCTTCAGCATAATTACTACCTAGGTGTAAAATTGGTGCGAGGTGCATACATGGAAAAAGAGCGCTCGCGTGCTGCAGAACTCGGCTATACAGACCCCATTCAGCCCAATAAAGAAGCCAGCGATCGAGATTTCGATTTAGCTGTCAATTATTGTCTGGACCACATCGATCGAATTGCGGTGTGTGCCGGAACACACAATGAAAAGAGTAGCCTGCAACTAGCGGCGGCCATGGAAAGCCGCAACATACCACGCAATGACAAGCGTGTATTTTTTGCGCAACTGTTTGGGATGAGCGATCACATTAGCTACAACCTGGCAAACGCCAGATTCAACGTAGCCAAGTATTTGCCTTACGGCCCCATTCGCGAGGTAATTCCTTACCTCATACGCAGAGCGCAGGAAAACACATCTGTAAAAGGACAAACAGGAAGAGAGCTAACTCTCATATTGCGTGAGATGCAACGCCGAAAGGTGAAGTAAAGAATCGTTGCTTTCTTTAAATCGCAGAGCCCTCAATACTTTGGGTTCAACTTGCGCACATACTTCTCGAGCAATGCAGCAGTAGCCAGTCCTGTTAGTGCTCCGAGTAGATCAGCAAACCAATCCAACAGATCTCCGGAACGCTCATCGGTAAATGAATACTGGACCCACTCAAGGCATGCCCCGTAAGCGGCGCATGCCAACAAGATTGTCAGAATAGCCTTGCGGATTTCTCCTTTCGAATCGCGTGAAAGGACACTGATAGCAGCCAGCAGAAAGAACAATGCGCCATGTAGCCATTTATCTGCAAAGGGAAAATCGAATCTGCTTGCACGTTCGGTATCAACCGGCGCAACGTGCACTACAAAAACAAAGGCCGCCCAAATCCATTGGGCGGCCCTAAAGAGTTGTTTATTTCTATATGAGCTGCTCATTTGCTCATGAAGTTCAAACTTAAAGTGATGCCTCGTAAGCGGCAGCATCCATCAAGTGGCTCATGTCGGCTGAAGCATCCATTTTGACTTTGATCATCCAACCGCTCTGATAAGGATCGTTGTTTACCGCTGCAGGGTCATCAGCCAATGCACCATTCACCTCGATGATTGTGCCTGTTACCGGCATGTACAAATCGCTCACGGTCTTTACCGCTTCCACAGTCCCGAAAACTTCGTGCGCTGCAAAGGATTGTCCGTTGGTTTCGATTTCTACAAACACGATATCACCCAATTCACCTTGAGCGAAGTCAGTAATTCCTATGGTGGCTACATCACCTTCGATGCGCATCCATTCGTGGTCTTTTGTGTACTTGAGGTCTGCCGGAAAAGTCATAATAGATTTTTTTTACAGGTCCAAATGTAAAGGCAACCGAGCGCATTGTATGAATTCACCGAAGGAAACTTTAATTTTTGTGCGCGGCCAGAAAATAAAAGTACATTCGTTCAAAAAAGAGGTGTTATGGATTTTAGTGTATCCCAATTGTTGATTCTAGTGCTGGTAGGCCTCTTGGCCGGGGCGCTCAGCGGCTTTGTTGGCGTTGGTGGGGGAATCATTATCGTACCGGCCATGATCTACTTTATGCACATGAACCAGATGCAAGCACAAGGCGTTAGTCTTGCTTTGCTGATGCTTCCGGTAGGTGTTTTGGGCGTAATGAATTACTACAAAGCCGGGCACATTCAATTCAACTATGTATTTATCATGGCGGTCGGATTCGTGTTGGGCAATTACTTCGGATCCAAATACGCCATGCGCGTGCCCGAGCACAAAATCAAATTCCTGTTTTCACTTCTCATGCTTTACGTAGCCGTTCAGATGCTTTGGAAAAGCGGTGCGAAATGGGCGTCTGAACTTTATTGAGGCCATGCGCCATCATTCAGTATAAATAGCCTTGATGAATAAAGAACTCCGGGTGAAAATTATTCTTCCGTCATTAGATTGGGGAACCTTCGCAAAATTTTATCGAGCACTTGCTGCATGCGCTCCTCGCCGGTTCCTTTTACAACCTCTACCGTTTTGCCATCGTTGAACAAGTCTTCTATGTAGATGGCGAATAATCGATCGCGGTCGTCTTCATTCTCCCGCTGCGGATCGGCCACCCAAGGCAAATCGGGCTGACAGACCAAGTACAAATCGAAATCGTAGGTTTCCTTCATCATGGCTATCTCTTCGTTCGTCTCACCATAGCGTTCGCGCCACCAGATATCCAACACGTAGAAATCGGTGTCCACTATAAGAGCGTCGCAGTTTGACTTGAACGCTTTGTTGAGCAACTCGGATGTTTTACGAGCAATGCTGAGCACATCCTCTTGCGAATAGCGATAACCTTCTCCTTTTTTATGGAGATACTCACGCGCATATTCCTTTACGACGCGTGCATCAAATATTCGTTCTGAAAGCCAATTACACAACGTTGACTTCCCACAACACTCCGGCCCGGTAATGGCAATTCTAATCATAACTCAAAAAAATGCAACTCAAAAAATCCGTCTATCGACATAAAAAAGTAGAGTACAAACATACATGCGGCAACGTTTAAACGCCTACGGAAATAAATGAAAATCGACAGCGCATTAACGGCCAAAAGATAAAGCCAACACGCGTGGACCTGGTACATCATGAGCCAGGTGGCAAGCATTCCCCAAGAAGCCACCAACGCATCGAGATATGGAAAATTCGCTGAAGTGAATCGTTTTAAACAGGCGCCCCAAACAATTGCAATCCCAACGCTCAATGTGAAAAGAAAGAGATGAACCTCTAACTCTATTTGCCATTTCGACCACCCACCTTGCACGTTGAGCCAACCCACGATTGCAGATGCCATATAAACGATTTGCAGCACCGGTTCAGCATAGAGTTTTTCCCGCCAACTCAAAACCAGCAAAAGCAGCGGCCCCAACACACCCATTGGAAAAGCCCACTCACTCTCGTTGAGATAAAACAACGTAAACAGCAAATTGGAAATTACCGCCGACCATTCTAATACGTGCTTAGTAGAAACTCCAGAATGGACCTGTACGTTGTCTTTTTCGTTCAATTTCTTGGTGTTTGCTCGATTATATCTTTACTTAGGCAAAAATCTATTAAATCCTATTAGACGATGAAGCAAATCTTTACATTTTTAGTTGCAGTATTGGCTTTGCAGCAGAGCGCGCTCGCGCAGCGTATCTGCGGTACTACCGAATACCAACAGATGCTGGAGCAACAAGACCCAAGTATTATCAATCGCCGAGAAGAAATCGAACAGTTCACACGTGATTTCATTGTCAGCAACCCTCAGGGCGAGCGTGCATTGGTAACAATTCCGGTTGTAGTGCACGTCGTATATAACACAACTGCGGAGAACATCAGCGATGCTCAAATCCAATCGCAGATTACGGTTCTCAACCAGGACTTCCGCAGACTCAATGCGGATGCAGCCAACACGCCATCCGCATTTGCAGGCTTGGCTGGCGATGCTAACATCCAATTTTGTCTTGCTAGCGTTGACCCGAACGGCAACGCAACCAATGGCATCTTGCGCGTGCCTACATCCTCAACATCTTTCGGAACCAACAACACCGTAAAATCTTCCACGTCCGGTGGATCTAACCCTTGGAATACGGGTAAATACCTGAACCTTTGGGTGTGCGACATCAGCGGTTCAATTCTCGGATACGCCCAGTTCCCTGGTGGTTCTGCAAGCACCGACGGAGTAGTATGCGACTACCAATACTTTGGAACGAACGGAACTGCTACAGCTCCCTTCAATAAGGGTCGCACTGCAACACACGAAGTTGGTCACTGGCTGAACTTGTATCACATTTGGGGTGATGACGGCACAGGCTGTACCGGTAGCGACTTGGTTACAGATACTCCGAATGCAGGAGGACCAAATTACGGTTGTCCGGCTTTTCCAACAGTTACTTGCAGCAATGGACCTAATGGCGATATGTTCATGAACTACATGGACTACACCGACGATGCGTGTATGTATATGTTCTCTAACGGACAGATTGCGCGCATGCAAGCATTGTTTGCCACAGGTGGTTCTCGCAATGGTTTGCTCACCAGCAATGGCTGCGGCACACCTACGCCTGTTCTCTGCGGTGCCATTACAGGCCTCACTTCTGCGTCGATTACACAGACCGGAGCAACCATCAGCTGGGCTGCGGTTACCGGAGCAACAGGATATGTGCTTCAATACAAGCTTGCTTCTTCAACAGTTTGGACAACTGTTAACGTAGCTACTACTTCATTCGCAATTACCGGTTTGACCGCCGGCACTGCTTACAACGCTCAAGTGCAATCGGTATGCTCTGCAGGAAACGGTTCTTTCAGCGCTATTAACTTTACAACTACAAGTGCAACAACGTCATGCACTGATACCTATGAAAGCAACAACAGTTCCAGTGCAGCTAAGACAATACCGGTCAACACCAACATTACAGCACGCATTGGCACTAGCACCGATAAAGATTGGTTCCGCTTTAACAATACTTCGACAGCGCGCAACATTCGTATCGACCTGACAAACCTTCCTGCCGACTACGATGTGCGTCTCTATAATCCGAGCGGCACACAAGTAGCAATTTCACAGAATAGCGCAACTACTTCGGAAGCGATTGTGTTCAACACAACAATTACCGGCACCTGGCGCATTCAAGTTTATGGCTACCAAGGCGCATTCAATTCAACCTTGTGTTATACACTGCGCGCATCCATCAGCGCCTCTACCTTCCGTGAGGGAGAAGAAACGCCGGTTGCTGAGCTCAATTCTACACCTTCAGAATCTGACGTGGTTATAGCCAGCGTATTCCCGAATCCAACCAACGGAAAACTGAACGTTATACTCGAAGCCTCAGACTCGCAAATCGCACAGCTTCGTATTTGCGATATCACAGGACGCACGGTGCTTCAGCACAATGCAACAT
>CAMAYP010000047.1 GCA_945862415.1 Chryseobacterium gleum | reverse complement strand
AGCAGTTGTTAGATCAATGGCTGCTTGTTTTTCGTTGAGGTCTTTTTCAAGATCTTTCAGCATATCTTCTTTCTTTTGAAGCGACTCCTGCGTGCGATTTAGTTCCTCAACCAATTTCTTATTTTCACCGGTGGCCTGTGTGAGTAGCTCGCTGCTTTTCTTCGAAAGAATTTCATTGAGTTCGTTGATCTTGTCGTATTGAGTTTTGAGCTGGCGATATTCCTTACCAAACTGTGCGGTATCGGCCGACAATTCAAGAACCTGATCGTCTTGAGCTTTCACTTTATTCTGAAGGTCCTTATTGCCTGCCTCGAGCAATTCGTTCGATTTTTTTAGAGCTTCCAGGTCTTTATCGCAGGTGTTTTTCTTGGCCTCCATTTCAGCGAATTTTCGCTGTGGTACGCAGCTGCTGAGCAACAAGGTTCCTGCTATCGTGGCAATTAGAATGTTCTTCATGGTAGAATGGGTTACATACAAAAATGCACCCTTCCCTTGGGAAGCCATCTTGGCCAAATTGAATCTTTTTAACCGCGCATTGTGCAGTGACTCAGACTAGCCACACTTGCACTTCGTCGAGTTGAACAGCAGGAATCTCCAGTTTGTTCTTCTTGCGATAGCCATTCAGTTGTTGGTGTACTGCAGTGGGCTTACTGTTTTTCAGTTTTTCGATGGTGTCGTAACCTGCTTTAATGACGTGCTCTGCCCATACCTCCGGAATTCCGAGCGCTATATAATCTTGAACATTCGGTCCGGTTTGGAATTTCTCAGGACGCATTTGTGGGAAGAACAGCACCTCCTGAATGGCTTCGTTGTTGGTTAAAAACATCACGAGGCGATCAACCCCAATACCCATGCCCGATGTAGGAGGCATGCCGTATTCCAGTGCTCGCAGGAAGTCTTGGTCTATAAACATCGCTTCATCATCGCCCCGTTCTTGCAGCTTTATTTGATCTTCGAATCGCTGACGCTGATCAATGGGGTCGTTGAGCTCGCTGTATGCATTCGCTACTTCTTTGCCGTTGATCATAAGCTCGAAACGCTCTGTGAGTTCCGGATTGTTGCGATGACGCTTGCAGAGCGGCGACATCTCTACCGGGTAGTCCATTATGAAGGTGGGCTGAATGAAATTGCCTTCGCACTTTGCTCCGAAAATTTCATCGATGAGTTTGCCTTTGCCCATCGCACCGTTCACTTCAATCCCAATGCTTTTTGCGAATGCGGCTAGTTCTCCTTCTGTTTTTCCGGTGATATCGAAGCCTGTGTAATGCTTGATGGCATCGGTCATGGTGATGCGCTGAAAAGGTTTGCCGAAATCGATGGTGCGGTCGGCAAACTGCACGGTGGAGGTTCCCAGCGCTTCATTGCATACGTGGCGAATCATGGCTTCTGTAAAGTCCATCATCCAGTAATAATCCTTGTACGCTACGTAAATCTCCATTACGGTAAATTCAGGGTTGTGCGTACGGTCCATACCTTCATTTCGGAAGTTGCGACTGAATTCGTATACACCCTCGAAACCGCCTACGATAAGGCGTTTCAGGTAGAGTTCGTTGGCAATGCGCAAATACATCGGCACATCGAGCGCATTGTGGTGTGTAATAAAAGGACGGGCAGAAGCACCGCCCGGTATAGCCTGAAGCACGGGCGTATCGACTTCCAAATAGCCTTGAGCATTGAAGAAGTTTCGCATAGCGTTCACGATTCTCGTGCGCGCAATAAACGTTTCGCGTACCTTTTCGTTCACTACCAGGTCTACGTAACGCATGCGGTAGCGAAGTTCAGGATCGGTGAAGGCATCGTGTATAACGCCGTCCTTATCGGTCTTTACTACAGGCAACGGCTTAACCGATTTCGCAAGGAGTGTAAATGATTCAACATGCACCGATATTTCACCCATGCGTGTTGTAAATAGTTTGCCGGTTACTCCAACAAAATCACCGAAGTGAATGAGGTGCTTGATTACTTCTTTGTAGAGTGTTTTGTCGTCGCCCGGACAAATGGAATCGATGCTGATGTATATCTGCACTTTGCCTGTGGAGTCTTGTAACTGTGCGAAGCTGGCTTTGCCCATATCGCGCATGTTGTGCAAACGCCCTGCAATGGTCACGGATTTTCCTTCCTCGTAATTCGATAGAATTTCTTGCGCAGTCGCGTTCGTTGGAAATGCTGCGGCAGGAAACGGATCGATGCCTAATGCACGAAGTTTATCGAGCGATTCTCGACGTACTATTTCTTCGGGGGAAAGCTGTTGAATCATGCAGCAAATGTAATCTGCAGTGTTGTGTCAACGCGGCTGATACTCGCTTGAAACAATCAACAATTGATGGCCTTTTATCGAAAGAAACGATAAAAAAAAAGCCCGACGATTGTCGGGCTTTTTGATATTGTTCGGGTCGATTAACGACGTTCGTAACGATTGTCTTCAACTTGTGCTGCTTCTTTGAATGAGTTGAATACGCTATTGGCCGCTTTCTGCTGGTAAGTAGCAGAAGCGCGATCCATGTCAGACTGATAGTTGTCTACCGATTCTGCAGTGGTGATGTCGGCATTGCGCTGAATAACGTAGATACCGCCTTTGCCAACGATGGCCTTCGACATGGTGCCTGTGTTCAATCCGAAGCAAGCTCCGATTACTGTGTTTTCCGGCATGCTTACACCGCTTGAAGGAAGGTTGGAGTTGCGCATTGAAACGTTTTCCGCCTTCTTCACATCGCTGCTTATACGTGTTGCGATATCAGCCAATGAACCTTCGTTCATCATGGCTGCGTATTTCTCTGCCTTTTTTTCCTTGATGGTTTCAGCCTTCATAACGTCATATACATTTTCGAAGGTTGGAACGCCCTTTTCTTTCACTTCGGTGAGGGCTGCGATGATGTAATCTTTGCCGATCATCATTGGTTGAGAAACCTCGCCCAATTCAGCACCGTATGCCCAACCAACCAATTCGCCTGCCTCAGTAAGGCTAGCTACAGAGGTAGCGTTTGGCTTTAGGTTTTTGCCGTCGATGAGTTTTGTACCACCATTGAGCGTGTCGGCTGCTATGCGGAATGAAGCTGTGTCTGAGCAATTGAGTGAAAACTCTTTAGCAAGAGCGTAAGCACTTTTCACTGTTTTGCTGCTTGGTTCGATTGCGCGATCAATTTGAGCAACTTTAGTGTATGGGAAGTTTTTGCCGGTTACCTCAATCAAGTGCCAGCCGAAATCACTTTCTACGATTTGCAAAGAACCTATAGCACCGCTGAAACAAGCGTCTTCAAATGGCTTCACCATTTGACCACGTGCGAATTTTCCTAGATCGCCGCCTTGTGCGCCGCTTCCCGGATCTTCAGAATATTGCTTCGCCATTTCTGCGAAGTTGTTACTCTTAGCAATAACGTTCTTCAACGAGTCCAACTTTGATTTTCCGGTCAATTTGTCTTTGATAAGGATGTGACGTGCTTCAACGCTGTTGTTGTCGATGCCACGCTTGCTCGATTTTACAAGCAAGAAGCGGCCGTTGTGTGCAAACGGACCTATTACGGTGCCAATAGAGTCGTTTTTGATGCGTGCTTCGATATCAGATGGGAGCATGCCATCAGCGTAGTTTGCGTATGCTTCCATGACATTACCGGCGTTGCTAGCTGCAAATGCAGAATCGCTTTTAGCAGTGCTGAATTGAGCCGCCAATTCTTGCAGATTTTCGCGCATTGAAGAGCTGTCTGAAGGGGTTGCCTGAACAGGGAAGTTCAGGTATTTTACCGAACGGCTTGTTTCCTGACGGTATTCACGGTCGTTTTTGTGCTTGTTGTAATAAGCGCGAATGTCGCTTTCTGTGAAGGTAATGGTGCTATCCGGAATTTCTGCAAATGTCTTCACAACGAAATCCACGCTCACTTTGTCGTTGGCTGCTTTGAACGCCCATTTTGCGTCAATGTTATTTGCGAAAGCGGCCTTGCGGAGCATAATGTCATACTTTTCTTTCTGACGCTTTTGCTTGATGAGCTTCTTCCAGTTTTCAGCCATTTTAGCGTCCATACCATCGAAGCTCTTGCGAACCTGCTCTTTCAGTGAGGTGCTGTCTTTGCCACCGTAGATGGTGCTCTTTACGAAAGGAGACAACAATTCACCGAAGGTGATTTCTTCATATTCTTCATCGGAAACTTCTATTCCCAATGCATCATATTCATCCTGATAGATGATATTTTCAGTGAGTTGATTCCATGTGTCGTTCGACAAGCTTTGCTCATTTCCTTGGTATTGGAAGAGTGGCTCGCGGTCTTGCAAAGCACGCTGCCATTCTTGAGCACTAATAGATTGCCCGTCTATTTCACCAATTGCCGCATTGTTATTGCCAAAAAGCGACATTACCGCGTCGTAAGGGATGAGGAAGGAGAGGAGACCAACACCTACCATTACCAACAACAAACCTCGCTGCTGTCGGATTTTTTCAATCATTGCCATAAGTCAGTTTATCTTATAAATTTTGGGCTGCGAATATCGTAAACAGACGCCATACTTCAAGCACGTGAACTTAAATAATTGACATTCAGTGTTTATTAAGCGAATTGAATTTTCAAAACCCTTGAAAATGAAGGGGTAACGAGACGTTTGTTCGATAGCCTATTAGGAATGAACAGTGATTTTCACCAACTCGATGCGGGTTTCACTCACTTTTAACGGAGTGAATATATATGCTCCAAAGGTGATGGTTTCCATTTCTTCGGGTATATCGCCGCGCAGGTAAAGTATCAATCCCCCGAGCGTGTCATATGCCTCTTGATTTTCCGGGAGTTCGAGTTGGTATTTATTGTTGATGTAGTCGATTTCCAAACGAGCAGAAAAATCAAATGATCCGTCGGTGTGTTGTATTTCGGTGTTTTCTTCTTTGTCGTGTTCGTCTTCGATTTCTCCAAAAATCTCTTCAACAATGTCTTCCATCGTTATCATTCCCGCGGTGCCGCCGAACTCGTCTACCACCACCGCTACCTGCTTTTTCTGTTTGATGAATAACTCCAGAATTTCATAGGCCTGCATGGGTTCCGGTATTATTGAAATGGGGCGCAGTATGTGTTGGATGTGAACCGGCCTTTTGAAAAGTTCATAGGAATGCACATATCCGATCACATGATCGATACTTTCACGATAGACCAGAATTTTGGACAATCGGGTATCGATGAAGCGCTTTGTTAAATTCTCGATGGTATCCGTAATTTCAATAGCGACTATTTCGTTGCGTGGCACCAGGCAATCGCGGGCTTTGAGATTTGAAAAATCTAGCGCATTCTGGAATATCTGTATTTCGTGATCAATGGCTTTGCTCTGATCGATGTTGCCCGTTGCTTGTTCGAGATAGTGGTCGAGGTCTATACGGCCGAATTCCACTTCCTTGTCCTTTATTTCTTTGCGCACCACCAAGCGTATGAACAAATCGGAAATGCCGGTAACAATCCAGGCAAAGGCATAGAGTACCACATACCAAATGGCAAGCGGAACGGCCATCATATTAAGCCATCGGTTGGGGTTAATGCTGAAAATTGCTTTCGGAATAAACTCGGCGAAAACCAATACGATGATGGTTGAAAGAATTGTTTGCGTCAGAACCACACCGAAATCGCCAACAGCGAGCGTGAAACTCGGAAATTGACTTGCTATGGAGTGCTCAATGACCTCGCCCATATAGAGTCCGTAAACAACGAGTGCCGCGTTGTTGCCAATGAGCATCGTTGCAATGAACAATTTGGGTTTATTGATGAAATGCCCAATGATGTTGGATGCGAATACTCCCTGCTTTTTATCGAGTTCGATTTTTAGCTTGTTCGCGGTGATGAATGCTATTTCCATTCCGCTGGAAAAAGCCGAAGTCAACAATGAAAGAAAAATGATTAGCGGCCAATAGGAATCCATCAAACGGGTCGGCTAATCACAGGGAATGGTATGTCCTGCGCAACCGATGATTATCGAGCAAATGTAGTAAATTGAATCTAGCCTTTGTCGGCTTTAATTGCGGGGGGTGTTCCGCTCCATGCGTAAGCGCATTTTTCGGCGGAACATCCACCAAAAGAACGAAATACCGGGTATGAAGAACTTGTTGATCTCGCTGCGCCATGGTTCGAAGGCAATGATTGAATAACAAGCGAAAACAAAGGAGGCAATCGTGAACACGAGCCAGAAGTTTTCAATGATTTTATTGGTTTTTTCCATCTGTATTCTCTGTGTTTTCTTCAACCATGATATCGCCTGTGGGCTGCAGAATGCGGTATTTCGTGAAGCTGTCGTTGCTTTCAAGTCCACGACCCCGCAGCACTGTGCCGCCTACAAGGGTAATGACAACCGGTTTATCGGTTACAATTCTGGCGCTGTCTTGCAGGTAGACGAGTTCTTCGGTTTCAAGTTTCTCGCCCGACTTATTCATAAGTACCACCGAATCCCAGGCGGTGAGTGTTTTCTTTTTTTCCTCATACTTGCCGTTACGGGCTGAAATGCGGGCATCTTCTTGTTCGCTCGCATCGAAGAAAATCATGGTAAAACCATTGCTTGCCAGCAAGAAGTCTTCATCCCCCTCCAATTCGAATTGTTCCAGCAAGGTTGCTTCGAGGCGCGTTTGCATTTTACCTTTTTCCGAGAACGAATAGACCGCGTTATGGCTGGTTTGAACGGGATGTGTGTTTTTGTCGGTGATTGCGCGCACCTGCTCGATGTCGTTGCGGCAAGCTGTAAGCAGGAACAGCACGAAGAAAAAGCGTGTGAGTCGAATGGCCGTCATTAGTCGTATTTCACTTGGCGGAACCAACGATCGAAAGAAGAGGGCGAGAGCGAGAAACCAACCATAAAGCCGAGATAATTCTCTTCCACAAGGCCGGCATCTGTGGTGCCGCGCGTGCCCCATTCAACACCTAAGTGCACTTTAGACAGCGAACGAATCATGGGTATTGTTAGTCCTGCCGTAGTTGCTTGCTGATCAATACGGATGTTGTTGATGGTGAGTTCAGACTGAAGGCTGCGATAACCTACCCTGTAGTAGAGTCGATTGAAAAAGTTATTGCTGACGTCGGTAGTTGGTTTGTATTCGACACCGACGGCCCAGCCCGAGGAAGCATTGAGGCCATCGTCTAAATTAACATCTTCGGCCATCTCCAGGCGATACTTCGACCAATCTTGTATTTTGTATTCGCCGGCTACAACGAAAGTTCCCCATTTTTTATTGAAGAGCTTATAGGCTACGCCTGCTTGAATTTTTTGCGGAATAATTAAACGACCATTCAAGGCATCGAGGAAACGAGCGGTATCACGGTAGGATGAATTGGAACCAAAACGAATGGAATAGAGCAAATCGGTGTATTCGGCACGCAGGGGAGTATTCAAGGAATACGTAGCGCCCAATTGAAGTGCTGAACCTCCTACTATTCTGTTTTGCGGGTCGCGCCGGGTTGTAAGGTTTACTTTGTATTGCAAGCCGGCCTCCCAAATAATGCCTTTCACCCAGAGGTTTATGTTTTCGACGGTGGTGTAGTGCTCTGTTTGACTAAAGGCAACTACGTTCTCACGCGTGATATTGCCAAAAACGTAGTTTGCATTCAACCCAATGGAGATCTGGTGCAAGTGGCGTTGCACACTGTCGGCTCTGTCGCCTTCGCCGAATCGAAGCAATCGTGAAAATCCAATCGTAGCCTTGTTGATACCACCGCGACCCGAATAACTATAGCTCGCGGCAAGCGTGTCGCTCAGGGTGTCTTTCTTTGCAAATCGATAATCGACCGAGCTATACGGTGTAATTCCAAATGCGAATCCCCATTTCGTGTTTGGTTTTTTAAAACCCATACTTATCTCGTGTACCTGCCCATTGAGGTAGTTAGAGGTTGTTGTACCGTTTACTGATTGCGTGTTGGAGCCTTTGATGGTCGTCTGCAAATTCGTCACCTCTAAAAAAGAGTATGAAGCCGGATTGGCCAGATTGAGACTTATTGGGTCGGAGAGAGGCGCTGTAATACCTCCCATGCCGTAATGAACTACATTGCCTTGGTTGTCGCGAAGCCCAAGCCCAAACCGCGAATAAACAGAGTTTGAATGGTATTGTGCAAAGGCTGAATTAACAAGAAGAAAGCATAGAGCGACCGAAAAAAGCTTAGAGAATGTTTTGGCGGAGAAGTTCATGAAGGCCGATCTGAGTTAATTGAGGTTCGACAAAAGTCGCACTTTTCAAGGAGTTCTCAAAAAATGAATAATCGCCACCCGTGAGAATTACTTCTAAGTGGTCGTATTGACTCTTGTATGCTGAAATCATAGCGTCAGTTTCGAGCACAATGGCATGGTCGACACCAGAGAGTATTGAACCCGTTGTGGATGTACCCAACAGATGTTTCTCATCGGCCGACGGTTCAATCAGCGGCAATGTGCCCGTAAAATGATGCAATGCCTTGAAGCGCATGCTGCGACCGGGAGCAATGCTGCCACCCAAAAATGAACCCGCTATGAGCAAGGAATAAGTGATACAAGTGCCAAAGTCAATCACCAAAACGTTTTGTTCGGGCCTCAATGCGCAGGCGCCTGTCATGTTGGCGAGGCGATCGGCGCCGATGGTTTCAGGCGTGGAGTAATTCAGCAAAAATGGAAAGTTCAACGTATGAATCACCTTCAGCAGCGGGTTGGGAAGGAGTTTGTTAATCGCATCGTTGGTGTACGCATCACGCACATCGGAAAAAATAGTATTTTCAATTGGGTATGCAGAATAGAGCCTCGCTATTTCTCTTCCCAGATTATCATCGCTGCAGGATTGAATTTCTACCAGTTTCTTCCCAACGGATACAGATAGTTTGGTGAAGGTGTTACCTCGGTCTATTGCAAGTAGCGTCTTCATGGGTGCACCTTCTGAGGCCTGCTTAATTAATGGCGCGCGCCCCGGCCATAGACTGAAACGGCGTGAATGAATATCCAAGGCTGGCAACCATGAATCCACCATCAAAACCCGTGTTGTCGTTGCTGCCCATTAGATCAAAATTGTATGCTTGTCGGATGTGACCAATCATCGTAGCGCGAATGAAAACGGCATTGTAACGATTGATTTGGAACGTAGGAGTAAGTGACGCACAGAAATTGGCCATATAGTCGTACACGTAAATGCGTCGATCATAATCGGCGGCAAATTTCATCTTGTTGATCAATGCACTCACACCAAAGCCCACGAAGCCGTATAACTTGATGCGGTCTTGCCACAAGTGAACAGCGTTTTTTTGTCCGGCGGATTTTACAAATTGCAACTGAAGCAAGTTGGTTGAAACACCGGTTGTAAATCGGAAATAGTCGTTTCGAAAATAAAGGGATCCATCAGCGGGACGATTCAGATCCACTCCTACCTCACCGCGCAAATACAGGTTTTGTTTCAGTAAATAGTTCAGCCCTCCTGTGATGTTTTGAGGAATCATTTTTTCAATGGTGTAGCCGTCGCTAACCTGTGAGTGAAGGAAGTGGCTTCCCGCTGAAGCATCTATCTTTAGATTGATCGGAATGAATTGGCCCGCCAACCAATAGGGAAGTATTACTAAGCTGATGAAAGTTAGGAATTTCATGAGCGAAAGTTAGCCATAAATTTTAATACCAAATCTGTATCACTTCGTTCGGCCGACCCTCTCATAGTGCGCATGGCATTGTGAACATCTTCCATTTTTCATTGCTATTTGGATGAATTGCAAACGTAATTTGCGCCATATACAATACTTGAACGCAATGATTAATAGAAAAGAATTTAGAAAATATGCGATGGGCAACCATGGCATCAGCGGCACGGTGGTCGACGATGTTATCAGCCATGTATACGGCGCCGAGAATATGACACGCACAGTAATTGAAGAGCGCAATATGCCCTTTCGTGAGGTCGATGTGTTTTCACGATTGATGGCAGATCGCATCATTTTCCTGGGAACAGAAATCGATGACTATATCGCGAACATCATTCAGGCACAACTGCTCTTTTTAGAAAGTACAGATTCCAAGAAGGATATACAAATTTATATCAACTCACCCGGTGGAAGTGTATATGCCGGTTTGGGTATTTACGATACCATGCAGTATATCAACCCGGATGTAGCGACCATCTGCACCGGCATGGCCGCTAGCATGGGTGCCGTGTTGCTGTGCGCCGGCGAGGCCGGAAAGCGTACCGGTTTGAAGCATGCTCGCGTTATGATTCACCAGCCGTTGGGTGGCGCGCGCGGTCAAGCCAGTGATATTGAAATTACAGCTCGCGAAATTCAAAAGTTGAAGAAGGAGCTTTATGATATCATCGCCCAGCATAGCGGCAAACCATACGATCAAGTGTGGGCCGACAGCGATCGCGATTACTGGATGATTGCATCAGAAGCAAAGGAGTATGGAATGATCGACGATGTGCTCGATAAGAAAAAAGCATAATTCACTTGCGTGATTTATAAAAGGCATCCAATGGATGCCTTTTTTCATTTGAAGAGAAGCTCAAAACCACGGAAATTTTTCAAGTATTGAACATGCACATTCGGCATCCTTTGCTGCGACTGATTTTCCTCAAGTGATAAGTGTGGTTAATAAGATTGGTATTTGGTCATTTTTGACCCAACAATTCGGAAGTTCATTTGAATGTCGAATCTTGTTTTTAGGAACATGAATCGGCCATTTACCAACCCTAATTTTTTTCTACATGCTTCCTTTTAACCTCACTTTGCGAACCGGCAATGTGCTCTCTCGCACTTTTATGACGGTTCTCTTAACTGCTTCTTTTCTGTGGGTTCAGGCTCAGCCGACATTCTTGAATGTTGGACCTGATCAAACCATCGCTTGCGGCGATGAGATTCCTTCTTCAGCGGGTGTTACTGCCGTTAGTGCGTGTGATGGCCCTGTAAGTGTTGACGTATTTACTGCAGAAACCGGAAATGTCACAGCTGATTGTGCCGTTTCGACTGCGGTTGGTCCGGGGATCGACTGGGCGGTATGGCTTCCCTTGTTGGACGCCCCTTCAGTGGCGTGGAACTTCATCGGTGATCAATCACTGACTTTCTACGGCAATGGCACCGGGCGCTTGACGGGAACTATTCAAAACTCTGTCAACGCAACCTGGCAAATGACCGTCGACATGTACTTCGAAGACGGTCGTAATTGGACCGATTGGTCTGCCCTTGGAAGAGGATATAAGAACGACCTCGGATTGGCCGGTTCAAATTACCTCGATTGGACGTACTATGAATTGAAACCGGTGTTCTCACACATTACCGGTATTGGTGAATTAGCGGGATCAGATTTGAGCTTGCAACATTTGCCAATGAACTACTACTTCGGTTTTCAGGTAGGGGTTGCTTCTAACAATAAGAATGGAAACAATGGTATGAGCGGTTGGTTTTCCTACGCGGGTACTTTCAACGGTGAAGATGTAGCCGGCAATGGCGACGTAAATGTGGACAGCTCATGCGATGAGCCGGAACTTGGTTGTGGTGCTTCAGAATACTCCTACACATATCGCGCTGAAGATGGATGCGGCGCAGTTGCTTATGCAACACGCGTTATTACTGTTGTTGATGAAACTGCTCCGGTGTTTGCCGAAGTTGAGTCACCTCTTTTTGTTTCTTGCGCTCTCGTTGACAGTGTTTATGCATCGGCCACAGATGCTTGCTCTTCGGTGAGCCTTACCTATACAGATGAAGTTGTTGAGGCGGGATGTCCAGGTGTTATTACTCGAAATTATACAGCTACCGACGGTTGTGGTAACTCGACTGTTGCATTACAAACGATTTATTTGTTTGATGAAGGTGAGCCTGAGTTTACTTTGTTTCCTGCTGATACATTGCTAAGCTGCGAAGCAGCTGCTGACCTTAATCCGATTGTTGAGTACACTTCAGTTTGTTTTAATACTACTCTGACTCAATCAGAAGTTATAACTGCTGGCAGCTGTGTAGCGAATTATACGTTGGTGCGCACATATACATTGACGGATGGATGCGGCAACAGTGTTTCGCAAGATTGGACCGTTCAAGTAGCCGATACCCAAGCACCTGTTATTGAAAACGTGCCGCTAAGCGCTGATTTGAATTGCGGTGATGAGGTGCCAACGGGTGAACCGACAGCATCTGATAATTGCAGTGAATTTGTTATTACTTCGAATGCAGTTTCAGAAGATCAGACATGCGGGTATATCACAACTACAGTATGGACCGCCACCGATGCTTGCGGTAATTCTTCGACGGCATCGCAAGTGATAACGTTCGTTGATAGTGCAGATCCCGAGTTCAGCTTTATTCCTGAATCGGTTACACTCAATTGCGGTGATGAGTTCGTGTTGGATACAGCAATCGTAAATGATGTTTGTTCCGAAGTGACGTTAGCTTGGACTGACGAGCCTTTGTTTGACTGCGCTGGAAGCTACATTCGTATTTGGAGAGCCTTCGATGGCTGTGGCAATCAAGCGCTCGAATCAACTGTAGTAACCTTCGTCGATACACAGGCCCCTGTATTGGTGGGCATTCCGGAGTCGGCTGAAGGCTCTTGCGGTGGCACACCAATAGCAGCTCAAGTGAGCGCTACCGATAATTGCGATACCGATGTTACTGTGGTTTTGACGGAAGTTTCTGTTCCGGGCAATTGCGGTAGCATAGTGACGTATACATGGACCGCCACCGACAATTGCGGTAACACTTCCTCGGAAGAGCGCACCTACAGTCTCACCGACAATGTAGGGCCTGAATTTGCGAGTGCCATCGATACCGTTTATGCTTCTTGCGGTGATGATTTGAGTTTGTTGGAAATTCCGACACCTGAAGTAACAGATGCTTGTTCTCAAGTAACGGCGCTGGATTTCACAGATGCTGAAGTACCCGCCGATTGCGGTTCTTCAGTGATTCGCACATATACTGCTACGGATGGTTGTGGAAACACCTCGACAGCACAGCAGATTATTGTGCTCGAGGACACAACAGCACCGATATTTATTTCTGCTCCGGAAAACCTCGTATCTGCATGCGGTGCTCTGTCAAACGACGGACCTCTGCCGGTTATAGAAGATAATTGTTCGGATGTTACTATCACGTTTGAAGACGAAGTAGCCGCAGGTCAAGGTTGTTCAGGTAGCCTCGTTCGTCATTGGTTCGCAACAGATGCATGCGGAAACGTTGCAACGTTCGATCAAGAAATTGCTTACGCCGATAATGCAGCTCCTGTAATTCTTTCTTTGCCTGAAGATATTACGGCAGGCTGTGATCAAGTGCCTGCAGCGGATGCGAACGCCGTGGTATTCGAAGATAATTGCAGCGCTGCAACTGCTTCTGTGAACGATGTACTGGTCCCAGGTGGTTGTCCCGGAGGTTTCAATATCGAACGTACTTATACCGTGACAGACGCATGCGGAAACAGCGTTTCGGCTATCCAAACTATTTATGTGGTGGATGAAGTTTCACCGGTATTGTTCGGTGTTCCGGCTGATACAACCATTATCTGCGGTGATGATTTGCCTTTTGCTACTACCTCTGCAACTGACAATTGCTCAGGTCCGGAAGATATTACACTTACTGTAGAAGAGCAGTTGATACCGTCACCTTGCGGAAGCACATTGCAGCGTATTTATTTCGCATCAGATGCTTGTGGCAACACTACTACTATGGTGCAAGAAATCACCTTTATTGATAACGAGGCGCCTCTGTTTATTTCGGTGCCCGCGGCTGCATCTATTAACTGCGGCGATGACGCTGCTTTAGAAGATGCTGTTGCTATAGACGGTTGTTCTGAAGTAACAATCACGGAAGAGCGATTTACAAATGGAGATTGCGGAAACAGCTTTACACGCTTGTTTACTGCTACGGACGGATGTGGTAACTGGGCAACTGCTGAGCAGTTGGTTACGGTACTTGATGAGACTGCACCAAGTTTTGCAGGTGTAGCTCAAACACTTGTTTTGAGCTGCAGCGACCTTGTACCGGCAGCCGATGTGGTTGCAATTGACGCTTGTGGTAGCGTGGAAATGTCGCATACTGACGAAACACAGTCTTTCGGTTGTGGATATCAAGTAATGCGCGAATACACTGCGGTTGACGCATGCGGTAACAGCGCTTCTTTCGTGCAGATTATCCAGTTTATTGATGATCAAGGACCGGTGTTCCTATCTACTCCTAATAATTTGGTTTTGTCATGCGGCGATGAGTTACCTGCGGTGGAACTTCCACAGGTGTCTGATGCTTGCTCTGAGCCTGCTGAGGTGACCTATGTAGAATTTACAGAAGCAGGTGATTGCGCTGGTGCATATTCTGTTACGCGCACCTTTACTGCAACCGATTTGTGTGGAAACACTTCAACACACACGCAAACAATTTCCTTCAATGATGATGTGGCTCCTGAGTTCAGCGAGTTTGCTGCAGTAGTTGAATTATCGTGCGAGAATGCTTCTGCAGCCTTGGTTACAGCGTTTGATAACTGCGGTGATGTTACAGTTACTTATACTGACGCTTTTGTAGTTGGTGCATGCGGAACACGTGCTCGCACCTATACTGCAACCGATGCGTGTGGTAATACTGCACAAGCTGAGCAGACATTGATTGTAAGTGATGCAATTGCACCGGCATTTATTTCATTCCCTGAATCGGCTGCTGTTTCATGTGATGCGGTTGTAGCGGTAGAGCAATCGTTCATTGAATTCACCGAGAATTGTTCAGAGGTGACTGTTACCTGGAACGAAGAGATTGTGGAAGGCGATTGCCCAAACAGCTATACCAGCATTCGTACCTGCACCTTGACCGATGAATGCGGCAATTCAACCTCTTCGAGCTACACGCTTACAGTGAGTGATACAGAAGGCCCACAAATCTTGGGAGTCCCTGCAGACCTTACATTGGATTGTGGTGAGGTTATTCCAACTGCGGATGTCTTTGTAGTTGACAATTGCACGGTTC
Source organism: Chryseobacterium gleum (assembly GCA_945862415.1). Taxonomy (GTDB): domain Bacteria; phylum Bacteroidota; class Bacteroidia; order Flavobacteriales_D; family Sanyastnellaceae; genus JAIBBG01. The sequence goes on along the minus strand of CAMAYP010000047.1, from coordinate 2,522 downwards.
AGCCTGTGTTCACGCTCTCTGAAACAATGGAGACAATAGGCTGTACGATTTATATGACTCGACGTTGGACAGCTGAAGACGAGTGCGGAAATCTAACGCAGGAGGTTCAAATCGTAACCTATATCGACCAAACTCCACCTGTACTGAGCGAGTATCCTGAGGCAATCTTCTTGGTATGCGGACAACCACTTCCTGAGCCACCTGCAGTAACTGCTGAGGATAACTGCTCCGGAATTGTTGACGTAGTGTTTACGGAACTAGGTGAAGCCGGCGAGCCTTGTCTGCCCTTCGAGCGTAATTGGTGTGCAGTAGATTGCAATGGCAATGAAACGTGCCACACGCAGCTTATTTTCTTCGAACAACCGCAAGCAGCTTCTATGCTGAATCAGCCGGAGATGAACACCTGGCAGTCTTCAGCTGACCGCTTGAACGTTGAGTTTACTGCGCATGAATCAGGCCGTTGGGGTGTGGATGCTTTCGACTTGAATGGTCGCCGTGTGTCCAATCTTTTTGTGGGTGAATTGAGTGCCGGTGAATCACGAAGAATTGACGCAGATCTGAATCAATTCGTAAGTGGTATTTACATCATCCAATTCTCGAATGGTGAACGTGTTGTAACACAACGTCTGCCTATTGTACGATAAAATCGTTTTGTTCTTTTGATAAACAAAAGGCCCGCTTTCATAGCGGGCTTTTTGTTTGCTAAGTGGCATGCTCATACGCTGCTTATCTTCGCAGCTATGGAACGGATTACGTTGTTTGCTGATGTGATTGTGCCGCAGGCATTGCCCGTTCCGCTTACCTATCGGATTCCGTTCGATTGGAATGATGATGTAGTAGTGGGCCAACGTGTTGTAGTTCCGCTTGGAAAATCAAAACTTGTTACCGGAATAATCCGCGCCATACACCAACAAGGGCCTACAAATTATCAAGCAAAATATATCGATGCATTGCTCGACGCGCAGCCGCTGGTAATGCCACAGCAATTAGCATTGTGGGAATGGATGGCGAATTATTACTGCTGCACGTTGGGCGATGTGATGAGTGCAGCTTTGCCCGCCGCTTTGAAGTTATCGAGTGAAACACGCTTCGTGCCGGTCAATGATGACGATGAAAGTGAACTGAGTGAGAAGGAGCAAACAGTTGTTCGAGCTCTCCGCGTGCGTGGAAGCATGTCACTCGACGATATTGCGGAGTTACTGGGTATTAAGCAGGTGCAGTCTATTGCAAAGCGATTGGTGGAAACCGGTTGGCTGCGAAGTGAGGAAGAGATAAAGGAAAAATTCAAACCGAAGACAGCAGAGTTTATTTCGCTCGATAAGCTGTATGAGTCGGAGGCAAGGCTGCAGCAATTATTCACCGAACTCGAAACACGAAGAGCGCAGAAACAAACGGAAGCGCTCATGCTTTTTTTACAGCTGGTGCAATGGGATGGAAAGCGTCAACCTGAAATTGAGCGCGCCAAACTGCAGAAGCAAGGTGTTGCCTCCGCTGTGGTTTCGGCGATGATCGAGAAGGGAATCTTTACGTCTGTAACACGCGAAGTTGGCCGTTTGAATGCAGGGCTGCTGCACACGTCGCCCACACGTGAATTGTCGCCTGCTCAGTCGGAAGCAAAGGATGCTATTCTGTTGAATTGGCAAGAGAAGGATGTATGTCTGCTGCACGGTGTTACCTCCAGTGGAAAGACTGAGGTATATGCAGCGCTTATTGAAGAGGCATTGGCCAACGGAAAACAGGTGTTGTTTCTATTGCCCGAGATAGCGCTGACAACACAGATTATACAGCGATTGCGTAAGTTCTTCGGTAAACGCGTTGGCGTTTATCACAGCGGTTACAGCGACAACGAGCGCACAGAAGTTTGGAATAAGGTATTAAGCGATACCCCCGGAGAGTGTGATGTGGTGTTGGGTGCCAGAAGCGCTCTGTTTCTTCCCTTCAAGCGATTGGGTTTGGTGATAGTGGATGAAGAGCATGAGCAGAGCTTTAAGCAACACGATCCTTCACCCCGTTATCAGGGGCGCGATACAGCACTTTGGTTGGCTTCGCGTTTTGGCGCTAAGGTGCTGTTAGGTTCTGCCACGCCTTCCATTGAAACCTATTGGAACGCGGTCAACGGTCGATATGGTTTTGTTGAGTTGAGCGAACGATTTGGAGGTATGCAATTGCCGGAAGTTGTGCTGTGCGACGTGCGAAAGGAAATAAAGGCGAAGACCATGCACAGCCATTTCACCGAACAGTTGTTGAGTGAAATGCAACGTGTTTTGGAAGCAGGCGAGCAGATTATTCTCTTTCAGAATCGCAGAGGCTATTCGCCATTGTGGGAATGTGAAAGTTGCGGATGGGTGCCCATGTGCACACGCTGCGATGTGAGCCTTACCTATCACAAGTTCTCCCATCAATTGCGATGTCACTATTGCGGTTATTCAACGGCGCCTGTTCCTGCATGCCATGCGTGTGGTTCGGTCGATATGAAAATGCTCGGTTTCGGAACGGAAAAAATCGAGGAAGACCTGCAAGTA
>CAMAYP010000046.1 GCA_945862415.1 Chryseobacterium gleum | reverse complement strand
ACGCCGCTTGCGACATCGAGTTCAACTTCCCGATGGGCTTCAAAGAGCTTGAGGGCATTCACTCACGCACCGATTTCGATTTGAGCAACCACGAGAAATTCTCAGGCAAAAAACTGCGCTACCACGAAACGGAAAGCGGCGAGAGCTATGTGCCGTATGTCATCGAAACATCGATCGGCCTCGATCGCATGTTCCTCGCAACACTTACATCTGCCTACACCGAAGAGACATTGGAAGACGGCTCAGAGCGCGTAGTGTTGCGCATACCGCCGGCTCTGGCGCCTGTGAAAGTGGCAGTGTTGCCGTTGCTCAATAAAGACGGTTTGCCGGAGAAAGGACGTGAAATTGTGGATCAACTGAAGCTGTACTTCAACTTACAATACGACGCGAAAGACGCCATTGGTCGTCGCTACCGCCGCCAGGACGCCATCGGCACACCGTACTGCATCACCATCGACCACGATACCCTCACCGACAACTGCGTCACCATCCGCGAGCGCGACAGCATGCAGCAAGAGCGCGTGAGCATTGATCGTGTAAGGGAGATTGTGGAGGCGAAGGTGAGTATGAATGTGTTGCTGGGGAAGTTGGTTTAACCGTCAGAGCTAGTGAATCTATACAATTTGCGTTTACAAGGCGCACTAGTTTCCGATATCATGCATGGGGCTGAATGACCGTGTTATTCTCTCTTTGAGGAAACCTAGATTTCAATTCAATAGACGACAAGCAATAAAGGGGATTTTTACATTTAGGGGATTTTATAGAACGTCAGTTCCTCATAAGTGTAACACTCTGTAAGGTATCGCAGCACGAGTGTGTCGTTTGAGAATGAGTGAATATTCACGGTTGAATTTGATGTTCGGTTGGCAATAATTCTATTATCGGAAATGGAATAATAAAAATTACCAGAATTATCTACGTTAAATGCAAACTCTAGTGAGAATGGGCCGCCACTTCCTGAGAATCCGAGTTGTTGCGAATATTGTCCAAATGCTGAATTATTGTTCGGGTATTCGAGTAGGGAGTCTGTGAATATTATGGATGGACTATTAAAGTCTGGTTCATAGGTTTGATCAAACTGAACCACGTTATCGAGGACTTGTTTTAATCTTATAAGAGAGTAATTGCCGGCAATATTAGTCTCTAGAGAAGGGGGAATTGAGTTCGGGTTTCTAATGAACTTGTAAAAACTTTGTGTGTTTGAGGTGGCTGGATATGCATAAGGTGCGTAACACTGAAGAACTAAGCTGTTTTCTGTCATTTCAACAACGTTGTAGGCGTAAGTATTAGACATAAGACCACTATTATCCATGTATTCAATACCTATGCGCAGGGCCATGGAATCTGTATCTGTTGTAAAATTTTGCATTGTGGGATTAATGAGCTCGCGATAGAAAAAATATCTGTAGGGTGTGCTATTTCCTTGGGAAAAACAGGTCAAATAGTCGGTATGTAAATCAGATGGTGTCCACGATCCAATCATCCCAAATATGCCGTTAGTGAATAGGGATGATCCTATGTTTTCCGTTGCCGAAAAGTCAATGCGCCATCGCATGTAGTCGAGATCTGGATTTTCACGGTGAGAACAATATCTTTCTTCACCAATACAATGACCATCCTCCCAATTTTCAATCAACGCTAAGTACCATGTCCCTTGAATAGTTTGGATAGCCTCATCAAAACTCATATTGTTTGTATTGCCTGAGCCACCACCATTTCCACTTCCACCGTTGTTTGAACCATCATTCAGATCTTCATCAGGATTGCAGCTTGCAGTGAGGAGTGTTAGAATAGCGAGAAAGAAGCGAGTGATTTTCATAAGCCATGATTAATTATGCAATAGTATAGATTTTTTATTTACTGAACAATAATACTTAGAAGTAAGAGCAATGAAGATAGTTTTACTTAGAGATTACTTCGGAATATCGAATTAACTTGAGTTCGCGCAACACCCCCTAAATTTACCTATATATTTTTCGGTTCGACCCGAAAAAAAACTAGATATTTTTCGGTTTTGAAACCGTTATTTCTATCTAATCAATTCAAATAGAGCGAGACATCAGAAATCAGATGATTTCTGGTTCAAACGATGAAAATCATGGGCTAATCAACGCACCTCTGCACTGCATGGAAAACGCGCCCTTCCGCGTAATCCGTCATTCGTAATCCGTCATCTGTAATCATTATTGAGCAACGCGCAGCTGCGCGTCGCTACTCAGATTTTCGTTAAGGGCGTTTCATGGCCCCTAATTCCCGACCTCCGACATGAACTTAATCCGCATCAACCGCAACGGCTCTTCCTCATAGTCGCCGTCGAAATACTCCTCAGCGGCGCGGATCTCGTCGGTTTCGGACTGCATGAAATACTCCATGATTTCGTCTTGCTGATCTTCGTCCAACTCTTCGTCAATGAAGTATTGGATGTTGAGCTTCGTGCCCGATGAAACGATGGTCTCGAGCTCATGGGTCAACTCGCCCATGGTCTTGCCCAAGCCCTTTGCAATGTCTGGTAGCGGTATACGCTTATCGATGTTCTGTATGATCTGAACCTTCTGTACGCTCTTGATGCCGGTCGACTTCACCACGAAATCAATCGGACGTTCAATCTCGTTTTCATTCACATAGTTTTGAATGAGCTCGATGAAAGGCTTGCCAAACTTCTGTGCTTTGCCTTTTCCTACACCACCTATCTGAGCAATCTCGTCGAGAGTGATGGGGTATTGCGTGCACATCTCTTCCATTGCCGGATCCTGCACAACCACATAAGGCGGAATGCCTTTCTCCTTCGCCAGGCGTTGACGCAAGTCTTTCAGCATTTTGAACAACACTTCGTCGAACGCACCACCACCTTGTTTTGGGATTACCATATCGTCATCATCGGTCTCGCCCAATTCCACTTCCTTCACTACCATAAACGGCTGTGGCTTTTTCAAAAATGCCTTGCCTTCTTCAGTGAGTTTCAATGTGCCGTATGTCTCAATTTCCTTCGTCACGAGGCCACGTACGTACATCTGACGCACAATGGCATTCCAGAATTTCTCGTCGTGATCTTTGCCTTCGCCGAAATGCTTGCTGTGGTTGCCTTTGTATGTAGTGACTTCTGAATTTTTCGTGCCCGCGATAACCTTGCATATAAATGCGGCCTTGTGCAGTTCTTTGAACTCCATAATGCAATCCAGAATCATATGCACGTATTCGCTGCCGTCGAATTGTTCTTTCGGTGATCGAGAGTTGTCGTCCATGCCGGCGCCTTCGCCGTTCACGGGATCCCATTCTTCACCAAAATAGTGAAGCAGGTATTGGCGACGACTCATCGATGTTTCGGCATATGCAATTACTTCCTGCAAAAGCAACATGCCAATCTCTTGTTCGGCCACGGGTTTGCCTTGCAAAAACTTCTCGAGCTTTTCGATGTCTTTTGGTGAATAGAAAGCCACACACACTCCCTCACCTCCGTCGCGACCTCCGCGTCCGGTTTCCTGGTAGTAGCTCTCGAGGCTCTTCGGAATGTCGTGGTGAATTACAAAGCGCACATCGGGTTTGTCGATGCCCATACCAAAGGCAATTGTGGCGCATATCACGTCCACGTCTTGCATCAGGAATTTGTCTTGCACCTTGCTGCGCTGGCCGCCATCCATGCCGGCATGGTAGGGCAGAGCCTTGATGCCATTCACCTGGAGGAGCTCCGCGATCTCTTCGGTCTTCTTGCGGCTGAGGCAATAGATGATACCACTCTTGCCGCTGTTGGCTTTGATGTATTGAATGATTTGCTTGCCAACATTGGCTTTAGCACGAATCTCATAATAGAGGTTAGCACGGTTGAACGAGGCCTTGAACAATTTCGCGTCCAACATGCCGAGGTTTTTCTGTATGTCTTGCTGTACCTTGGGCGTTGCAGTTGCCGTAAGCGCCATGATCGGACAATCGGCTATCTGCTCAATGATGGGGCGCAATCGGCGATACTCCGGACGGAAGTCGTGGCCCCATTCCGAAATACAGTGTGCCTCGTCGATGGCTACGAAGGAAATTTTTACGCCGCGAAAGAACTCGACGTTTTCATCCTTATTGAGCGACTCAGGCGCGACATACAGCAGCTTGCATTTTCCTTCGAGAATGTCGCTTTTAACCTGATTGATTTCTGTTTTATTGAGTGATGAGTTGATGAAGTGGGCTATTCCATCCGAATCCGAAAATCCACGGATAGCGTCTACTTGGTTTTTCATCAAGGCAATGAGCGGGGAAACGACGATGGCCGTTCCTTCCAGCATAATGGCCGGTAGCTGATAGCAGAGTGATTTTCCTCCGCCTGTGGGCATGATTACGAAGGTATCGTGGCCATCCAACACTGAATTCACAACGTCTTCCTGCAGGCCTTTGAAATTATTGAATCCGAAGAATTGCTTCAGTGCTTCTTTCGGAGACAAGTCGGTAAGTGTTTGCATTCTCAATTAGGTTATACGTACTTCAACGTTCAATCTCGGGTGATCTGTGGTTCGCAGTGTTAACTAGGTGCGAACCTCGCCTTTAAAAAAAAGGGAAGCGAATGTAGCATTGAAATCGCGAACAAAAAAATCTTTTTTAAAGCCCCAAATTGACTGAGAATACTTGATTTTATTGATGTTTTGGTTAATTGGGCTGCTTACACTAACTTGCTGAATTTCCTTTTTGTTCGAAGGGGTGTCTTTCTCGGCCTACAACGGAAATGGTTCTTTTTCTGTCGTGGGTAGCGTTTGTTCGATGCATCTTTGCGGCCATCATCCCATGGCAAAAAAGCAACACTCTATTTTGAATTCCGCCATTGTTACTCTTCAGTTGGAGGGCAACGCATTGCTTCGTCAGGCCGAATCTATCGACGAGCGTTTTGAGGCGGTCGTAAGAGCCCTGCTGCGCAGCAAAGGACGCCTCGTTGTAACGGGCATTGGCAAGAGCGGCAACATTGCACAGAAAATAGTTGCAACACTGGTGAGCACCGGACAGCCTGCACTTTTTATGCATGCCGCCGATGCGATACACGGCGACTTAGGTACTATTCAAAAGAATGATGTGGTGCTGTGTATTTCTAAAAGCGGCGACTCACCGGAAATAAAGGTTCTAGTGCCGCTGGTGAAAAGCATGGGCAATACGCTCGTCGCGATGGTGAGCAATGAAAAGAGCTTTTTAGGCAAACATGCCGACCTGCTCCTTCACACGCCGGTGGCCCAAGAGGCTTGCCCCAACAACCTTGCTCCCACCGTGAGCACAACGTTGCAGCTAGCAATGGGCGATGCCCTCGCCGTGGCCCTCATGGAACAGCGCGGCTTTTCGGCCGGCGACTTTGCCCGAGTGCATCCCGGTGGTGCCCTGGGAAAAAAATTGTACACCCGTGTGAGCGACTTGCTTGGATCGGATGCCGCGCCGCAGGTGTCGCCTTCGAGCTCTATCAAGCAAGTGATTGTTGAGATAAGCTCTAAGCGATTGGGCGCAACAGCTGTGCTGGATAAGGGAAAGCTCGTTGGTGTCGTTACGGATGGCGACATCCGACGCATGCTCGGGGGTAAACTCGATATCGCCAAAACAAAAGCCGCCGACATTATGGGGCATGCGCCAAAGTCTATTGAAAGCAGTGCTTTGGCCGTGGAGGCATTCCAAATCATGGAGAAACACAACATCACCACGCTATTGGTGGTGCAAGACGGCAAATACAAGGGGATCGTTCACCTGCATGATATTCTGAAGGAGGGAATCTTCTAACCGTGGCCGAACAGCAAAAAGATATGTCGTTTCTGGAGCACCTCGAAGAGTTGCGCCGCCGGCTTTTTTGGTCGGTGGTTTCGGTCATTATCGGCATCATCGTAATCGTTATCTACCACGACTTTGTTATAGACCAGGTCATAATGGGCCCTCGTAAGCCCGACTTCGTTACCTACCGTGCGTTTTGCCATTGGTCGCAAACCATCGGATTGGGCGACCAGCTGTGCCTCGACCCGCCGCGTTTGGTCTTGCAAAGCACCACTATGAGCGGCAACATGAACGCCGATATTATGGTGTGCGTGGTTGGTGGCATCATCCTGGCTTTTCCTTTCATCGTTTGGCAACTCTGGGGCTTTATTAAACCCGGTTTGAAAGACAAGGAAACCAAGTCGGTGCGCGGCGTTGTATTCTACGTGTCTCTCTTGTTCTTTACCGGTGTATCGTTTGGCTATTATTTGCTGGCTCCCTTGAGTATTCAATTTTTGGGAAACTACACCTTTGCAGATGTTCAGAACACCCCCACGCTGCTTTCTTATCTGAAACTTACCACCTCACTGGTATTCGGCACAGGGCTCGTTTTTCAATTGCCGGTGGTCGTTTATTTTCTGAGCCGAATCGGCATCGTTACAGCGGACTTTTTGCGCAAGTACCGCAGGCATGCATTTGTGGTGAATTTGATTGTAGCGGCTATTATCACCCCCCCCGATGTCACTAGTCAGATTCTCGTTTCATTGCCCATCTTACTCTTATACGAGGTGAGCATTTTGGTTGCTGCCAGGGCCGAAAAACGCAAGGCCTAGTAGGGTTTAAGCTTTCCATTTTGTAAAATCGTTGTATCGGACCTGAATCTTTATATTTGGCGTCCAATTAATTGACCTTTTAAATCATAAATCCATGAAGAAAATCTACTCTTTTTCTCTTGTAATGTTGAGCTGTGTAGTGGCTCAGGCACAGAGCAACATTGCTCCTGCAGCCCGCAAAGTGCAGTACCAGGAGTTTCAAAATCGCGACAACGCGGCTGCTTCAGCAGATCGCGACATCATCTGGCAAGATGACTTTTCAGCTCCATCGAACTGGATCATCGCGCACGATGGTACATTCACTTGTGACTTCGAAATCGGAACAGGTTTGGTAAGCGCAGGCCAGTATGGTACTCCTGCTATCGAAAGCACCACTGCTGCTAACGGTTATGCTATGTACAACTCGGATGGTTTCAACAACACAGCCGGTGTTGCTTACGAGCAAGCGCACATCACTACTGCTACTCCAATTGATCTTACTGCTTATCCAAACGTTATTCTTGAGTTCGAAACTCAATACCGTCGTTTCACCGACGAGCAAACTTGGATCATCATCAGCACCGACGGTACATTCCCAACACTCGATGATCCTGCATTGGACATCAGCGGATTGCCAAACGTATACCGCGTTTGGGAAGACGGTGAGTTGACTCAAAGTGTTTCTCCGGGTAACCCAACCGTGCGCAGCTTCAACATCAGCGAAATCGCCGGTAGTGCATCACAGGTTTGGGTTCGTTTCCAGTTCACCGGTATATATGGTTACGCTTGGTACATCGACGATGTACAGATTTACGAGCAATACCAGCACGATGCTAAAATGTTCAACGCGTACGTTTCTTCAACAGGAACAGGCGAAGAATATGCTCGCATTCCAGAAAACCAAGTTCCAGCTGAAATGAACATCGGTTGCATGGTGAAAAACCTCGGTTACGAGGCAATGACCAACGTTACTGTTAGCATTGACATGGACGGAACCGTAAGCACATACACACAGGCTGAACTTCTTCCTGGTGACACGTTGATGGTTGATGATTATGTTGCTGCTCCAGCTACGCTCGGTCTTCACAACGTTTCTTACACAGTAACCAGTGACCAAACTGCTACAGACGGTGATGCTACAAACAACGTTGCTGCTCGTTACTACGAAGTAACTGCTGCTACCGGTATCTACTCAATGGACGGTCTGGGTGTTCACCCTACAGGTACAGAAGTTCTTACCTCATTGGGTACAAACAGCTTCACAGACAATGCAGATGAAATCATGCTTATGACTTACTACCAATTGCAGGAGTCAGCTGATTTGATCAGCGTGCGCGTTGAACTTGCCAGCACAACTGTTGCAGGTGGTGACATCCTTATCCAAGTCCACGATACAACCGACATCTTCGCCGATGTAGTTGACAATCCACTTGGTTATAGCGATCAGTACACTGTTACTGAGGCAGATGTTGCTGCAGGTTTTGTAAACATCCCATTGGTGGATCCATTGACTCTCGATGCGAGCGGTTACTACGTGAGCGCTGCATTGTTCAGCAACGGTAACGCGAACGATATCCGTATCCTCGACGACCTTACAGTACCACAACCGGGTGGTGCTAGCTTGATTTACCTACCTACTGATGGTGCGGTTTTCTCAAATGGTAACGCATACGCTATTCAGTTGAATTTCGATCCAACTTCTGCTGTAGCAGAGACGGCCGTAACTGTGTTGGAAGGTGTAAACATCTACCCAAACCCGGTTGCTAATGGCATCATCAATGTTGCTACGAACCAGCGCGAAAACTTCTCTGTAGAAGTGTTCGACAGCGTAGGTGCTTTGGTTGTGTCTAAGCGTTTCAACATGAACACCACAGTAGATGTGTCAGCTTTGGCGAATGGTGTTTACACGGTGCGTGTAAACTCTGCTAATGCTTCAACTACACAGCTTGTAACTGTTCAATAAGCTTGGTTTTAATACCGAACGGAAAAGCCGCCCTGATTGGGGCGGCTTTTTTGTTGCCAAGCGTGTGAGGGAACATACACGTGAGCTTGTATGTAGATCTATAGAATGTCTTAATTTCACCCCTGTAAAATCCAATAATTGCATGAAACAAATTTTTACGTTGTCGATGATGCTGATGGCCACAACACTTGGCCTTGCTCAGCACAAATCCATAAGCCCGGCGAGCCCACGCCCGGCAGAAAAGCCACGCGCAGCAACAACTGAAGAGGTTGAGCGCTCACTTTTTGAAGGATCAATTTCGCTATCGGCCAATCAAGTAAGCGCCAATCGCGATGTGTTCAATGAAGATTTTAGCAACGGTTTTGGAGGCCAGGGCACCAATGGAGCATGGACCTTTGAAGACACCGGTGGAAATAGCATCTGGATGATGGCCGACGCAAACAGCCCGGCCGGATTTTATTCTGCCTCTGCAGCGCCCCTGGCATCAACTACCGCCGACAATGGCTGGGTAATTTTTGATGCCGACTTGTATCAGGGTGGTGAAATCTCCGCAGCTAATCCTGCTGAAGATGTGAGCGGATACCTCATTTCATCTCCAATCGATTTCAGCGCTTGTCCAAGCGTAATTCTCGAGTTCCAGCAAGCGTTTCGCTACTGCTGCGCCGATGAAAAGCCGTTTGTACTCGAGGTGAGTAACGATGGCGGTGCATCGTGGGTGGTGTACGATGCCGCACCTGGATTTACCGGTGGCGCCAACGATGGTTCTGCAAATCCATTGGTTTCTGCGGTTGATATTTCTGCTGTAGCTGCGGGTCAGAGCTTTGTTATCATCCGCTTCGGATTTCAGCCTAACGGTAATTCATCGCATTCTCACTACTTCTGGGGAATTGATGACATCCGCGCATACGAAAACCCGGTACAGAATGACATCCGTGTATTGCAGGTTACCAATGGCGACATTTTCGCCGACTACGAATACCGTTGCTTGGCGCTCGAGCAAGCTATCGGCGCTGCTGCCGGCGGTATTACAATCGGAACCATTTATGAAAACATCGGAACCATCACACAAACTGCTACCATTACGGCTGAGGTGTTGGACGCTGCGCAAACGACCGTACTCGCTACGATTTCACAGGAAGTTACCGTTTACTCGAATGCGGAAAGCCCAACCCCTGGCGATCCAATCGACACCTTGTTCTTGGCCACCAACTGGGCGCCAACCGAAGTTGGAGAGTACTACGTGCGCACATCCATGACAATTGCAGGTGTTGATGAGTCGCCTAGCGACAATACACTGTCTAAGAAATTCCTGGCGGTTGCAGGCGAATATGGCCACGATGACCCTACGCTTCTTAATACCGAGATGACACCGTATTCAGGTGCCGGAACTGCAGCCGACCCATTCAATCCAACTGGTTATGGTAACTACCTCACTTGCTTCAACCCGGGCTCAACCGCTCATGGCTTGAGTATCCGTTTCGATAACTCAACCGACGATTATTGCCCATTCAACATTTTGTTGCTCGCACGCAATACCGACTATAACCTCAGCGATGCTGAGTATGTAGCTTTCGGTGAATACGAAGTGCTGCCGTTCTATGTGCCAACCGGTGCTTCGCAGCAATTTCCGATCTACTTGACGTTCGACGACCCGGTTGAACTGGCTGAAGGAGTTACTTATTTCGCAGGTATTCAGACTGAGTTTGCTACAGAGCAGGAATTGGCTGTTAAAGCTATCGATGAAATCGATTCAGACTTTAGCACCGGTTACTGGGCTGAAACAACAACTGCAGGTGAATTCTTGTGGTTCTTCGGTGTTGGCTTCCTTACCGACGCAACACCTGCCATTCGTCTTGTGATGAATGAGTTTGTAAGTGTGGAAGAAGAAGCGCAGTTCATCAACGGGTTCGCCATTAGCCCAAACCCTGCTTCTACCAACGCACAGGTGCAGTTCGATTTGAAAGCTGCTTCTTACATTGCTTATGAAGTACGCGACATTCAAGGCAAATTGGTTTCTACGGAGAATATTGGTTTTTACAACCAGGGTGCAAATTCATTTAACCTCAATGTGAGCGAATACCCAGTTGGTAACTACATCTTCAACATGGTGGTTGATGGCGAAAAAATGTTCAGCCGCCAATTCAATGTGACACACTAACTCTGGTGTTATACTTTTCAAAAGGCTCCCTATCGGGGGCCTTTTTGTTTTCTGTCACACACGCTTCGACTACTTTTGCATCCGTGCAGGTACACTACGACTTTTCTTCGTTGCCCCTTTTTCGGAATGCGGTTGTCACCATTGGTACTTTCGACGGCGTGCATTGCGGGCACAAGTCGCTGCTCAAACAAATCAAGGAAATTTCCAATCGGGTAAACGGTGAATCGGTTCTTCTTTCGTTCTATCCGCATCCGCGAATGGTGCTGTATCCCGACGATCATCGAATTTCATTGCTTTCTTCTCCGGAAGAAAAAATACAGGAATTGGAGAAGGCCGGCTTGGATCACCTGGTTGTGTATCCTTTCTCAACGGAACTCTCCCGACTAAGCGCCTTCGAATATGTGCGCGATTTTTTGGTGAAAGGCATAAATGCGCATACCGTTGTGGTGGGCCACGATCATCGGTTTGGTCGCAATCGGGAGGGCGATTTCAAGACACTCGCAGAATTGTCGGATGTTTTTGGATTTCGGGTATTGGAAATACCGGCGCTGGAAATTGATTCCATTGAAATAAGCTCAACCAAAATTCGATTAGCCCTCGAATGGGGCGATGCGAATGAAGCGGCAACATTTCTAGGCAGGCCCTATAGCCTTACCGGAGTTGTTTTCAAAAACCGTCAGTTGGGCCGAACATTGGGTTTTCCAACGGCCAACATGCGACTCACCTTCGAGCACAAGCTCATTCCTGCAAACGGTGTATATGTGTCGCGCGTGCAAACTCCCACCGGAAATTTCAGTGGCGTAACCAATATTGGCATACGCCCTACCGTTGGTCGCGATAACGAAGTTCATATTGAAACCCATATCTTCGATTTCGATGGAATGCTCTACGACGAAGTAATCACGGTGGAAATTTTGCATCGACTTCGCGCAGAGCAAAAGTTTGAGTCGATCGAAGCATTGAGAATGGCAATTGAAAACGATTGCCGAAAAGCAAAGGAATGGCTAGAAGAACGGCATTAATAGTGGGTTTAATTGTTGCGGTCGCGGGGCTTTCGACGGTGAGGGCTCAGGTGCTTTCTGCAAATGACCTGGATACGGCAAAGGTCTATACAAGCCTTGCGAAGGCACTGGAAAACCCGGCCGCGGTGCTGCGTCTCGATCTTTCGAAGCAGAAGCTACCCACTTTTCCGGAAGAGATTTTCAGCTTATCCAACTTGCAGGAGTTACGATTGAATAAATGCAGGCTTTCCAATTTGCCCAATCGTTTTCAAGAGCTTCCCAACCTGCAACAGCTGCAGTGCCAACACAATGAGCTCGACACGATTCCCCCAAGTTTATTCCGTTTGAAATTTTTGAAGACGCTCGATTTGGCCGACAACTTCATCGGGGTGATTCCGGAGGAAATTGAGCAACTCACACAGCTCCAAACGCTCGCTCTTTGGGATAACCCGGTTACCTATTATCCGGAAAGTCTCACCGAAATGCAGCAACTCAAAGTGCTCGACGTGCTCAACAACGCAATGAGCCGCGACACACAGCAACGGCTGAAAAGTGGCTTGCCGAAGTGTAAAATCATCATGTCGCCGCCCTGTGCTTGTATGGATGGCGACGAGTAGTGGCGCGCTGTTGAGCGCGATCTGAACATTCTCGTTACATACGCGCTGCTCTGCACCCACTGCCTTTAAGTTGGGAATACTGCTTATTTTAGCCCTATGAAATTAGTATCCTTTTTAAACAATTACAATCCTCGCGTATTACAAAACCCATACGTAATCGCGGAAGCCGGAGTGAATCACGAAGGCTCGATGGAGCTCGCAAAGCGACTCATCGATGAAGCTGCTGAAGGCGGCGCTCAGGCCATCAAATTCCAAACGTACAAGGCTGAAACAATCGCCTCCAAGGACTCGCCGTACTACTGGGATATTACCAAAGAACCCACACGCTCACAGTTTGAGCTCTTCAAGAAATACGATAAGTTCTGGAAGAAGGAATACGAAGAACTTGCGCGCCATTGCGAAACCGCAGGCATTGAGTTCATGAGCACTCCCTTCGATGTGGAGAGCGCCACATTCCTCAACGACCTGATGTCGGTTTTCAAAATCAGCAGCAGCGATTTGACGAACTTGCCATTCATCGAATACCAGTGCTCATTTGGAAAGCCTATCATTCTATCAACCGGTGCTGCCTACAAATGGGAGGTCATGCAGGCGGTAGAAACCATCGAAAAGCACGGCAACAAATTGTGTTTGATGCACTGCGTGCTCAACTACCCAACGATGGATGAGAACGCGAACTTGGGCATGATCAAGGACATGATTCGTTTGTTCCCCGATGTTGTGCCGGGCTACAGCGATCACACGTTGCCGAAGGATATGCATACGCTTGAAGTAGCTACGTTGCTTGGCGCTGCTGTATTGGAGAAACACTTTACACACGATAAGACACTTCCGGGCAACGACCACTACCACGCAATGGACAAGGAAGACCTGAAGCATTTCCAGAAGCGCATGTACCGCACGTTCGAATTGCTTGGCACATTCGAAATGAAGGCACTCGAAAGCGAAGCACCTGCACGTGCCAACGCACGCAGAAGCCTGGTGGCTGCGAAAAACATACCCGCTGGTCAGACTATTGAGATGAGCGACCTTACTTGGAAGCGCCCTGCAAGCGGCATTTCGCCGAAAGACATTCACACAGTGGTAGGTAAGAAGGCCTCACGCGATATTGAAGAGGATGAGGTAATGAAGTGGTTTTTACTCAACGACTAAACGAATGCGATACCAACAACTTTCCGCCGAACTCTATACCGGCGCTCGAAACCGATTTGCCTCGCATATGCAGAAGGGCGGTGTAGCCGTTTTCTGCAGCAGCGATGTATATCCAACCAGCGCCGATGGTCATTTTGCTTTCAAGCAAGCAACCGATATTTTTTATTTATCCGGTGTAGATCAAGAGGAAAGTATGCTGTTGCTTTTTCCCGACTCATTTCACGCGCATCATCGTGAGGTATTGTTCTTAAAGGAAACGAGCGATACGATTGCTATCTGGGAAGGTGCTAAGCTTACCAAAGAACAAGCGCGAACACAAACAGGTGTGAAGACCGTGTATTGGTTGAGCGAATTTGAACGTGTTTTCAAAGCCATACTTGCTGAAGCATCGTGCATTTACCTCAACAACAACGAGCACACCCGCGCGGTGGTTGAAGTTGAAACACGTGAAGCCCGCTTCTCGAAATGGGTGCGCGAGCACTATCCGCATTATCGCATAGAGCGCAGTGCGCCTATCATGCATCGCTTGCGTATTGTCAAGGAACAAGAAGAGATAAAACAATTGCAGCGCGCTATCGACATCACACGCGGTGGCTTTGAACGCGTCATGAAAATGGTGAAGCCCGGCGTGATGGAGTATGAGATTGAGGCTGAATACATGCACGAGTTTTTGAGCAAGGGCTCACGCGGTTTTGCCTACACACCCATCATTGCTAGCGGATTCAGCGCGTGTGTGTTGCACTATATCGACAACGATAAACCCTGTAAAGAAGGCGATTTGTTGCTCATGGATGTAGGTGCTGAATACGGCAACTACAATGCTGATATGACGCGTTGTATTCCGGTAAACGGAAAGTTTTCGCCGCGCCAGAAGGAGGTATACAACGGTGTATTAAGCGTTATGAAAGGAGCGAAGGCCTTGCTTAAGCCGGGCGTTCTCATGCACGAATACCACAAGCAGGTGGGTGAATTGATGACGAAGGAATTGGTAGATCTGAAGCTCATCTCCATGGATGATGTGAAGAATCAAAACCCCGAATGGCCGGCGTATAAAAAGTACTTCATGCACGGCACTTCGCACTTCTTGGGACTCGATGTGCACGATCTAGGTGACTGGACAATTCCAATAGCTGCGGGCAACGTGTTTACAGTAGAACCCGGTATTTACATCCGCGAAGAAAGTCTGGGTATTCGTATCGAAAACAACATCGTCATTACCGAAAACGGCAACGTCGATATGTTTGACCGATTCGCTACAGAGGTTGAAGAGATTGAAGAAATGATGAACGCGTAAATTGAAAAGCGCTTATTGCTTCGCTTTACCGTTTTCGTATTCTATGTGCATCAGTTCTTTCCCTGTTTTATCGTCGTAGCTGATGTACGTGCCATCTAGTTTGTTGTTCTTGTAATTGGATTTTTCGATTATTCTGCCGCGCTCGTTATAAACAACACTCTTGCCGTTGAGCTTTCCTTCTTTGAACGTACAATCGCGCATAGGTGCACCGTGCGGATGGAAGTATGACCACTTACCATCAGGCTTCCCGTTCTTGTAGCTTCCCTTGCTGTCGAGTCTTCCGTTGTTGTATGATTCGTATGGACCGTCCAATGAGCCGTCCGACCCATAGGTTTCCATTTTTTCAACCCCACCTTTATCGTTCCGGTAGGTCCATGTTCCTTTTTTGACATCGCCCGATTTGATATTGGGGACTGTGTCAGTTTTGATTTTATACAAGTCGCTCATCGTTTGAGCAAATTCATCTTTGCTTTTTACGATGCTCCATTCGCCTTCATAGCTCTTCACACCGTTCGGATGGTTGCCCGTCCACTTGCCGCTCATTTGTCCGTGCTCATAATTACCGATGTCTTGGATGAATCCGTTGGTATACCATGACGTCCATTCGCCTTCTTCCAAATCGTATTTGAAATTGCCCTCCATCAAGGGCTTGCCGCTTTCGTACCAGTACTTCCACAAGCCGTGCTTCTTGTCATTCACCATATCACCCGATTTCCACTTCTGGCCTTCCCAGTATTGCCACTGCCAAAAACCGTTCATCTTTCCCTTCTCATACTTGCCCCAGTATTCGCGCTCACCATTGCCGTAGTAGAATGTCCACTCGCCCTCTTGCAGGTCGTTGTCGAAATCGCCCTCCATGTCTTTGGTGCCGTTTTCCAAATACCACATCCAGTGTCCGGTTTTCTTTCCGTTGGCATAGGTTCCATTCACTGAAACCTGGCCTTTCGAATACTTCTCTGTAAACTGTCCGTCCAGGACGCCCAGCTTATAGTGCGAATGGCGCTTCACGGTGCCCGATGGGTAGAGTTCTTCCCATAGCCCGTCCTCCTTTCCTTCTTTGTAATTTCCTCGAATGCGAGCAGAACCTCCGTTATAGTTTTCCAAATAAGGACCATCGAGCCTGCCGTTTGTGTAGGATGAACTGCGGAGGATTTTTCCGGTCTCGAATTTCTCTTCCATCACGCCATTGCCGTGCGTGATGGTGCGCAGCTTGTTGGCATCGCAATACAGCCACAACAATTCTTCATCACCCACGAATTCTTCCACCATCATGGTATCACCCGCAGGGAAGAAGTAGTTCCATTTTCCCGATTTGATTCCTTTGTTGTAATAACCTTCCTCGACCAGTGTGCCTTCAGCGGTGTATGTGCGCTGAATGCTGTCTTGAGCATTCATATTGAAATAGCCCTCCACCATGAGTTTGCCGTTGGTGTGATAGCGCTTAACACTTCCTTGCAATTTCCCTTTTTTGTAGTTGGCCTCCTCTTGCAGCGTTCCTGTTTCATAGTAGTATTTCCACAAACCCTCTTCGAAACCATTCACATAGTTTCCTTCGCTGCGCGTTTTGCCATTGGGATGTTGGTCTTTGAATTCCTGAACTTGTGCAAGAACAGAAAGCTGGAACACAGAAAAAATAAAAATTAGAATGCGTGTCATGCGATTGCGTATGGTTGAGCAAATTACTAACTCACCTCACAGGCTTGCTATTGCCTTCTTACAGGTTTTGAACAACCGCCCACGACTTCCCTCCATTGAGCTCGGGCACCGAGGACCTAGCGGGCCGCTTCCTGAGCGAATTCCAAAGTGGTCAAAAGACACGAATTCACGAATGTCTTTAGTGAAAACTATTCGTGAATTCGTGGCCTTGCATTACGAAAGCTTATCCGTCAAAATCCGCATCTCCATCACCGGAGAAATCTTCTCGTAAAGAATGCGGTACACGGCGTCTGCAATCGGAATGTCGGCGTTGAATTTCTTGTTGATCTCGTGAATACCACGAGCGGCGTAATATCCCTCGGCCACCATGTTCATTTCAATGGTAGCCCACTTCACGCTGTATCCTTTGCCCACCATGGTGCCCAAGGTGCGGTTGCGCGAGTAGGGCGAATAGGCCGTCACCAACAAGTCGCCCAGATATGCGCTGCTCTTCACGTCGCGGTGCACTTCATGCACGGTGTCGATGAAGCGCTCCATTTCTCGAATAGCACTGCTGATGAGCACAGCTTGAAAGTTGTCGCCATAACCTAAGCCATGACAGATTCCGCTCGCAACGGCATATACGTTTTTCAGAATGGCCGCTAGCTCAGCACCGAAAACGTCTTCTGTGGTATTCGTTTTAATGAAGCGACAACCAAGCATATTCGCCATGATGTCGGCCTTGGTAATGTCGGAACAGCCAATAGTCAAATAGGAAAGCTTTTCCATGGCAACCTCTTCTGCGTGGCATGGCCCGCAAACGATGCCGATGTTTTCATACGGCACACCCAATTGCTTGTGGAAATAGCGCGCAGGAATGGAGTCAAACTCGTTGATTACGCCCTTTATGGCCGAAAACAAAACCTTGTTCTCTAGTCCTGTTGGCTTGTATTGTTGAAAGGCATCATGAACGAATGCCGACGGAATTGCCACAATGATGTAATCGCTGTTGTCGATTACCTCTTGCAAGTCATCGGTAACGTGCAGTTGCTCTTTTTCAAGCTCAATGCTTTGGATGTAATTCGGGTTGTGACCAAACTGACGGATGTG
>CAMAYP010000045.1 GCA_945862415.1 Chryseobacterium gleum | reverse complement strand
GATCAACGTTCATTCCTGAAACAGCAGAAATAAAGATAGATGGCACACCCGGTGGAAGCATCGGTTTCATTTGTTCTATCATCAACTCATCGAGCATATCACATTTAGTAATTGCCAAGAGTCTTTTCTTATGCAATAGTTCAGGATTATACTTTTTCAATTCATTGAGTAGCACCTCATATTCAGAGCGAATGTCTTTGGCATCACACGCAATCATGAACAGCAACGTCGAGTTGCGTTCGATATGTCGCAAGAATCGATGCCCCAAACCGCGACCTTCCGCGGCGCCTTCTATGATACCCGGAATGTCGGCCATTACAAATGAACGATCACCTCTATAACGCACCATACCCAAGTTGGGAACCAGGGTCGTGAACGGATAGTCTGCTATTTCAGGTTTTGCTGCACTGACCACAGAAAGAAGCGTCGATTTACCGGCATTCGGGAAGCCAACCAAACCGACATCAGCCAGCACCTTTAACTCAAGGATTTTCCATTCTTCCTTGCCCGGCTCACCGGGTTGAGCATAATCAGGGGCTTGGTTGGTTGACGTTTTAAAATGGTCGTTACCCAATCCACCACGACCGCCTTGGACCAATACAAACTCTTGTCCCTCTTCGGTGATTTCAAATTCGACCTTTCCCGTTTCAAAATCACGCGCTACGGTTCCCAAAGGAACCTTCAATATCTCATCATGACCTTGCGCACCGGACATTTTAGCACCGGCACCCATTTCACCATCTTCTGCAATTACATGCTTTCGGTATTTCAAGTGAAGGAGTGTCCAAACATCCTTACTTCCGCGCACAATTATGTGTCCGCCTCTTCCACCATCGCCACCATCGGGGCCACCTTTCGGCACAAATTTTTCCCTCCGAAAGTGACGACTCCCGGCTCCGCCTTTGCCCGAACGGCAGCAAATCTTTACGTAATCGACAAAATTGGATTCAGCCATATAAAAAGATTCTGAAAAAATCAGACAAACGCGTCTAATTCAGTGCACAAACGTGCTGTAATTTCCTCCACAGTTCCAACACCCTTAATCCCCCTGTATTTGCCGCATGCCTGATAGTATCCGGCTACAGGAGCAGTCTCTCGATTGTAAACAGCTATTCTGTTACGCACAATTGATTCATCTGCATCATCAGCACGACCGCTGGTAGTTGCTCGGTTCAACAATCGCTTGATGAGTTCCTCTTCATCTACCTCCAAGGCGAGCATGCAAGTAATAGCAGAACTCCGTGAAGCCAAGAAAACATCCAGTGCTTCCGCTTGCGCAGACGTTCTGGGGAATCCGTCAAATATGAACCCGTTCGCATCCTGGTGTTTCACCACTTCGCTCTCAAGCATGGAAATAGTCAAGCTATCAGGAACAAGCTCACCTTTATCCATAAACGCCTTAGCTTGAAGCCCTAATTCAGTTGCATTTTTGATATTGAAACGAAAAATATCTCCTGTGCTTAAATGCACAAGACCGAAGCGCTTCAGAAGGATTTCAGATTGGGTGCCTTTGCCGGCTCCTGGAGGGCCAAATAACACGACGTTGAGCATTCTGGGAATAGTTTGTTAGGCTGCAAAAATAACGCTAATGCCCAACGGGTACATGCAGAAAAGACAGAAGACGACCAATCGAATAAAAAGATTGAAATTTTTCATTCTCATTCTACCTTCGCCACTCCAATTTTTACAAAAATGAATTTCGACGTTATCGTACTCGGAAGCGGGCCCGGCGGCTATGTAGCCGCTATCAGAGCTTCACAACTCGGATTAAAAACAGCGATTATTGAGCGCGAAGCACTTGGAGGAATTTGCCTCAATTGGGGGTGTATTCCTACGAAGGCCTTGTTGAAGAGCGCCTCAGTCTTTGAATACATCAATCATGCGAAAGACTACGGCATTGAGGTAGGTGCTCCAAAAGCCGATTTCGGCGCCGTTGTAAAACGCAGCCGAGGCGTTGCAGAAGGCATGAGTAAAGGGGTTCAATTCCTCATGAAGAAAAACAAGATTGAGGTAATCATGGGCAACGGAATGTTGAAGCCCGGAAAGAAAGTCGCTGTCACAGCAGCCGACGGAAAAGTAACCGAATACTCAGCAGGTCATATCCTTATTGCTACCGGTGGTCGCTCACGCGTGCTTCCGGCATTGAAGCAAGACGGCAAGAAAATCCTTGGATATCGCGACGCTATGGTGATGCCATCACAGCCTAAAAGCATGGTCATCGTTGGCAGTGGCGCTATAGGCTCTGAGTTTGCCTATTTCTATGCTGCTATGGGAACGAAAGTGACGCTGGTTGAATTTATGGCCAACATCGTACCCGTAGAAGATGATGACGTTTCAAAAGCACTTGCCAAATCATTCAAAGGCATGGGTATCGATGTTTTGACAGGAACTGAAGTCACGAAGGTTGACACCACAGGTGCAGGCTGTAAAGTGACGTTGAAAGATGCAACTGGTGAAAAGCACATCGAATGCGACGTTGTACTTTCCGCAGTTGGCGTAATAGCGAATATCGAAAATATAGGATTGGAAGATGTAGGCATCATTACAGATAAAGGCAAAATCGTAGTAGATAAATTCTACAAAACCAACATACCGGGTTATTATTCGATTGGCGATTGCACGCCGGGCCAAGCATTGGCTCACGTTGCAAGTGCTGAAGGAATTATCTGCGTGGAGCAGATAGCGGGTCATCACCCACAGCCTTTGGACTACGGAAATATTCCGGGTTGCACATACAGCTCGCCCGAAATTGCATCGGTTGGTCTTACCGAACGAGCATGCAAAGAGAAAGGTCTCGATATCAAAATCGGAAAATTCCCATTCTCTGCATCAGGTAAAGCGAGTGCAGCAGGTCACAAAGATGGTTTCGTGAAACTCATCTTTGACGCGAAGTATGGTGAGTTGTTGGGCGCGCACATGATTGGGTACAACGTTACCGAAATGATTGCTGAATGCGTTGCGTTGCGTAAATTGGAAACGACCGGAGAAGAACTCATCAAAACGGTTCATCCGCATCCAACTATGAGTGAAGCCATCATGGAAGCGGCGGCTGCAGCCTATGGTGAAGTTATTCACCTTTAAAAAATCAATTCTCAGGGAATCCGTCGTTCACCCAGCACTGAATTTTATTGATTTGGTCTTGGGTGAGCGATGAACCTTGAGGCATCGTTTGATTGACGAGTACCTCACGGCGAAAACTTCCCCCTTGTAAATCAGACAGCAAACCATCGTATGTAGCGTAATTCGGATGGCAGTTGGATGTTGCACATCGCGAATCGATTATACTTTTGATTGAACTTTGATAGGTTGGATGCGACCCATCGCATGAAGGGGTTAGCTTACCAGCGTTGTCCTTTTTACAGGAATAAGCACCGGAAGCAAGCGCAACTACAAGAAATAAATAAAGATAATTTTTCATATACCAATAGTATAAAAAAAGCCCGTAGATACGGGCTTTTAAGACTTTTATCAGAATCAATTTTCTGCGACCTCTTTCTTCTTTCGGCCACGTTTGGGTTGCTCCTGATCTACCCATTTGTCGTTTTTATGTTCTCCCATTACTACAACTTCCTTTTCGGGGAAAACACCATATCGCTGGGCAATTAGCATCATACCTTCACGTGTGGGGCTATACATCATTACAGGGGTAGCCATACCCTTATTCTTCACACCCACATAAAACCCATTCTTTAAACGAGCGGGTTTTGTGGCCGGTCTGCCGGCTGACTTTTTTCCGTTCATGGGGCGCAAGATACGCCCGGATGAGGTTATCACATTCCCAAAAAAACAATAAAATTCAATTATCAGAGGAATTGAAAGCTAACAAGCTGATTATCAGTAGCGCTTCCTACGGTTTATAAAATATGATTTTTATCCTGATTTTCAAGCCATTACGGGCTCTGTGCAAATCGATTTCACCTTTTCCAACGCAAACAGGACCTCCTCTCTTGTGTTTAATCGACTGAATGAGAAGCGAATACTTGCACAGCCGGGCTTTAGTGCACCAATTGCATCCAATACATGTGAACCCTTAGACGCTCCACTGCTGCAGGCGCTTCCACCACTACATGCAACACCTTCTAAATCAAGCAAAAACAAAAACATGTCCGAATTTGATGTTGGTGGTAACGTGATATTCAGCACCGTATACAAACTATCCACATTTCGGGAATTCCCATTAAAAACAAGCTCTGGAATAAACGACTCAAGTTCAGAGGCCATGAATTGCTTCAGCCCCGATACATATGTTTTGTGTTCATCAAGATCATGGTAACACAACTCCAGTGCCTTGGCCATACCAACTACACCGCTAATGTTTTCAGTGCCCCCCCGAACGCCGCGTTCCTGGCCACCACCGGTAATGTCTGGATTTATCTTCACCTTCTTATTGATGTATATAAAACCCACCCCCTTCGGCCCGTGGAATTTATGCGCAGAGGCATTGATAAAGTGAATATGTAAATCTTGCATATCAAAGACGTAGTGCCCCATCGTTTGCACCGTATCGCTATGCAGTATGGCGTTGTGAGATTGGCACAATGCGCTCACCTCCTTCAAATTTAACAGGTTGGCAATTTCATTGTTTGCGTGCATGAGCGTTACAAACGACTTTTCATTGGTCGACAGCAGATTTTCCAAGTGCTGCATGTCAACATTCCCTGCGGCATCCAGTTTCACCAAGCTCAACTTCAAACCGAATTGCTTCGCCATGATTTCGGCCGTTTTAATTACAGCACTATGCTCAATAGCAGATGTAATGATGTGTTTGCAGCCTAAATCGTGAATAGCAGCGTGCATCGCCAGATTGTCGGCTTCTGTTCCTCCGCTCGTGAAAAAAATCTCAGACGGGCTGCAGTTTAGCAAACGAGCAATGGTTCTTCGCGACTGTTCCAGCGCCGATTTGGTTTTTCTGCCAAATGCATGCGAAGACGAGGGATTACCGAAATATTCCGTAAGGAAAGGCAACATAGCCTGTGCAACCTCCGGCAGAACAGGTGTAGTTGCTGCGTTGTCAAGATATACGTTCATCGAAATAAAAGCGAAAGGACATTGCTTTCACCAGTCAAATTTCCGAAAAAAAACAACATGAATAGTAAGGAACACTAAATTCCTGCTGCCTCACGCACCTTTGCGATCACCTCTTCGGCCAACTCATTCGCCTTTTGCTTGTCGGTATGCTCAGCAATTACGCGCACAATCGGCTCTGTATTGCTTTTGCGCAAATGCACCCAACCATCCTCAAAATCGAATTTCACTCCATCAATGGTATTTACTTCGGCATTTGGATACATCGCTTCGACCTTTTTCAAAATCGCATCGACGTTCATGCCATCATTGAGCTCTATCTTGTTCTTTGAAATTTCATAGCGCGGATAGCTATCGCGCAGAGCTGTCATCGACAGTTTCTTTTTCGCGAAATGGGTTAGAAAAAGCGCCAAACCAGCAAGAGAATCACGACCATAGTGTGTTTCCGGATATATGATTCCGCCGTTTCCTTCTCCCCCGATTACTGCTCCGTTTTCTTTCATAGCAGCAACCACATTAACCTCGCCTACTGCCGAGGCTAAATAAGTGCCACCGTGACTTCTTGTAACATCGCGAAGCGCGCGTGTGCTGGACAAATTCGAAACTGTATTTCCCGGGTTACAAGAGAGCACATAATCGGCCACAGCCACTAGCGTATATTCTTCACCAAAAACGCTTCCGTCTTCGCATACGAATGCCAACCGATCCACGTCCGGGTCAACTACAATGCCCATTTGACAACCCTTTTGTTGTACCAACGCTGAAAGGTCGGTGAGGTGTTCAGGCAGCGGCTCCGGATTGTGCGGAAAATGCCCATTTGGTTCGCAGTGAATCAGTTCGATTTTTTTCACACCCAATGCAATTAGCAAGGCCGGCACATAGATGCCTCCCGAGCTATTCACAGCATCGACAGCCACATGCAAATCAGCCGATTCTATTAACTGCTTATCCACCAGTTTCAAACTCAAAATATGTTGAATATGCGTGTCCAGATAATCAGCAACTTGCATGGAACCAAGCGAATGAACATCCGCAAATGAAACTTCGCCCGACTCAGCCAATCGCAATACTTCTGCACCCTCCACAGCCGAAATGAACTCACCCTTTTCATTGATGAGCTTGAGTGCATTCCATTGAATAGGATTATGGCTTGCCGTGAGAATAATGCCTGCGTGAGCTCCCTCAGAGGGCACAGCAATTTCGACGGTCGGAGTTGTGCTCAAGCCCAAATCCACCACATCGGCTCCCATACCAACAAGCGTGTTGCAAACCAAAGCGTTTACCATTCCACCGCTGATACGGGCATCTCTGCCAACAACCACCTTGATTTTCGGCGTGTTACACTTCCTCTGCATGAGCGTGCAGAAAGCGGCCGTGAATTTCACTATGTCGATTGGGGTCAGCCCCATACCCTCAGCACCCCCAATGGTACCTCGTATTCCGGAAATAGATTTAATCAGAGTCACTGGCAGAATGATTTTAAATGAATGCGCAAAATAAGAGGTTCAATCTCAAACGTGATAAGCTATTCTATCAACACTACATTTGTTTGTCGACATGAACTATCTCGCACATTCATTTCTGTCATTCGAGAATGAGCCAATTCTATATGGCCAGTTCATTGCCGATGATGTGAAGGGCAAAAAATGGGAACTCTATCCGAAAGATGTTCAAGAAGGGATACTCCTCCACCGCTTTATTGATGACTACACGGACAAGCACCCGTTGTTATTGGATTTAAAGAAACAGCTGCACCCCACCCTCGGCAAATTTGCAGGTGTAGCACTCGATGTACTTTTCGACCACGTTTTGTCGTTGCGTTGGGACGCACATGCTACGAGCGAGCGCAAAAAATGGATACAATCGACCTATGATCATCTTTCGAATAGGCATATCGAGATGACGGAAAGAAGGCAGTTTATCATCGGAAAGATGATAGAACAAGATTGGCTCAATATGTATCTGACCGCTGATGGTACGGCCAACATACTCCATCAAATGTCAAAGCGCATCCCGTTTGAAAATCCGCTCAACCATGCCTTCGACACCTACCTGAAACACGAAAAACACATCATTTCCACATTTGATGAATTTTTTCCTCAAATCCTGACGCAAGCACAACGCAAATTAGATATTTTTGCAGCCTAACCGAAAGTTGGACTTTAAGCACCTGAGTGTTCGTTTCGCATATGAAATCGTATTTGGTTAAAAGATGGGCCGTTTTGGTGACGCTCGTTTCCATTAGTTTGGGAATGACAGCGGGCACAATCATGTTGGAAGGTCGCTACCAGCAGCGCAACATTTTTGTAATCAATGCTGCTTCAACTGATGGCATTGGATATTGCATTATTGAAGTACTTGTAAATGGCCTGATCACAACAGATGAAATCAATACGCAAGCCTTTGAAATTGACCTTACCATTTATGGTTTGAAGTCCGGTGACCCGGTGAATATCCTGATCAAGCACAAAGACGGATGCACTCCCAAGATTTTAAATCCGGGAGCTTTAGAACCCTCTCCCTCTTTCATTTGCACCTCTATTAACTGCGGCATCAACGGGTCTCTTACATGGGAGACTACAGGTGAAATGGGAAAAATCCCCTACATCATTCAGCACTACAAATGGAATCGGTGGGTGAACATCGGCGAAGTGCTTGGCAACGGCACCAATGTGAAGAATATTTATCGCTTTCAAGTGCAGCTTACCAGCGGGCTAAACAAATTTCGGGTAGTACAGAAAAGCTTCGAGGGTGACTTAAGAAAGTCAACTGTCTGTGAAGTCAGCAGTACCGTTGAAACGGTCAGTTTCCGCTACGACAAAAAAACAAAGTCGGTATACTTCAGTGCCGAAACTTCATACGAATTGTACAATTTATTTGGTCAGGTTGTTAAACGCGGCCGAGGTAGTTCCATTGAGTGCACTGCACTTAAAAGAGGGGATTACTGGGTTAGTTTTGACAATAAAACCGAAAAGTTCTACAAGAAATAATAAATAACTTCAAACCGCTTACGTAAAAGACCTCGGATTTACCCGGGGTTTTTTATTTTAGAGCAATTAATTATCCGCCCATTTGACATCTCGTTCCTCATTCAGTCTACGTACCATTATTTCACTGTCTGCGTGGGTCTGTTTGTTGTGTCTGATTGCGAGTTGCGACAATCCGATTCGTCGTAAAAAGGCTAACATGGAAACAATCGGTTCTGTCGATTTAGACTCCATCCGTCGCAGAGGTTCTTTAATCATGCTCACGGAGAACAGCGCTTCCACCTACTTTCTGTATCGCAACCAACCAAGCGGCTTTGATTACGAGCTAGCCTTGGCATTCGCCAAACACCTCGGAGTGAGACTTGAGGTAAAGCTCATTGACGACGTGGATCGCATGTTTGATATGCTCCGCAGGGGAGAAGCTGACCTTGTTGCCAGCAATCTGACTGTAACTCGGCAGCGTTCAGACACCGTAAGCTTCACAAAACCACTCTATCAAACTAGGCAGGTACTTGTTCAGCGAAAAATCGACCAAGGTAATGGGCTGGGTTCGATCGCGATTACTGACAGCGCGCAACTCGGAAAAATGCCCATTTGGGTCCACCGGTATTCCTCGTTTTACGAGCGCCTGAATGAACTAGCAGCATCGACAAGCCAATCGATCAAGATTGAGGAGGCACCGGGTGAAATAAGTACGGACGACCTTATTCGCCTGGTCGATGACGGAGCCATTCCTGCAACCATAACGGATGAAAACCTTGCCTCGATTGAGTTGAGTAATTACGACTATATCGATGCAAGTGTGGCCATAAGCCCCCTTCAAGACATTGCTTGGGCAGTTCGTAAAGAATCACCCTCACTGTTGGCGGCGCTCAACGAATGGTTGAGTGAAAAAGACGGTTCAATGCGCACGAAGCGCTTGTATCGCAAGTACTTTAACGAGGCTGAACTTGCCCGGCCAAAAGGATTTGTGCTGCCGAAAGTTGGTCCGGGTGCAATTTCACCATTCGACTCACTTTTCAAAGTGTACGCACCACAATTGGGGTGGGATTGGCGCATGCTAGCATCGATCGCATACCATGAATCGCATTTCAACCCTCAAGCCCATTCATGGAGCGGAGCTTACGGGCTGATGCAGCTAATGCCTCAAACAGCGGTGCGCTTTGGTTGTTCGGCAACACCAAGTCCTGAGTGCAGTGTGCAGGCGGCCACGAAGTACATTAAGTATCTGCAAAACATGTGGCTAAAACGAGTGCCCAATGAACTTGAACGCACTAAGTTCGTTTTGGCGAGCTACAACATTGGTCAGGGACATATTATCGATGCGCAAAATCTTGCGCGTGAACTTGGGCTGAAAGACACGATATGGGATGGAAATGTGGCAGAGGCGCTGCTCATGAAACAGCAGGAGAAATACTACACCATGAGTTGTGTCAAACATGGATATTGTAACGCCCGTGAACCATTTATTTTTGTTCAGAAGATAATCGGCACGTACGATCTTTACAGAAGCGTTTCACAACAAACAACCAATTGATGCAGCGATACCTACTTACAATTACATTCAGCCTGCTTCTTATGCTAATGGGTTGTAAAAAAGACAATACCGTTCAATACAGCATACAGGGAAAAGTGACCGATGCCGATGATGGCAACGCACTTTCAGGTGTTTCAATAGAAATAGAAAAACAAGTTGTTCAGAATGGCATTTACGGCAACACGTATCAAAACGCATTAAGGACTTCAACTGATTCGAATGGCGATTTTTCCGGGAGCTGGCCGCGCGAAAATTTTGCAGCCCTTCGATTGCTCGCCGAAAAAAACAACTACATTTTAGTAGAACAAGCGCTCAATGTTGATGCGTTCGGCAACGATGCAGTACTAGAAAATGTAGCGTTATACAAAGAAGCTTTTGCGTCATTGCACTTTTCCCATGCCAACGGAAACGCAAACGACCGACTCTCTTTTACTTTCCTGAATGCGAATTTCAATTGCAATTGTTGTTCGAACGGATGGAGAACTTGGCAGACCGCAGCAATCGACACAACTATAACATGTCGTGTTTACGGCAATCGTTGGATCAAATATCAAGTGCAGACCCAAATTGGCACCGCCGACTCATCTTATGTTGACAGTATCTACTGCAATGCGTTTATCACTACCACACGCGATATTCAATATTAATTTTTTAAATTCTCGGAATTAACCATGAATTCACAATCAACGCGTTTTTTTGCGGACATGCGGATTTCAATTTTAGCTGTGGTCTTTTCTTTATTGTTAGGCCTGCAATCAAACGCTCAAATTACCTCAGCTCCCAATTTCTCCAATCTGCGAGCAATGGCGGAATGGGAAGAATTGCAGGCACTGACCATCTCATGGACGGGCTTTCCGGCCATTCTCAAACAGATTGTAGCTGCGGCTCGAATGGAAACGCAGGTGATTATTCTAAGCGATGATGTCCAAGGAACAGAAGATTATCTGCTCACACAAAATGCAGGCGGTGCTGCATTCGCTAATTTCGACAACATCCTCATTGTTGATTCGAACTACGACAGCATCTGGATGCGCGACTATGCTGCCAATCCTGTTTATGGTAATGAAGTTGACTCCCTCATTTTAGTTGACTGGCTATACAACCGCGATCGCCCCAATGACGACACCTCGCCTGCCTATGTAGCGGATGCACTCAATTTGGATTTGTACGAGACATCGAACCCGCCATATGATTTAGTGAATACAGGAGGAAACTATATGAGTGATGGTTTTGGAACAGCCTTCGCATCCGAACTTATATTGGATGAAAATGATGGTAACGGTGATTACAATATTTTCTACCCAAACCACACAACACAAGAGGTCAATACAATTTTGGAAACCTTCATGGGTATTCAAACCTATATCAAAATGCCCACGCTTCCCTTTGATGGCATTCATCACATTGATATGCATATGAAATTGGTAGATGAAGAAACACTCCTTGTTTCCGAATACCCGCAGGGTGTAGCAGACGGACCGCAGATCAATGCGAACATCAACTATGTTTTGAGCAATTACACCAGCAAATTCGGAACACCTTTTCGAGTAGTTCGCATACCTGCCCCTCCCCAACAACAGGGTAGTAATTATCCGGATGAAGGCGGTGACTACCTTACTTACACCAATGCCGTATTCGTAAACAACACGATCATCATTCCAACCTATCGGGAAGAATATGACACAACCGCTTTGCGCATTTGGAGCGAGGTGTGTCCTGGATACAACCTTGTGGGTATTGACTGCGACAACACCAGCAACAACATTATTGCGCAAAGTGGAGCCATACACTGCATCACTCAATCGGTAGGTGTAGCGGATCCTCTGCTTATTTCGCATCAGCCATTAAATGACACTTATGACGCCATCAACCCCTATCTCGTATCGGCCTACATGCGACATCGCTCAGGAGTTGAAAGGGCGACACTCTACTGGAGGCTTCAGGGTTCAAGTTCATTTAGCACAGTTGACATGATTGCCAATGAAAACGACTGGGAGGCTTTCATACCCGCACAAGCGGTAGGCTCAGTCGTTGAGTACTATGTAGAGGGTGAATCCACAAGCGGCAAAATACAAGTGCGCCCAATGCCTGCTCCAATCGGGTTTTGGTCGTTTAGCGTGCTTGGCGAGATAAACAACATCCGCGAAATTTCATCAACAGTCATCAATCGCGTTTACCCCAACCCGGCCTCCGCCATAACCTGTATTGAGATCAATTCACAGCATGCGCAAGAAGCCACTATCAGACTAATTGATATTGCAGGAAGAGAGGTTTACACAGTACACAGAGGCAACCTCAAAAGCGGAGAATCGCATTTCTTTTTCAATGCAGAACAATTTGAATCGGGTGTATATC
Organism: Chryseobacterium gleum; assembly: GCA_945862415.1. Lineage (GTDB taxonomy): Bacteria > Bacteroidota > Bacteroidia > Flavobacteriales_D > Sanyastnellaceae > JAIBBG01. Next base: position 5,606 of record CAMAYP010000045.1, on the reverse strand, counting down.
AAGTAACCGTTGAAACATCGGTCGGAGTAAAAGCAACACCCATAATGATTAACTAACTGTGAGTACGAAAAAACTCATATCCGACGACGCACTTGCCACGGCAACTCGATTGCCGAAAGACAACATCTTAATTGCTTTATTGAGCAAGGTAGCGCGCATCGACGAGGTAAACGAGTTGTACGTTCACATGTGCCAATCGCCCGGATTGGATAGCATTCAGGCGTTATTTGATTACCTGGAGGTCGATTTGCAAATCGACGAACAACAGCTGGAGCATATTCCAAGGACAGGACCTTTTGTGATGGTTGCCAACCATCCGTTTGGTGCGCTTGATGGGCTTGCCATGATTTTAGCGATCGCCAAGATTCGACCTGATTTCAAGGTGATGGCTAATTTTCTGTTGCAACAAATTGAGCCTATAAAGGACTACTTCATCGCTGTCAATCCTTTCGAACAACGCAAAGAAGCTTATTCCAATGTAAGTGGAATGAAAGCAGTGATGCAGCATATTGAAAACGGCGGTGCACTTGGCATATTTCCGGCCGGAGAGGTAAGCACCTATCAAGGTGAAATGAATGCGATTGCCGATAAGAAGTGGGCTAGTTCAGCCATTAAAATTGCGCGCAACTCGGGCGTACCGGTAGTACCTCTTTTCTTTGATGGAAGTAATTCACGCATTTTCCATTTGTTGGGGATGATACACCCGAACCTGCGCACGCTGGCCTTGCCGGCTGAGATGCTTCGAAAAAAGGGGGACACCATTCGCATGCGAATAGGCAAACCCATTCAGCCTAAAGACACAGACATGTTTACCTCGCTCGACCAATATGGTCGATACCTGCGAGCTAAGACCTATGCTCTTGGAAGTTCGTTGGAAGTAAAGCGAGACTACTTCCGAGTATTTCGCACGGTGAAAAGTCCTGAACAAATTATTGAGGCGGTTGATCATACTTTGATTGTTAAAGAAATCGAAGCTATATCCGACTGCAAAACGCTCAGCTATGATCATTTTGATTGCTTTGTTGCAAGTAGTGATCGCATTCCCAATATACTTCGTGAAATTGGTCGCTTGCGTGAAGTAACATTCAGAGCAGTTGGAGAAGGAACAAACAAGAGTATTGACCTGGATGAATACGACTTGTATTACAGCCATTTGATTCTATGGGATCGCAAAGCTGAAAAAATTGCCGGTGCATACCGAGTAGGCAATGGCTCACAGATTATGGAGCTTTACGGAAAGCGTGGTTTTTATATTTCTTCGTTGTTTCGAATGGGTTCGCATATGGACCCCATGTTAAAGCAATCACTTGAGCTCGGAAGGTCGTTCATTGTAGTCGAATATCAAAAGCACCGACTATCGTTGTTTCTTCTTTGGAAAGGTATTTTGTACTACTTGATTTCAAACGTCAACTTCCGCTACATCATTGGTCCTGTTTCAATAAGTAATCAATACCAGGAAGTAAGCAAGGAATTGATCATTCAATTCATTACGAAACATTATTTCGACCATACCCTGGCAGAGCATGTGACGCCTCGCAATGCATTCAAACCAAGAGTAAAAAAGGTAGATACAGCAGCGTTGCTTGACTCCACTCAAAGTGACATCAAAAAAATGGATCGCATTATCAGCGAGATTGAGCCTTCGAGTTTCACTATGCCCGTCTTACTCAAGAAATATCTGCAGCAAAATGCGCGTATCATAGCATTTAATTGCGACCCTATGTTCAACAATGCCCTCGATGGGTTGATGTATTTGGACATGCTTAATTTGCCGGGTGATACTATCGAGACACTGCAGCGTGAAATGGTTGGATAGTCGATTGGTCTCGACACGCTTATCTTATCTTTCCCACATCAATTTACAACCGATATGACTGATCGCAGAAAATTCATCAAGGCTTCTGCAGCCACAGGGATAGGCCTTGGCCTTGGAGCTTTTACTCAACTTTTTTCACAAGCGGAAGAAACGATTGAAGCACCCGCGGCGTCCGATATTTTTACCGAAGGCCTTGTGCTCTCGACATGGGATGCAGGCATTCCCGCCAACGAAGCAGCGTGGAAAGCGATGCTCAATGGAGGCAATGCGCTCGACATGGCCGAGAAAGGAGTGAACGACACAGAGGCTAATCTATCGAATACTACGGTGGGCTTAGGAGGGTTTCCCGATCGCGATGGACACACCACGCTTGACGCGTGCATTATGGATAGCCTAGGCAATGCCGGTAGCGTTATGTATCTTGAACACATCAAGCATCCGGCATCGGTAGCCAGGCGTGTGATGGAAAAAACACCCCATGTGATATTGGTTGGAGAAGGAGCCTATCAGTTTGCTCTTTCAGAAGGATTCAAACACGATCCATATATGGGCGAGGAGGCACAGAAAGCCTGGAAAGAATGGTTGAAGACCAGTCAATACAAACCAATCATCAACATAGAAAACCACGACACAATTGGCCTGATTGCAATGGATGCCAATGGAGATCTGGCAGGGGCATGCACCACGAGCGGCATGGCTTTCAAAATGCACGGCCGTGTGGGTGACAGTCCAATAATTGGAGGTGGGCTTTATGTTGACAATGAAATCGGCGCGGCCACTTCGAGTGGTTTGGGTGAGGCCGTAATCCGCACCTGCGGTTCATTTCTCGTTGTAGAAATGATGCGTCAAGGTGCTACACCGCAGCAAGCTTGCGAAGAAGCCATTAACCGCATAAAAATAAAACACACCAATTACAAGGATTTTCAAGTGGGCTATTTAGCAGTAAACAAGGCCGGTGAAATAGGAGCATTCGCAATACATCCCGGATTCACATATTCACTTCACAAGCTAGGCGAGAACAAGGTATACAAGTCAAAAAGCATGTTAGACTAACCAAATTAAAGCTTAATCAATGCGTCGCGGACCTCGCTGAGCACTGTGGCAGGACCGCCAAAGTGCTCAACAATGCGGGTAGAAAGTGACCAAGCTTTAATGCTGTTTTGAATTTTAATTCGATCGTGGGGATCGACGCCACCTCCGATTACAATAAGCTGTGGTTGATTGGTTTTCAAATACTCTAATGCATGATCTAATACAACCGAACCCGAGCACTTAAACTCCGCCTTTTCCAATTGTAATTTCACATTGCTCACGATGTATTCGTGCTTCCCGAAAACAAGTGCATGCACAGTTTCTACTTGCAAAGGGGGCATATCGGTCAGGTTAAGTTCCATATTGATTTAGACTATATTGCGAATATAAATAACTCGGCAATCAACTTTGTCCACAAAAATTCAACAATCCGTGCGACTTAAATCCATTGTTCTACTGTCCAGACCTTTGAATCTTTTCATTGTGGCTGTAACTATGTTCATCACTCGTTATGTGTTGTTGGCAGATGTGTTGCGTAAACAGGGAAATGTATCATTGAAAATGAGTGGCCTACATTTCGGCGCGCTTGTTTTTGGGGCACTCCTCATCACGGCGGCCGGAAATGTCATCAATGATTATTTCGACCAAAAAGTCGATAAAATCAACAAGCCTGAAAAGGTCATCGTGGGGAGGGACATCAATAGAAAAATGGCAATACTTCTTCATCAAGGGCTGAACACTCTTGCTGTAGGATTGGTATTGTGGGTAGGAATTTCAATCGCATATATCGAACTGGTCATTGTTCCACTCCTCATTATGTTCTTGTTGTGGTGGTATTCGCCGGTTTTCAAAAAAAGGCCCATCATTGGAAATGCATTGGTGGCGTTTTGCACCGCTGTTGTTCCTGTGTTTGCAGTTCTCCCCGATATGCATTTATTAAAATCAGAGCTAGCATCCAGCGCATGGAATGGAATGTCGACATACACCTATGCTTGGTTATGGGTACTAGGTGTTGCGTTGTTTGCATTTGTGCTCACAATGATTCGTGAAGCCGTAAAAGACGCGCAAGATGAGCCTGGCGACCGCGCCGGAAACTATCAGACCATACCCATACTATGGGGCATGCAGCGCACGAAGAGATACGTAACAGGATGGATGGTCGTATTTCTAATTATGGCCAGTTGGTGCCTCACACGCATTGAAACCCGAAGTGACGTGCTTTGGTTGATTGCGTGCCTCATCGTTCCTATGCTACCGGCCGTGTACTTCGTGAATGCTGCAAAATCGCCAAGCGATTTTGGGAAAGTAAGTCGTTGGATTAAGTTCGTTATGCTGGGAGGTCTTCTATTGATACTCGCCGTTTTAGGCTAATGTTTCTCTCCTCGGCACACGCAACAACAATATCAGTCCCACTATGAAAAAGAGTATTAGCGCTAGAATACTCACACGCATGCTGCCAAATGCGCCCTCTATTAAACCGAACGAAAGCAAGCCAATAATAAGTCCCACCTTCTCAGTAACATCATAGAAACTGAAGAAGGAAGCGGTGTCCTTAGTCTCAGGCAATAACTTGGAATAGGTGCTGCGTGCCAACGACTGCGTGCCGCCCATGATAAAACCGATGGAAGCCGCGGCCACATAGAAATCTACTACGGTATACACAAATCGATATGCTACGATGCATATTATCGCCCATACCACCAGCGCAAAAATCAGGGTGAGCAAGTTGCCGATTTTTTTACTGCACCACGAGAAGATTACCGCACCCGGAATAGCTATGATCTGAACCAGTAAAACAGCGCCAATCAGCTGCCCATCGGCCAAGCCCATCACCACATTACCAGCCTCATCGACACGCTCAATTTCCTTGGTACCGAATAATGACGCCATTTGCATAATGGTCTGTACTCCCATCGAAAACACAAAAAAACTAAGCAAGTATCTCTTCAAATGTGGACTATGCGTGAGCTTGGCCCAAACGCTGGAGAGTTCCTTGAATCCGTTGGCAAGTATTCCACGTTCAAATTTCTTTCCGGTAGACTTTTCCGGCAAGTGGTAAAATGTGTACTGAGCAAACCCGGCCCACCAGAGGCCCACCGTAACGAAGCACCAACGCGGACTTATATCGAGCACCATGATCATAACCAAGTTCAACACAAGCAACAAAACGCTCCCGATATATCCCAGCGAATATCCCTTTGCGCTCAATTTATCTTGCTCTTCCGGTTTGGCCACTTCAGGAAGAAAAGAATTGTAGAGCGCGTAGCTGCACCAAAAGCCGATACAAGCAAACACGATGCTTAGCATGCTCCATTCCAAGTGATGCACATCAAAAAAGTAAAGTGAAGCGCACGAAGCGGCACCGAGGTAGCATGACGCCTTCATAAAAAACTTCTTTCGACCCAGGTAGTCGGCCACACCCGCAATGGTGGGTGCCAACAAACAAACTATCAACATGCCGAATGCCAGGGCATAAGAAAGCACCTCGGTATTCTTAAAAGAGGCGCCCCAAAAAAGCACCGAATCACCCTCTGCCCCATCCTCGGCTGTGCGTGTAACAGCGCTATAGAATATCGGAAAAATAGCAGTACTAATCACAAGATTATAGGTAGAGTTGGCCCAATCATACATTGCCCATGCATGTTGTGCTTTGGTCGCAGTTTTCATAGGGTAAACATACAGCACACAATCATTTCTAGCACATTCAGGTGTTTCGTTTTAAGAGGTGCAGAAGTATATTCGAGCCGTGGAAAAAACA
>CAMAYP010000044.1 GCA_945862415.1 Chryseobacterium gleum | reverse complement strand
CAGTATTGCGCTCACCAACCGCCGAGGCCATATTGTCATTCGACGGCCCCGGTCCCCGAAGTCGAGGGGAGCGAAGCGGAGGCCATTCTTGTTCAAAGGCCCAGTCCCCGAAGTCGAGGGGCCCTCACCATTTCGGGACGCACAGCAGTGCGTCCCTACTCTTTCACCATTTCACCATTTCACCATTTCACCCCCTCACCATTTCACTACCTTCGCCCCCCATGAAACACATCATCCAAACCGAACACGCTCCACTCCCCATCGGGCCATACTCTCAAGCTGTGAAAGCCGGCGGCATGCTTTATACCAGCGGACAAATCGCGATCAACCCCGCAACGCAAGAATACACGCCGCTCGACGTGGAAGCCGAAACCGAACTCGTCATGCAAAACATGCAAGCTGTTTTAAAAGAAGCGGGAGTTGACTTTTCCGCTGTTGTAAAGACGTCGATTTTCCTGGCCGACATGGGCGACTTCCCGAAAGTGAATGCGGTGTATGCTCGTTATTTCACAGGGGAATTCCCGGCGCGTGAAACGGTGCAGGTGGCCTGTTTACCCAAAAGCTGCAAAGTGGAGATCTCCATGATTGCAGTGTGCAGCTAATCACGCCTTACATTTGAGCATGATCCTCAAGAAAATTCTATACTACCTCGATCCACGCAACCTGTTCAAACGGGAGAAAGTTGACTTGAACTTGCGTTTCATGCACGGCATCAATAAAATCTCGATTCTGATGTTCCTGATTTGCATGGTCGTGTTGCTCGTGCGCTGGATAGCGCGATAATCAGCGCCACTTCAGCGTTTGTGCTAAGCGATCAATGTCTGCTCGCACAAACTCCAACACCGGCTGAATAGAATCCGGATTGGGTGCATTGAAGAAATAGAGTGCGCCGCGAAGAAAGTGATTCGTACTATCCGTCAGAAAGAACTGCACATTGGAAGCGGCATCACCCTCAATGTCATATATAATTCCGTGCACATCGCGAAGCGTGTCTTCTATTAACGTGCGGCGCAAGGCAGAGGCCTTCATTTCATGCTTGGCAGCAAAACCATATGCGTCATCAATGAGCTGAGGCAATCTTCCGCCTACAGGCATATAGGTGCAATGAACGCGCGCATTGTACTTTGGGTAGTAGATATTGAACCAACAAGAATCGACCGATTGACGATCGCGAAAAATCTCCATTTGTGCCGCAGCAGAAACTTCCAGTTTCAAGGGGCAAACCGATTCATACATGCGATAAGCCTGTTCAGGCAGAGCAATTCGAAAATAACCGCGAGGTTTGGGAACGCTCGATGCGGAATCCGCTAAATACAACCAGGTAGCAATTGCCACAAGTATCGCCGCAGCACCGATTCCGATTTTCTTTCGCATTACAACGAGTGATTAATAGGGAATAGAGACCTTAACACGTTTAATCTTCCGCTTGTCTGCTGCCTCTACAAAAAGATTGAATCCGTTAAAATCAACAGAATCACCTCGCTCCAATAAGCGTCCTGATTTTTCGAGCATAAAACCGGCAAGCGTGCTGCTATCACCCCTTTCCTCCTCGAACACTCCACCATCGATATTCAAAATTTTATAGAGATCGACCAACGGAGTTTTGCCCTCTACTATGAAGGTATAGTCATCGAGTTTAGAATAATGTAAATCCTCTTCATCGAACTCATCCTTGATCTCTCCCACGATTTCTTCCAGAATATCTTCCAGCGTCACCAAACCGGAAGTTCCACCGTATTCATCTACCACGATAGCAAGGTGAATTTTGTTTTGTTGAAACTCTTGTAACAAATCGTCGATCATTTTATTCTCAGGAACATAAAACGGCTGCATTATGAGTGCTTTCCATTCAAAATCTGATTTCTCAATGTGCGGCAACAAGTCCTTAATAAAAAGAAAACCCGCTATCTCATCCGTTGAGTCCCTTATCACCGGCATTCGCGAGTAACCCTTTTCCAATACAATAGTGAGTACTTCCTGAAATGTCTGATTGATAGTGAGAAATACGATATCGGTGCGGGGCGTCATAATTTGGGCTGCCTCCTTGCCACCGAAGGTTACAATCCCTTCCAGAATTTTATGCTCTTCCTCGGTTCGACCATCGTCGGCAGTTAGTTCAAGCGCATGCCCGAGCTCATCAACTGAAATATTGCTGCGCACTTTGTTTTTCAATCTTGTTTCGAGCAGCAATGAAGAGCGCATCAGAAACCACGTCAACGGACTGCATAGACGGCGAATGAACTCGAGTGGCATGGCCATGAAGCGTGCTACTTGCAGGTTGTTGCCGGTAGCATATACCTTCGGAATCACTTCGCCAAACAAAACAATAACGAATGTGATGGCCACCACATCAATCATGGTCTGAAGCCACTCAGGGTAAACTCCGTTGGCAAAAAAACCGGCAGTAATTTGAGATGACAACAACACAATTGCAATATTCACAGCGTTGTTAGCGATGAGAATTGTTGCAAGCAAGCGCTTTGGGCCCTTTTCACGATCGGGTGTTTCGAGTAACTCCAAAATACGCTGATCCGCACTATTCTTCGAGTTCGTTAAATCAGCTTTTTGTGCTGGCGTTAGGGAAAACATAGCAACCTCGCTGCTCGAAATGAGGGCACTGCACAAAAGCAGAAGCAACACCGCCAATAAAGGACCGGTGTTGCTCCAAACAGTCAAAAGAATTGTCGCAGTGTGTGCGCTTAAACTAATTGTTTCCAATCTTCAAATATTCGTTCAACTCAGAATGGAAGATCGTCATCACCGGCAGCTACCGGAACCTGCACAGGAGCTGTTTGCTCCATAGGAGCCGGCTGAGAGGCTCCTTCACCGCCAGCTTTAGTACCTGTGAGCACGATTTCATTCGCAACCACTTCAGTGAAATAGCGGGTTTCACCTTCCTTGGTTTGGTACTGACGGGTGCGCAAGCTTCCTTCGATGTACACCTGACTTCCCTTGTGGAGAAATTGTGCAAGCTTGGTAAGCCCCGGACGATTCACACGGATGTTGTGCCATTCCGTAGGCAAATCGATACGTTGCGCCTTTTCCTTGTCCCAATAGCTTTCGGTAGTTGCCATCGGAAACGAAACAACCACTCCGCCATTGTCGAAGTTTTTTGTTTCAGGGTCTCGGCCCAAGTTGCCGAGCAAGATTACTTTGTTTACTGTTGCCATGTGTTTAAAAAATTTAGGGTGAATAATGATTTGAACGCCGCAAACCTAGAACCACCTCCTTGTCAAACCTTATTCCCCAGAGGAATGATTTATAGCAAATTTATTCCAATCGACACAGCACTTGCCCATGCTCTCGGATATATCTATCAACAAGTCTTGAAACACCTAAGCTCTCCAATTCATCAATGGGTAGCCACTGCTCACTTTCGTGAGTTGAAATTTTGTTTGGCAGTCTCACCTCGAGAAAAACGGCATGTATACGACGGTGCGACAACACATGAAAAAGCTCAATTGGAGCTGAACACAACACCGCATTACCCTCAGTGACCCGCCCGTCGCACCACTGTAGAAGAGCCGTCGAGGTATCCAAAGCAACATCAGAGTCGATGGATGGAAAATCGTAGAGCCCTCTCCAAATACCGGAATGCTGTCGATGCCTCACCAATACTTGGCCTTCATAAACAGCAACGATATAGGTCATCCATAAGTCAGCAACTTTAGTCTTGGCAGCCTTCATAGGAAAGTCGGTTTGTCGGCCGCTGGCAAAAGCAAGGCAACCGTCTTTGAGAGGACAAGCTTGGCAATTGGGCTTTTGCGGTGTGCATTGCAAAGCACCAAACTCCATGATTGCCTGATTGAACATTGCCGGGTTGAGTGGGTCGATCCATTCATGGAGCACCTTGTATAAAGCCGTTTTTCCTTGAGGCTTATCCACCGGTTCCTCCATTGCAAGGATTCTGGAAACAACCCGTTGGACATTTCCATCGAGCACCGGCACGCATTCATCAAAGCAGAAAGATGCAATCGCCGCGGCTGTATAATCACCAACGCCCTTTAAGAGCTTCATTTCCGCTGCCGTCCGAGGAAATACACCGCCCATTTCACCGGCAACCTTCTTAGCGGTCGCGTGCAGGTTTCTCGCCCTGCTGTAATAGCCTAATCCCTGCCATGCCTTCAAAACCTCGCCCTCATTAGCGGAAGCCAGGTCATTTACAGTGGGGAACAATTCAAGGAATCGATAGTAGTAATCCATCCCCTGATTTACGCGGGTTTGCTGCAGAATAACCTCTGAAAGCCAGATTGCATAAGGGTCGCGCGTGTGCCTCCAAGGTAAATCCCTCTTATGCTGCAAATACCAGGAAATCAATGTAGCGGTTATACTCATATGCCCGCAATGTTATTGAACAAAGACCTATACAAGAGCAAAATCAAGGGCTGTGAAAGAATCAGCCGCCAATCGTTCATAAGGCGTTTCCTAACTTTCAGTAGCAGAACACTTTGGAAATAAAAAAAGCGGACTATATTTGCCGCCCGTTTAAAAAACACATAATTGACAATTAACAATACTTCGATATGACAAAAGCAGACATAGTAACCGAGATCTCCAACAAAACAGGCATCGATCGCAACGACGTTCTTGCCATTGTTGAAGGTTTTATGGGCACCGTGAAAAACGCTATGGAAAACGGTGAGAACGTTTATTTGCGCGGATTCGGAAGTTTCATCGTAAAGAAGCGTGCTGAAAAGCTGGGCCGCAACATCCTGGCTAAGACCAGTGTTGTGATTCCTGCACACTTCATCCCTGCGTTCAAGCCAGCGAAAGAGTTTATGGATGATGTGAAGGCGAAAGTGAAAGTTGATCCGAACGCAAATGCCTAAACAGCGCACCCTTCTGAGCGTGCTAGTGCTCATATCACTAGGACTTATCGTTCTTTTTTTAATGTTACCTAAACACCCGGCCTCGAAGGAGGTCGCGGCGACTACCATGGATCCGGACTCTCTCAAACTGCAACAAGCAGTTGAGTTGGTGAACGGAACGAACCCCATGGCCGGCATTACCTTGCTGCGTGAAATGGTCGCTGAAGATTCCACCAATGCCGATGCGCATTACTACCTGGGATTGTTTTCAGTGAAAAGCGGACAACTCGACAAAGCCATAGCGCGCTTTGAAAAAGTAATCGCACTTCGTCCTGATGACATTAAATACCAGATTGAAGTTGGTTATCAGTTTATGGTAATGGATACTGTAGATTTGGCCCTACAGTGTTTTGAGCGCGGATTGCAGTTGGACTCAACTGACAATAACTCGCTATTTTTTTCAGCCCAAGCGCTTCAGCAATTGAATCGGCCGGCTGAAGCCAAACAACGCTACGAAGCACTTTTACGACACAACAACGACGAAGTGGTTGTTGCCAAAGTGAAAGAGTTTATAGATACTTTAAATATTCAATTAACACAGCAAAACAATGCCTTGCGGTAAAAAAAGAAAGCGCCATAAGATGGCCACACACAAAAGAAAGAAGCGTTTGAGAAAGAACCGCCACAAGAAGAAAGTACGCTAGTAACTTCTTCTGTGTGCTGCTGAGCGCTCTGTCGCTCAGCAGTCCTCCATTCAGGGTGGCAGCTCTGTGCTTCCACCTGTTTTCTATTTTCTCAATATTCCGGTTTTGACGGGTAACATCGAACTCATTATCAATTCTACTTCTACGGGAGTTGAAATTGCTTTGCTCAAAGAGAAGGTCCTCCTCGAACTCCATCGCGAACAGCGAAACCAAGAGTACGCAGTGGGTGACGTCTATCTCGGCAGAGTGAAAAAGATATTGCCCCATCTCAATGCATGCTTCGTGGATGTAGGGTATAGTAAAGACGCGTTCCTTCACTACCTCGATTTGGGTCCTCAGTTTGTCACGCTGAATGCGTTTGCACGCAAAACAGCAGCCGGTGAGCAGCGGTCACCCGACCTGATGGGGTTCCAATTGCAACCCGACATTAAGAAGGAAGGGAAAATAAAAGACGTGGTTGGGCAAGGTTATGTAATACCTGTTCAGGTAGCCAAAGAGCCGATATCTCAGAAAGGTCCGCGACTTACTTCCGAAATTACCATTGCCGGGAGATACCTGGTTCTGGTTCCTTTTTCCAATAAGATATCACTCTCAGGTCGCATAACAGATGAGGATGAGCGCGACCGTCTGCGTAAGCTTATCAGCAGTATTCGCCCTCAAAACATGGGGGTTATTATTCGCACACAAGCCGAAGGAACCAGTGTATCAGAACTTGATCAGGACTTACAAGATCTCGTCAAACGTTGGGACGAATTGCACAAAAACATGCGTTCGGCGAGAGCCCCGCAGCGTGTGCTTGGTGAAATCAACAAGACGACATCTATTCTGCGCGACATTCTGAACGACAACTTCACTGCCATTCACGTCAACGACGATACAGTAGCCGGTGAAGTAAAAGCATTCCTTAAGACGTTCAACCACCAGGAAAGCATCGTGAAGATGCATCGAAGCACCGATTTGTTCGACGCGTTCAGCATTCATCGTCAAATCAAGCAAAGCTTCGGAAAGCAGGTTAACCTCAAGAGTGGCGCCTATGTTATCGTAGAGCATACCGAGGCCATGCACGTTATCGACGTGAACAGTGGCAACCGCAAAAACGCAACGGTAGTCAACCAGGAAGAAAACGCGTTGCAAACCAACGTGGAATGCGCCCGCGAAATAGCCCGCCTGTTGCGTCTACGCGATATGGGTGGTATCATCTGCATCGACTTTATCGACATGCAGAACAAAGACAATCAGCGCAAGCTCAGCGACGTGCTGCGCGATGCGATGAAAGAAGACAAGGCCAAGCACAATGTGCTTCCTCCAAGCCGCTTCGGGGTCGTGGAAATCACCCGTGAGCGCGTCAAGCCGGTAACTCAAGTCGTTACGACTGAGAAATGTCCGAGCTGCGATGGCAAGGGAACTATTCAATCCTCTTTGCTATTCACTGAAGAAATCGAAAACAACATTCGCTTCTTATCGGAAGAAGGCACTCATAAGCAACTGCGCTTGGCCGTGCATCCGATGGTAGAAGCCTATATGAATCGTGGTTTCTTCTCGAACATCACCAAAACATGGAGCAAGAAGTACAAAATCAAACTCCGCGTGGAACCATCCACGAGCGCTGCATTGCTCGAGTATCACATCTTTGATAAGGATGGGGAAGAGGTAAACCTCTAGTCACTATTTCACTATTTCACCATTTCACTATTTCACCCGTTAGCAAGTGAAATAGTGAAGTAGTGAAATAGTGAAATGGTGAAATAGTGCTAACGCAGATACGCCACAAAATGCTTTTCAACCACACTGCTCAACGCAGCGATATTTAAGTGGTCGCTCACTTCTGCTGCGTCGCGCACGCTGCCGTCCTTCATCAGAATTCGGATCACATCATACTGACTATTGTAGGCCCGATTATCTACGCTCGACTGAATAACAAAATATCCTGCTTCTTCTTTGGTAAAAGCATACCTTTCAGCGATGCGCTCGACCTCCTGATTCACGCGGGCGGCTTCAAAAGGCTCACGTTGTATTTCAATCTTGAACAAACTTCGATTCACCATTTGTGTCGCTATCATGGATAGCACACGATCCTCGTGATGCTGCCAAACCTTCAACGCTGCTGTGATATCAAAATCATCCAGCGAGGCATAGTGTTGAAGCGCCTCAGGCTTCGAAATAAGTTCCTCTTGCTTTACTTGGTTGTAAAGGAAGTAGTGTAATGCCGGTGAACAATGTAATGCTACGCCTGAACGCGCAAGTACTTGGGCACGGCGCAGTGCATTAACGAGCATGAACTCTGCGCTCAAAACGGTTTTATGCAGATACACCTGCCAGTACATGAAGCGGCGGGCCACAATGAACTTCTCGATGCTATAAATACCTTTCTCCTCGACGACCAGCTGATCATCCACCACGTCAAGCATCTTCAAAATTCGCTCACTTCCCACCTGCCCTTCTACAACGCCACTGAAGAAACTATCGCGTGCCAGGTAATCGAGCCGATCCATATCCAACTGACTGCTCACCAACTGATGCAAAAACTTCTTCGGGTATTCGTTATTGAAAATGGCAATGGCTATGGTAAGACGACCGTTGAAATGCTCATTCAGACGATTCATCATAAGCGATGAAATGCGTTCGTGGTGCACTTCACTGGCAATGGTGTATTCCAGCGCATGGCTAAACGGACCGTGACCAATGTCGTGCAATAGAATGGCACACAGCAGCGACACTTCTTCTTCGTCCGTTATCTCATTACCCTTCAATCGTAACTCGTCAATGGCATTCTGCATAAGATGCATCGCACCGATAGCATGTTGAAAGCGATTGTGCAGAGCCCCGGGATAAACCAAATGCGACAAACCCAATTGCGCAATACGACGCAAACGTTGGAACCACGGATGATCGATAAGCTCCAAAATGAATGCATGTCGTATGGATATAAAACCGTAAACCGGATCGTTTATAATCTTGCGTTTGAGTGCCAAAGAAAATAGTTTTGGATTGCAAAAATATCCAATGCATCACGGAGTTAGGCTAAAATGTCTTTCATCGTAGATTTGAACAGGCTATAACCCCTATACATATTCCAATTTAATGGCAAGTGAACGCATTCTTTGGGCCGACGACGAGATCGATTTGCTCAAACCCCACATACTTTTTTTACAACAGAAAGGCTATGAAGTAGTAACAGTCAATAACGGCGCTGAGGCCATTGAAAAAGCGAGAGAGAGTTTTTTCGACATTGTATTTCTGGATGAAAACATGCCCGGCATCAACGGGCTTTCAGCATTGCAGAAAATCAAAGACATTGATCCTACGCTGCCGGTGGTAATGATCACCAAGAGCGAAGAAGAGCAAATCATGGAAGATGCCATTGGGTCGAAAATAGCAGACTACCTCATAAAGCCAGTTAATCCAAATCAGATTCTCCTTTCGCTTAAAAAGAATCTCAACGAAAAGCGTTTGGTGAGCGAAAAGACTACCAACGACTACCGCCAGGAGTTTCGTGAAATCGCTATGCGTCTGGGTGATAAGATGAATCCGGATGAATGGTCGGAATTCTATAAGAAACTAGTGCGCTGGAGTCTGGAACTTTCTAACTCGCAAGATGAGGGAATGGCGGAAATTTTCAGAACACAACGCATCGAAGCCAACGAGCAATTTGCTAAGTTCATTAAAAACAGTTATATATCTTGGCTGAAGAACACTTCGCAAGCACCGATAATGTCGCACACCTTGGTAAAAACGAAAGTGGCTCCTATACTCAAAGAATCGACCGATACGGTATTCATGGTTGTAATCGACAACCTCCGATTTGATCAGTGGCGCGTCATTCAGCCTAAACTGAAAGAGTATTTTCGTCCGGAGAGCGAAGACATTTTCTACGCCATTCTTCCAACCGCGACGCATTACGCTCGCAACGCCCTTTTTGCAGGCCTCATGCCGAGTGAAATCGAGCGTTTGCACCCGAACCTGTGGCTCAACGAAGATGACGAAGGCGGCAAGAACATGCACGAGGAAGCATTGATGGCTGCGCAACTGAAACGCCTGGGCTTCGACTTCAAATGGAGCTACAACAAGATCACGAACCTCAACGCAGGTAAGAGACTCAACGACTCGTTCAGCAACCTCATGAACAATAAGCTGAATGTTATTGTGTACAATTTCGTCGACATGCTCAGCCATGCCCGCACAGAGATGGAGGTAATCAAAGAGCTAGCCGACGATGAGCCGGCCTACCGCAGCATCACCTCTTCGTGGTTCGATCATTCACCGCTCTTGGATATTCTGAAAAAAGTTTCGGAAAACAATTGCACGCTAATCATTACCACCGACCACGGCACCATTCGAGTAGAAAATCCAATTAAGGTAATAGGCGATCGAAATACCAACAGCAATCTGCGCTATAAAGCCGGAAAAAACCTCAACTACAATCCAAAGGAAGTATTTGAAGTGCGCAATCCGGCTGATATTTTCTTGCCCAAAATGAACGTAAGCACCTCCTATATTTTCGCGCAAAACAGCGACTTTTTTGTATACCCGAACAATTACAACCAATTTGTGCACTTCTATGAAAACACCTTCCAGCACGGTGGTATTTCAATGGAAGAGGTGCTCATTCCATTTTGCGTGATGCACTCCAAATAAAATTCACATACATGAAAATCACATTACCCATTCTTACCGTTGTCGCAGCTTCGCTCATGGGCTGTAACAACAAACAAGTATCTACACAAGCTCCACTTATGACCATAAAGGAATACCCTGTAACAGCTAAAGAAGAAAAGACGCTTGATTTTTTCGGCACTCCAGTTTCAGATCCGTACATGTGGCTCGAGAACGACACCGCTGCAAATACGGAAGACTGGGTAAATCGCCAAATCGCACTTGCATCCGGATATCTCGACAGCATTCCCTTCCGACAAAAAATCAAAGACCGTTTTACGGAGCTCTTCAACTTCGAAAAAGTGGGAGCACCGAATAAGGCGGGCGATTACTACTTCATGTTTCGCAACAGTGGACTCGAGCCACAGGGAAAGTACTTTGTTCGCAAAGGGCTGGATGGTCCCGAAGAAATTTTCCTCGATGTCAATGCCCTTTCACCTGAAGGAACTACGTCGGCCGGCCTACTTGGCGCCGATGACTCCAATCGCTATATGGCGGTATCTGTTAACGAGGCAGGCAGTGACTGGGGGCGTATTGAAGTATTTGACATTGCCACGAAGACACGACTTTCGGACCGACTCGAATGGGTGAAATTCAGCGGCGCCACTTGGTATAAAGATGGGTTTTACTACAACCGTTATCCTGCTCCTGAAAAAGGGAAAGAGTTGAGCGGCAACAATGAATACCACATGGTGTACTATCACAAACTGGGTACCGACCAGAACCAAGATCAACTGGTTTATCGCGACAATGAACGCCCCCACATGTACAACTCGATAAGCGCTACGGAAGACAAGAAATTTCTTATTCTCAACGCGGCTCCCGGCACGGATGGTTGGGAAGTTTGGATTAAAAACCCCGAAGACACACAAGGGAAATTCAAACCACTGTTTACCGATTTATCGCTTCACAATTCTATTATCGAAAGCACACCTGCAGGACAATTGCTCATGCACACCGATGCTGATGCACCTCGCTACCGCCTGGTGCAGGTCGATCCGGCTAACCCCGCAAAAGAAAACTGGAAAGAGATTGTTCCTCAAAACGACATGATGCTTCAAGGCGTCTCAACCTGTGGAGGCAAATTGTTTCTGAGCTATCTCGATCGGGCGAATACCCGCATTTTCGTTTGCAACTACGATGGCAGCGACCGAAAGGAAATCAACATGCCCGATAAGACCGGCTCAGCAGGCGGTTTCTCGGGAAAACGCGATGAAAAGACCTGCTTTTATTCGTTCACATCCTTCACTTATCCAACCTCCATTTACAAATACGATATTGAGACAGGTAAGTCGGAAGAATACTACACTATCCGTGTGAAGTTTGAGCCATCCGATTATGAAAGTAAGCAGGTCATGTTCAAGAGCAAAGACGGTACGGAAGTACCTATGTTCATCGTCCATAAAAAAGGATTGAAGCTTGACGGCAACAATCCTACACTTCTTTATTCTTATGGAGGATTCTCTATTCCGATGCAGCCCGGCTTCTCTTCTTCACGGATCATCTTGCTTGAGAACGGCGGCGTATTCGCCATGCCTTGTATACGAGGTGGAAATGAATTTGGTGAAGAGTGGCACAAAGGCGGCATGCTTGCAAACAAGCAAAACGTATTCGATGATTTCATTGCAGCTGCAGAATACCTTGTTTCAGAGAAATACACGTCCAGTGAAAAGCTCGCTATCAACGGAGGCTCCAATGGCGGACTGTTGGTTGGCGCCTGCATGACGCAGCGCCCGGAGTTATTTGGAGTAGCTATGCCCGAAGTAGGAGTGCTCGATATGCTTCGCTATCACCTCTTCACTGTTGGGAAGGGATGGATTCCGGAATACGGATGCGCCGACAGCTCGAAGACAGCATTCGATTATTTGTATAAATACTCACCGTATCACAACCTGAAAAAAGGCACAAACTATCCGGCTACGATGGTATTCACCGCCGATCACGACGACCGTGTGGTGCCGGCGCACAGCTTCAAATTTGCGGCACGCTTGCAAGAATATCACACCGGCAAAGAGCCCGTGCTCATTCGCATTCAGAAAAGCGCCGGACATGGTGCAGGCATGAGTACTAATCAGATCATCGATTCCGTAGCAGATCGCTATGCTTTCATGCTCTACAATATGCACATTTCTCTTTAAAGCTATAACACACTAATCCGATGAAAAAACAACTCCTCACCCTAGCTGCCCTTGCGCTTTGCTCTTTTTCACAAGCGCAATATCAGGTAGTGACTATTGTCGAATCGATTGTTCCCGGCGGGGTCGGTCGTTCACGTATGATCGAAAACACATCACCCATTGATCACAACACGTTTACTACAAGCCGAACCGAAGGCAAAGACTCTAAGCAAGGCGACATAGACCGCGGTGATCTCAAAGTAAGTTCCTTCAAGGAAACCAAAATGCTCAACTTTTTCAGCATGGTAGGTATCAATTTTCAGAACATTGCATCCAACGACGCAATCATTGCATCGAAACTTAATGAGATGGATGCGCAAGGATTTGAACTTGCCTTTGTAACAAGCGGTGTGGAAAGCGATGCCGGCAAACAAGATGGCAGTGGAATTTTCATTACGCGCCTTTACTTCAAAAAAAAGTAATATCCGAACAAGGAATGAAGAAGCCCGCTCAAAACGGGCTTCTTTAATTCTTAGGGGAACCTCCCAAACTTCGATTGAAAGAGTTCAATTCGCTGCTGCAGCTCCTGATAAAGTTCCGGATAAACCCTCAGCATCGGTTTCAATAAACAATAGCAGAGGTAACGCACTGCTAAATCCTGGTGTTCGTCGGTGACCCATTCCATGGCAATCACAAGCAACTGCTCAGCAGTGTCACCTTCCATCGAGCAATTCTCAAAACAACGCAGTATTTCACGCTTCACCCCTCCGACCGTTTCCACTTGGAGTAAGGCTAACAAAAAAGAATGATAAGCGCCCAACCGAGCTCTATCCGAGGCATGAATACCCGACAATACCCAAGCACCCTTCATTCGTTGAGTCTGAGTGCCTGATTTTACTACTTCTAAAAGTTCGAGTAGCAACTGTTCATCCGGCAGCACCATTGCAGCAAGAGAGTCACGGGTTGCTCTGCCCATGCGCACAACTAAGTGTTTTTCCAACATAGCAAAAAAAAGCGCATCTCGATGATGCGCCCTTAACGTTATTTCTTGGTCTGTTTCGGACTCAAACTTTTGTTTTTACCGCCGCCAATATTCCGTGACTTCGATGGGGACTCTTCATCGTCTTCATACTCTGTCTCTCTGAGCGGTGCTGATGTATCACTTCCGCTCTCCAGGCGATTAAGCAGATCTTCCAACTGGTCTGCACCTAGAGACTTCGCAATAATCTTTTTGTCCTTATCCATTAGGTAGACCTTAGGCGTGCTTGTCACATCCCAATATTGATGGAAATTCAAACTTTGCAGGGTTGTCACACCGCCATGAATAAGTTTCGTGGCTGAATCTTGCGTCATGATAAACTGATTGCGCGAAACATTGACAAACTCAATTTTCTCGTCGCGAATGAACTTCTTCCATTTGTCTACCTCCATATTGTTGTGAACGGCAAACACCTCCAACCCTTTCGATTTCCAGGTCTTGTATAGTTCATTGATTTTTGGGAGTTCCTTTTTACAATGCCCGCAGGTTGCCTCCCATATAACCAAGAGGGTATATTTCGAATTCAAGGCGTGCATCGATTGCCAGACATTATTGGTGTCAGGCAAAATGATATTCAAACCGGTTTCTCCGCACAAGCAATTTCGTTTACCATCGGCCGACTCTTTCATTTCCTTGATTTTGTCTTCTTTCACCCAATCACACAAACCTTTAGCATAGTAATTATCTATCATGTATACAAACCCTTTGTCCATGCACATGATTTTCGCTGTTTCGAAATTGTAGGTAAACTGGTGAACGATGTACTTAAACCCATCGTTGTTATCACCGACTTCAGCAACAAGGCGCTTCACCTCCGTTATCATAGTATCGGGTATTTGCGGTAAAACCTGTGCGATGTATTTCTCTATCAGTTTGTGATAAGCCTGATCGCGAATCATTCGGGGATCAATCAGGTCGATGTTGTCGAAGTAATGGTTGCGATAATAAAAATACTGCCATAGCTTTTTTCCATCTTCTGTTGAATCAGCAGGGGCCTCCGGCACTTCAATATCCATCGACATCTTGATGAGTTTGCTCACCAATAACTCCGGGTTTTTCGCAATCAGTTCCTTCTGATAATTGACCACATCATCATTCATTTTCTTAAGCTGTTCGCGGAATGGTTTCTTTTCTTCCTCCGTCTTAGTCGAATCCTGAAGCGCAGCATCGATTGGCTGTCGAGAGCGCATCTTATCTGAGATGAACACGACATAATCGAAGAAAATCTTATTGTTCTTCGATTGCTTCACCTTGATGGCGTCTATTCGGCAATCCGGAGTGAATTCCAGCTCAATCTCTTCCTCATCCACAACAATGTCCATTCGACTCTGATTGTTGACCACAATGGCGTATTTGCCACACTCCTTGTAAGGCTTGCCATCGAAAGCAAAATTGCCTTTACTGTCTACGCGAGCTGTGTCATTGTAATAAAGCTTATTACCGTAATAATTGGCCAGATAAATTGACGTATCCTTCAAGCCTTCAATATGTCCTTTGATTTTGAATTTGCTCTGAGCCATCATTGCGCATGACACAAGCATAGCGGTGATAATAAAAGTACTTTTCAAAATGGTGCCTCTCATAGTTCGTGCTTTTAAGAATTTACAATACTGCAACTAGGGAAATACGTTTGCGAATTCTAACAATCTTAACATTTCGTTTTGCCAAAGTTTGCAAGGTCGAGTATCAAGTATTGTTCCGAAAAAACACAAACTACTTTACACTAGCAGCGGCGTAAAATTAATGGGATGTGAGCCAAACTATCAAACTACCGAAATCGAATCATGAGCAAGCAGATGTTCAATTTCTCCCTGCAAAGCCATTTGTTTGTTTTTTGCGTACCAAGCATGGAGTTCCTGTTTTATCGTTGAGTCATCCATTCCAGCCGCCTTTAGCTGTTTCAACATCCGTGCTGCCTCCTCTGGACGAGGCCCCCACTTCCATTGAAATTCCCAATTTTCGTTGGTGCAAATCCAAATTGGGATTGATCTTCCTCCGTTTGTCAGGAACAAATTCATAAACTCCGGATTTTCATCGCGAAGCACAAAATGCGTGGTAATGAGCGGGTTTAAAGACGCGAATTTTTGGATAACAGGCACTTGTTGCGCAGCATCGCCGCACCAACCCTCCGTTATAACTACCCAATGCACTGGCTTTTTGATCATCGCTATTTGCCTTGCAAGCGCCGCCTTTGGCGTAAAAGTCTTCTCCCATCGATGCATTCGATGCATATTCAGCTTTGTATATTCGAGCAGAGAATCGGATTGCTGATTACCGGTAACTTTGCCCTGAGAAAGCAACGAAACAAGCAAATCTTTATAACCCGTATAGGAGTATTTTTTTTCAGGAACTTCAATTTTCATATCGTGGTGCACCTGTCACAAAGGATTTGTGCGGTTGCGAATTTGGCTCAAACATACTTAGTTTAAAAATGACAAACATCACAACACACCTCCGCAAAATGTCAACGGAGCTAATCGAAGGCTCAATCGCATCCTACAGCCTTCCTGTAATGCGCATACTTGACTACACCGAAAGCATTCCCCTGAATGAATGGGTGGGCAAAGAAATATGCATTGAATTCACCTCCAATATCCATTGCATCGCAACAGGGAAGAAGATCAAGAAAACCTATGGCGAGGGTCTGAGCTATGACGCATTTCTGTCGTCACCACTCAGTTCCCCCAGCATTGTAAACCCGGAATTGAGCCGCATCCATGAAGGCATTGCGCTTCGTGATTTTGAATGGGAACAAAAACACCACAACCAACCCCATTTCGTTTACCTGTCGCGCACGAGCGACATCAAGGTTGGTGTTACGCGGAGCACAAATTTGTATTCACGTTGGATCGACCAAGGCGCGACAGAAGGAATACGGCTAGCCGAGACGCCATACCGTCAATTAGCCGGCGCAATTGAGGTAATGCTCAAAGAATTTCTTGCCGACAAAACAGCCTGGCAAGCAATGCTTAAAGGGGAATGCTCCGATTTGAGCAGTCTTTTGGAGAAGAAAAATCGATTGCTTAGTGAACTGCCGGAAGAAGTTCATCCTTTTATAGAGGACAACGACCAAGTGATTGCAATTACATACCCGATTCTTCAGCATCCGTCCAAGCCCAAATCAATCAAACTCGATACAACGCCTAAGTTTGAGGGGGTTTTGATGGGGATTAAAGGTCAGTACTTATTGCTGGATAATGATCGCGTATTCAATGTGAGGTCGCACGCGGGCTATGAGGTTAATGTGTCCATCAATTGAATTCAATACCATAAAATTTCACTTTTTTCTTGCAAGCTAAGGTGAAAGGCTTATATTTGTCAAGGCTTCTCTTCTTTCAACAATATGATTTCTATTGTGGTCAATGTTTGTTGGAGTTCGCAGTTGTCTTTTATTTTAATCAACAAACAGTTTTAAAAATGAACATTTTTGTTTCAGGGCTGAATTACAGCATGTCAAGCGAAGAGCTTGGCGAAGTTTTCTCAAGTTTCGGTGCCGTGGCTTCTGCCAAGGTTGTTACCGATCGTGCAACCGGTCGTTCACGCGGTTTTGGTTTCGTAGAAATGTCATCTGAGGATGAAGGTCGTGCAGCAATTGCACAACTCGATCAGACCGATGTAGGTGGCCGTAAAATCAATGTTAAGGAAGCCGAAGAGCGTCCACGCAGCAATGATCGTCCTCGCAGCAGCTTCGGTGGCGGTGGCGGTGGCGGCGGTGCTCGTCGTGAAGGTGGATTCAAGCCACGTTTCAACCGTGACAATGATGGCGGTTACGACCGTGGTAATCGTTACTAAGCAATCGATATCCCATAGATATGAAAAAGGCCGCTATCGCGGCCTTTTTTCATTATCACCTTTCTGTAGCGGGAGGGGGGCACGATCCCCCGACCTCATGATTATGAATCATGCGCTCTAACCAGCTGAGCTACCCCGCCAAATTTGAGGGCGCAAATATAGTCTTTTTCTCTTCTCTCAAAAACATAGGTAAAAAAACTTCCATCTACCCGCAAAAAAACTTATCCTTGCATAACTATACCTGAATCAAAATCCATGGCGAAAAAACCAATAGAGCTCGAATACATCCTTCGAACTTCCGACACCATTCTTTATAACTGTATGTCAAACCCTAGTGGTTTGGAAGAGTGGTTTGCGCCTCAGGTTCATATCAGAGGCGATGTATATACCTTTATGTGGGAAGGAGAAGAGCGTAAGGCTCAGCTTGTCGCCAAAAAGAAGGAACAAATGGTACGCTACCAATGGCTC
>CAMAYP010000043.1 GCA_945862415.1 Chryseobacterium gleum | reverse complement strand
ACAAAAATCAGCTCATCGGCATCGGCATTTTTATAGAAGTACTCCTTTAAGCTTTCCTGAGGCGCTGCAACCGCAATGTTGAGGTCGTTGTTGAACAGCATATACCTGCGGCTATCAAGAAAATCGGGGGCGGGTTGCACATCCCATCCCTTGAGCATCAAGGGGGTTATGTTGTGCTCTACTGCAGCTACCGGCCCGGCAAAAACAGGCTCAGAGATAGTTTTGATCATCGTAGGCCGATGAACGTGGTAGAGCAATGAACTCATTCCGTGAAAGCCTTCCGTCCCGAAAAGCTGCTCATAATACATGCCTCCACCTGGTTTGTCGTGCACCGTATGACGCTTGGGTGGGATGTTTCCGAGTTGATGGTAAAAGGGCATTGTGATCGGGTTGTGAGGGGCAAATGTAAAAGGGTGAGCCGCAGTAAAAACTAAATTTTGTCAGTTGCTGAATTACCTGTTCTGTTTATACGCACCGTTTGTTTTCATTGGCTCTATTACCTCAACCACGGCAAACGCTTTTGGGTAATATTCCTCTAACTCTTTCAAACACTTGTCGAGCTCCATACGTGTAGCGAAATCGCCGATTTGCAGCGCGTGCTCGGGAACGATTTGTTTCATGTAGGCCGAGTAAGGAAGCCCCAACGAAAGGTATTTGTTGCGCTCGGCTTTAGCTTCTTCTAGCGGACCCAGAAATATTTGAACCCGATATCCTTTCATTTCTTTGAACTTCCTGCTGCCGCGCTCAAGTTTGATGATGGAGGAATCTGCCAGGATGGTAACATTGCCGGCCGTTGTATTTATGCTGTCGGTCTGTCCGTAAACCCAGACTTGGGTCGAAAGCATGGTTAATAGCGTTAGGAGTGCGTGTTTCATAGGCGACGTGCAAAGTTACATCGTGAAAGCCTTTGGCTTGAATGTGAATTTTTTCTCTCCTGACAGGAATTGACTTCTCGCTCAAACCCTTGAATTAACAACGATTGCAGGATGTTGCTGATGTTCTATTTAGAACGAATTTAAATTGTTAACATTCTTTTTGTCACACGAATGTCAATGGCTTGTGGCGTATAAATTTGCCGCGCGATTAAACCTGCATACAGCATAAATTATCAGCAATGAAGAGGCTTTCAAGAAGTTTTATCAGCAAAATTCTGGTTCCTTTTTCGACAGCAATGTTCCTCACTTTCAACGCTTTTGGAGGCGTTTTCGAGGGTGGAGATGTTGTGAAAGGGGAGGCATTATTTAAGGCAAACTGTGCATCTTGCCACAAAACCACCGAGGAGGTTTTAGCGGCTCCCGGTCTCAAGGATATTGACGTTCGTTGGAAGGGAAAAGATGCCCTCATCGTTAAATGGATTCAAAACCCACAAGGCGCGGCGGCAACTGGAGACCCCTATATCAAGGGCCTGGTAGAAAAATACGTTGCAACCTACGGGTGGATGGCTGCACAAGCTGTAACCGAGGTGGATATCAAGGACATTTTGACTTACGTTAAAACAGCAGCACCGGCCGCCCCAGCAGGTGGAGGTGCCGGAGTTAACAAGTGCATGACCTTAGATGAAATTAAGGCCGAGAAAGACAAGAATGAGGAAAGTGATGGTACCGTGTGGTTCATTATCATCGGGTCTATTTTAGCGATCATTGCTGTTACTGCCGCTAGCATTTCCAAATCTCTCAAAAATGCCATCAACGAGCGCGAGGGTCTACCTCCTGTGGTTGAAATGTCCTACTGGCAGTCAGCAAAGGGTTGGATGTGGGCTAACAGAAAATTTGTAGGGGTCATTGGTGTATTCATGGTCTGTTATTTTTCTGTTGTAGGTTATAAGAGCCTCATGGATATTGGTGTTTATGACGGTTACACTCCCGATCAGCCGATATGGTTCTCGCACGCTATTCACAATTGCCAAAACGAGATTGATTGTAATTATTGCCACAGCAGCGCGGTGAAGTCGAAGCATGCAGGAATTCCTTCAGTGAACGTTTGTATGAATTGCCACAAGGGTATTAAGAAGGGCGCGATTACAGGCACAACTGAAATTCAAAAGATTTACGATGCGATTGGCTTCGATCCTGCTACTGGGACATACATTCAGGGCTTCGAACAAAAGCCAATCGTTTGGAACAAGGTAAATAACCTTCCCGATCACGTTTATTTCAACCACTCAACCCACGTTGTTGTAGGAAAGGTCGATTGTAAAAATTGCCACGGCCCACAGAATATGTATACCGTAGGTCACGTGCCAACCGCCGAAGAAATCAACTCTCAAGAAGATGTTGTTGGTCTTGTGAAGTTGGAGAAGCGTCCGTTTACAATGGGCTGGTGCTTGGAGTGCCACAACAAGAAGGAAGTGGATATGGCCGGAAGCGCTTACTATCAGCAAATGCACGAGCGCTACAAGGCATCAGAAGTGGGCCAGCGCACGCTTCGTGAAATTATGGAAGATGGTTCAGCTACCGTGCGTGAATTGGGTGGTTGGGAATGCGGCAAATGCCATTATTAATAGTATTAAATCGAATAACACGGATTAACCTCCATGGGAATAACTAAGAAATACTGGTCGAGCCTAGATGAGTTGCAGAACACTGCAGCTGCTCAGGAAGCGCTTACCTCAGAGTTCAAGCGTGATCAAAACATGCAAGATTTTCTCAACGATGAAAATCTAAACGAATCGAATACCGGACGCCGTGACTTCCTCAAGTTCATGGGATTTGGATTGGCGGCTGCTACCCTTGCGGCGTGCGAAACCCCGGTTATTAAGTCGATTCCGTATGTGGTGAAACCGGAAGAAATCACTCCAGGTGTCGCCAATTATTA
Source organism: Chryseobacterium gleum (assembly GCA_945862415.1). Lineage (GTDB taxonomy): Bacteria > Bacteroidota > Bacteroidia > Flavobacteriales_D > Sanyastnellaceae > JAIBBG01. The sequence goes on along the minus strand of CAMAYP010000043.1, from coordinate 14,920 downwards.
CGCGTCAACTTATTACGACGGAAATGACTACGGCAACCTGCTGGTTAGGACTCGCGAAGGCCGCCCTATTCACGTGAAGGGAAACAAAGATCACGGCATCGCAGGGGGAGGTTTGAACTCTCGCATGAATGCCTCTGTGCTCGGCTTGTATGACGGATCTCGTCTAAAAGGACCAAAGAAGCAAGGCAACGATATCGATTGGAATACGCTTGATACCGATGTAAAGGCTGCGCTGGCTTCAGCCAATAGCATCCGCATCGTTTCGAACACCATCATCAGCCCTAGCACGCAGCGCGCAATCAACGAATTCAGCGCGAAATATGCAGGAAAAGTCAAGCATGTACAGTATGACACCGTGTCGTACAGCGGGCTTGCAAAAGCGAACGGCGGGTCAGTTCCTAACTACGATTTTAGCAAAGCAAAAACTATCGTGAGCATTGCTGCCGATTTCCTCGGTACATGGCTCATGCCGGCTGCGTTCACAGCGCAATACGCCCAAACACGCAAGCCTGAAGGCGAGTGGATGAGCAAGCATTATCAATTTGAGAGCAACATGTCGCTCACCGGATCGAACAGCGATGTTCGTACTGCTATCAAGCCTTCTCAACAAGGTATGGTTGCGGCCGCATTATATGCTGCAGTAACAGGCGGCAGCGCGGCTGGTGTGGAAGGAGCAGACGCTGCAATTGCTTCTGCGGCTGATTCGCTGAAGGCGAACGCCGGTGCTTCATTGGTAGTAGCCGGGTCGAATGATCCGAACGTTCAAATGATAGTTGCAGCTATCAATAATGCACTTAACAACAACGGGTCGACCGTTGATACCAAGAATACCTTGAACCTTTTCCAGGGCAGCGATGAAGCAATGGCTGCATTGGTAGAAGAAATGAATGCCGGTAGTGTGGATGTGTTGATTGTTTATGGTGTTAACCCTTCCTATAGCTGGATGAATGCCGAGAAGTTCAACAGCGGTCTTCAGAAAGTAAAGACTTCTGTCAGTTTCAACTTGTTTGCTGACGAAACTGCAAGTCGTTGTGGATATATGGCTCCCGATAATCATTACTTGGAGTCGTGGAATGACTATAGCCCGATGAAGGGTCGCACCGATTTGGCGCAGCCTACCATCAACGTACTATACAACAGTCGTTATGCTCAAGAGTCTTTCTTGCGCTGGAGCGACAACGCTTCTTCTTATTACGATTACATGCGTGCAACGCAAAGCGGTGGTTACACCGCTGCGATGTTGAAGTCGGATTCAAACTGGAATACCGCCGTTCACAACGGAACATTTGCTTCGGCTGTTGCGGTAGCTGCAATGGTAGCTCCGGTTGCTGTTGATATGGCTGCTGCCCCTGCTCCGATTGCTGCTACTGCTCCTGCGATGAATATCGCTGACGCTCTGGCAGCTGCAGCATCTGCCAAGGCAGGTGAATGGGAAGTGACACTCTATCAGAAAGTAACTATGGGTGCAGGCAACCACGCGAACAACGCGATGTTGCAGGAAACACCCGATCCAATAACCAAAGTAACCTGGGACAATTACGTTACAATGGCTCCTGCCGATATGAAGGAAATGGGCCTTGAAACTTATATCGGTCAATGCGACTGCGCTTCATTGGTTACTGTTACGGTAAATGGCAAATCAGTTACGCTGCCTGCTATGCCAGTTCCGGGTCAGAAACGCAAAACCATCGGTGTTGCACTTGGCTATGGTCGTGGCGCAGGAAATGAGGAAATTGGAAAGGCTGCATATCAAACCGGAAAGGCAGGTGTTCATTTGATGGAAGGCGATAAGCGTCAGACCATCGGTGGCAATGCTTACCCAATGGTAGCGATGTCTGCGGGTCATGCGTTCTACACGAGCAGCGATGTAACTGTTGCCTCGGCTCCGGGTACGTATGCTATCGCAACAACACAGATGCATGCAACCGTAATGGGTCGTGATTCTGTTATTAAAGAAACTGTAATTGCTACTTACCTGGCCGAGAAGGACGCCAAGCGTGGGGATGCTTCATATAATATGGCGGTTACCCTTCCTATTCACGAAGACGTGAACAAGGATGGAACTATCGATGTGAATGACCGTCAAGGAATACGTGAAGTTGATTTGTGGCGCGACCACCCGGTAGAAGGCGTAGGGCATCGCTGGGGAATGACCATCGACTTGACGTCGTGTTTGGGTTGTGGTTCGTGCATCACTGCTTGCCACACAGAGAACAACGTTCCTGTAGTTGGTAAAGATGAAGTGTTGCGTCACCGTGATATGCACTGGATGCGTATCGACCGCTACTTCTCTTCAGAGTATCAGACTATTGATATTGCTGATACCTTGGCCAACACCAAGGAGGCCACCGGAAAGGGAACCATTGGTGCTTACCGTGAAATGGAAAGCCCTGAGGAAAACCCTCGCACTGTTCACATGCCGATGATGTGTCAACACTGTAATCACGCTCCGTGCGAAACGGTTTGTCCGGTAGCCGCTACAGTGCATAGCAACGAAGGTCTGAACAACATGGCCTACAACCGTTGTATCGGTACTCGCTATTGCGCTAACAATTGTCCATACAAAGTTCGTCGCTTCAACTGGTTCAACTATGTAACGAACGACAAGTTCGCCATGGTGAATCCTTCACAAGACGAGACATTGCGTATGGTGTTGAACCCGGATGTAACTGTGCGTACACGTGGTGTAATGGAAAAGTGCAGCATGTGTCAGCAGCGTATACAGGCTGGTAAGACCGAAGCCAAGCGCAATGGAACTACCGTGCTTGATGGTATGATCCAGACTGCATGTGCTGAAGCATGTCCAACCAATGCGATCGTGTTTGGTGACCTGAATGACGTTACTTCTAAGAATGCGAAGCGCGCGGGTAGCGTGCGCTCCTACCACGCGCTCGAAGAGATAGGTATTCAACCGAATATATACTACATGACTAAAGTGCGTAACATCGAAGCTAACGAAGCTTAAACCTCTAAGAAACCAACCGAGATGTTCAAAGAATCCAACATAAGAAAGCCACTGATCCTGGGTCACAAGACCTACCATGATATCACGAATGATATCGTTGCTCCTATTGAAGGGCCGGCACCTAAACAGTGGAAGATTGCCTTCACCATTGCGCTGATTGTTGCGCTTTATGGCGTTGGCGTGATCAGTTACCTGGTTGGTACGGGTATTGGCTCGTGGGGATTGAACAAGACAGTGGGATGGGCATGGGATATCACCAATTTTGTATGGTGGGTAGGTATCGGTCACGCCGGAACCTTGATTTCCGCAGTGCTCCTGCTGTTTCGTCAACGCTGGCGTATGGCAATCAACCGCTCTGCGGAAGCGATGACCATCTTCGCGGTAATCATGGCGGCCTTGTTCCCTGTGTTTCACATGGGACGTGTTTGGTTGGCCTATTGGACGCTGCCATTGCCGAACCAATTTGGTTCGTTGTGGCCCAACTTCAACTCTGCTTTGATGTGGGACGTATTTGCAATTTCAACGTACTTCTCTGTATCGCTTGTGTTCTGGTACATAGGACTTATTCCTGACTTTGCAACTATCCGCGACCGCGTGAGCAAGCCATGGATGAAGAAGTTTTACAGCATTCTCAGCTTCGGTTGGTCTGGACGTGCCAAGCACTGGACGCGATTTGAAGAAATATCGTTGGTACTTGCCGGTATTGCTACACCGCTCGTATTCTCCGTTCACTCTATTGTATCGATGGACTTTGCTACATCGATTGTTCCTGGATGGCACACTACCATCTTCCCTCCCTACTTCGTATCGGGTGCGATTTTCTCGGGCTTCGCTATGGTGCAGACGCTCTTGCTTATCATGCGTAAAACCATGAAGCTCGAAGCGTACATTCACCTGAAGCACATTGAATACATGAACATCGTAATCATCGTTACAGGTTCTATCGTGGGTGTTGCTTATTTGACCGAGTTGTTTATCTCTGACTATAGCGGTGTTCAGTATGAAAGCTATGCGTTCATCAACCGTTTCTCAGGTCCGCTTGCATGGTCATATTGGTGCATGATGACGTGCAACGTTATCTCGCCTCAGCTGTTCTGGTTCAAGAAACTCCGTACCAATTTGGTGTTCACGTTCGTAATGTCGATCATCGTGAATATCGGTATGTGGTTCGAGCGTTTCGTAATTATTGTGACCTCTATTCACCGCGACTACTTGCCTGCTGCATGGGGCGAGTTCAAGGCGAGCTTCATTGATATCGGCATGTTCATCGGGACCATAGGTATTTTCTTCACACTGTTCTTGTTGTTCGCTCGCTACTTCCCAGTGCTAGCACTCAACGAATTGAAGACCATTTTGAAGGCAACAGGTGAGAGCTATAAAAACGACAACAAACACTAAGCAACAACGCTTTAAGCACTATGGCAAATAAAGTATTTCACGTGATGTACGACGACGACCAGAAGTTGCTGGACGCCGCTCGCGCCCTCGTTGCACAAGGCATACGAGTGAAGGAAGTATTTTCTCCTTTCCCTGTTCACGGTTTGGACCCTATTATCGGAGTGAAGCGCACTCGCCTCGCAATCTGTGCATTTATGTATGCTTGCACCGGAACCGCATTGTCGATTCTGGGTACATGGTATTTCATGGTGAGCGACTGGGATTGGAATATCGGCGGAAAGCCGAACTTTACATGGATTGAGAATGCCCCCGCATTCGTGCCCGTAATGTTTGAGTTCTCTGTTTTCTGCGGTGCACACGGAATGGTGTTGACCTATTTGCTGCGCAACGGCACATTGCCTGGAATGCCGGCTGATAACCCGGATCCGCGCACAACCGACGACAAGTTTGTGATGGAAATCACAACCGATGATAACCATGTTTCAGCACAGGATCTCGAAGCAAAGATTCGTGCAACCGACGTATTTGAACTTAGCATAAAGGATTATTGAGATGAAGCGCACCACCACATTTTTTGGCATTGCCTGCGTGGCTGTTTTTGCACTCTCTTCGTGCAAACAAGACCCAAACTCGCCCGGTGTTGAATACATGCCCGACATGTATCGTTCACCGGCGTTGGAGGCCTATGTTGACTATGGTACCAACAAAACCATGGACTGGACACAGGATATGAAGCAAGCAGCTGGCATAGTGTCGACCTTGTCGAGAGTTCCGGCGCCAAATACGATTCCATACGTGAAGGCCGAAATGATGCCTTTTGTTATGCCTTATCCGTTGAACAACACACCGGAAGACTATGAGCGCTCTGCGATGGAAATTCAGAGCCCTATTAAGGCCACTAAGAAGAATGTATTGCGTGGTAAAGAAATTTACACCTACATGTGCACACACTGTCACGGTGAGGCCGGACATGGTGATGGCGCTATTTCTAAGAATGGCCACATCCAAGGCATCCCGGATTATGCCGGAAAACTTAAGGATCTTCCAGAGGGAAAAATGTTCCATTCAATAACCTATGGAAAGGGACTCATGGGTCAGCACGCTTCACAAGTGAATCAGCTGGAGCGTTGGCAAATTATCGAGTATGTAAAGTTGCTTCAACAAGGAATTACAGAGCCTGAGTTTGATGCAAACGACATGTTGAAAGCACAAGCAACAACTGCTGCTCCTGCCGATTCGACAACAACCAAATAACAAGAAACTACTGCCCGACATATACATTATGGCACAAGCAATGACACATTTCGAAATTCCGGCAAAGACCAAACAGTGGTCTACCATATTTATGGTAATCGGTGCGATTTCCGCAATTGGCGGTTGGTTCTTTGATAAAACAGATCACCATCAGTATTGGTGGGCAAACTTGCTCATTTGCGGATTTTTCTTCTTCGCATTATCAATCGGTGCCATGTTCTTTTACGCCGTTCAGTATGCTGCAGAGGTAGCTTGGACCGCACAACTTAAGAGAATTTTTGAAGCCATGTGGGCTTATGTGCCAATTGGTTTGGGTGTTGTGTTTGTGGTGCTGCTTGCAGGACAACTCCACTTGAATCACCTCTATCATTGGATGGACCCTGCAGTGGTCGATCCGAACAGCCCTGCTTATGACAAGTTGATCGCCAACAAAATGCCCTTCCTATCGAGCTGGTTTTTCTGGTTGCGATTTGTAATCTACGCGGTAGTGTTTATTGTTTTTGGCCGTCTTTTCCGCAAATGGTCATTGCAGGAGGATGCAGCAGCAAGCTTGGATTTGCACATCAAGCAATATAAGCGCAGCGCTCTTTTCCTTGTGTTTTTCGCTGTTTTCTCGAGCACAATGGCCTGGGATTGGTTGATGAGCATTGATGTGCACTGGTTCTCTACCATGTATGGCTGGTACATCTTCTCGGGCATGTGGGTAACCACAATGATTTTCGCAACCTTGCTGTTGATTTGGTTGAAAGGAAAAGGGTATATGCCAGGTGTAAACAGCTCGCACATCCATGATATGGGAAAGTGGGTGTTTGCAGTAAGCATGCTTTGGAGCTACTTGTGGTTCTGCCAATACATGTTGATATGGTATTCCAACATTCCGGAAGAGGTAACTTATTTTAAGGAACGTTACGACCACTACATGATCGGCATGTGGGCAATTTTCTTCTGCAATTTTGCCATACCGTTCTACACCCTTACATCACGCGATGCGAAGCGTAATCCAAAGTATTTGACACGTGTGGGTATTATCATTTTCATCACGCACTTCCTTGACCTCTATATGGCGGTAGTGCCAGGTACTGTGCACGGTCACTTGGAATGGGGATTGGGTGATCATGGGCATCACATCACATTTGCCTGGTGGTTTGAGATTGGTTTGTTTATCGGTTTTCTTGGTTTATTTGTAAGCGTTGTGATGAAGGCTCTCAGCCAAGCTCCCTTGGTGCCGGTAAATCACCCGTATTTGAACGAAAGTGAGAACCACAGTATATAAGAATTGTTGTAACAGCGAACAGGAGTAAATACGAAGAGAAATGAAACTACTGATCATTCTGGTAATTGTTTTAGCGGTCATCGCCATCGTACAATTGACCAAAGTCTATGAATTCACGCGTTCACTGCGCAAGACGAGGGAAGAGGATACTTCTCCGGCAGATAATAAGCTCAACGCTAATTTGATGGTTGTTTGGATGCTTGTGTTTTTCATAGGCACTGCGTATCTCTATGTGAAGTACGGAGATTACCTACCAGAGGCTGCTTCGGAACATGGTAAGGACGTTGATTGGTTGATGAATATAAACATTTGGATGATTACGATAATGTTCTTCATCATGAATACCATGTTGTTTGTTGTAGCATGGAAGTATCAATACAAAAAAGATCGGAGGGCGAAGTTTTTCGCTCACGATAATCGTTTGGAAATGGTTTGGACGCTTATTCCTGGTGTATTCATGGCGTTTATTATCGTTTTTGGATTGATAACTTGGAATAAAATCACGGGACCTGCTTCAAAGGACGCGATGCAGGTAGAGTTGTATTCGAAGCAGTTTGGCTGGGTTGCACGCTACCCAGGTGCAGACGGTGAGTTTGGTGCGGCTAACTACAACTTGATCAGCACTGCCAACGAGATGGGTCTGGTTTCCAAAGAGTTTATCGCAGCGAAAATGGAAGAATTAGACAAAAACATCGAAGCGGTGAAGGCTCAGTTGGCGGAAAACGAAAAGCTTCCTGTAATGCCAGAGAGTTACGTGGAAACTCTGCAAGACAAGGTATATCGTCTTGAACGTCACAAGCAACGAATCCTAGATCTCGGTGAGTTCAAACAGTCCAACGGCATGAGCAATTGGGAGACCTGTTTCGATGATCAAATCGTTAAAGGTGAGATGCATATTCCTGTCGGAAAAGAAGTTGAATTTGTGTTCCGCTCGCAAGACGTTATACACTCAGCTTACATGCCTCACTTCCGCGCTCAGATGAATAGCGTTCCTGGTGTACCGACACGCTTCAAAATGACGCCAACGATCACAACAAAGGAAATGCGCGGTAAGCTGGGCGATGCAGCTTTCGACTATATCCTTCTTTGTAACAAGGTTTGTGGAAACGCCCACTTCAACATGCAAATGAAGATTGTTGTTGAATCACAAGAGGAGTACCTTACATGGCTGGATAAGCAGAAGACATTTGCTGGTGATCCGGCAAAGGAAGCGGCACCCGCAGAAGGAATCGAGGCACCGGCTGATACTACTATGAATGCCATGATGCCCGCAGCTCAGGCTAGTGTGAAAACTACGCGTTAAACAAAAGACATTACTTAAGAATAGAAAGATGGGAAATGCAGAACACACCGCTCATGATCACAGCCACGATCACGCGCACGCACATCACCACCAAGAATCATGGATTTCGAAATACATCTTCTCGCAAGACCATAAGATGATTTCGAAGCAGTTCCTTATCACGGCCATTGTAATGGGTGTGATAGCGGTAATGCTTTCCATTTTCTTCCGCCTTCAATTGGGATGGCCGGGTGAGAAGTTTCAGATTTTGAACTTCTTCTTGGGCGATAAGTGGGCGCCCGACGGATTGTTGGACAAGAACGCGTATCTAGCCATGGTAACCATCCACGGTACCATCATGGTGTTTTTCGTATTGACAGGGGGTCTATCCGGAACGTTTGCTAATTTACTTATTCCATTGCAGGTGGGCGCACGCGACATGGCGAGCGGATTCCTCAATATGTTGTCTTATTGGTTGTTCTTGCTTTCGAGCTTGATCATGGTAGGGTCACTCTTCGTTGAAGGTGGCGCTGCCAGCGGTGGTTGGACGATTTATCCTCCACTTTCAGCTTTGCCTCAGGCGATGCCAGGTTCGGGAACAGGTATGACATTGTGGTTGATCTCAATGGTATTCTTCATCGCATCTTCCTTGTTGGGAGGCTTGAACTACATCGTTACCATCATTAACCTTCGCACAAAGGGTATGAAAATGACCCGTCTGCCATTGACAATTTGGGCGCTTTTCGTAACTGCAATTCTCGGAGTGTTGTCGTTCCCGGTGCTGGTGTCAGCCGTGGTGTTGTTAATCATGGACCGTAGTTTTGGTACGGCGTTTTATCTCTCAGACATTTTCATTCAAGGGGAAGCACTCGATGTAACCGGAGGCTCGCCGTTGCTGTTCCAACACTTATTTTGGTTCCTTGGACACCCGGAGGTGTACATCGTTCTCCTTCCGGCGTTGGGTATTTCTTCAGAGGTCATATCAACCAATTCACGCAAGCCAATTTTCGGTTACAAAGCAATGGTTGGTTCCATTTTGGCAATCGGATTTCTATCGTTTATCGTTTGGGGTCACCACATGTATATAACCGGTATGAATCCGTTCCTTGGATCCGTGTTCGTGTTCACAACACTGCTTATCGCGATTCCATCTGCTGTTAAAGCGTTCAATTACATTACAACCTTGTACCAAGGAAATATCCGTTTCACTCCAGCGATGTTGTTCTCCATCGGATTGGTATCGACGTTTGTTACGGGCGGATTGACAGGTATTGTACTTGCGGATTCAGCGTTGGACATCAACGTGCACGATACCTATTTCGTAGTTGCTCACTTCCACATTGTAATGGGTATGTCGGCCATTTTTGGAATGCTAGCAGGTATTTACCATTGGTTCCCTAAGATGTTCGGAAAAATGATGAATAGCAAACTCGGTTACGTTCATTTTTGGTTCACGTTGGTATGCGGGTTTGGCGTGTTTTTCCCAATGCACTTTGTAGGTATGGCGGGTGCTCCACGTCGTTATTACGACTTCTCAGAGTTCCCATTTTTGGATTGGGTAATGGATTTGAACCCAATCATCTCGGTGTTTGCAATCGTTGGAGGCGCAGCACAACTATTGTTCTTGTTCAACTTCTTTCATAGCATCCGTTATGGCCAAGCAGCTGTTCAAAATCCTTGGGCGGCGAATACGCTCGAATGGACAACACCGGTTAAGCACGTTCACGGTAACTGGCCAGGCGCTATTCCTGAAGTACACCGTTGGGCTTATGATTACAGCAACCCCGATCATGAAGAAGACTACGTACCTCAGGTTGTTCCTTTGAAACCCGGAGAGCACGCTCATTAAGTGCGTTCATAGATATTGAGGACCCGCCCATGTGGCGGGTCTTTTTTTAGCCATAACTTTGCCATATGCGCTATTGGTTTTTTGCAGTTCTGTTTGTTTTTGCGAGTGAAATCGCAACGGCGCAAACATTCAATCTAAGCGATTCGCTAGGCCATGTCTTCAGGCAGCGCATAACGCCCAGCTTCAAATTCGATACGCGTAATTCATTCATCACTGGAAGCACAACAAAGGTGTATGGCATAAAGGGTGGGGTGAATTTTGGTAAGAGGCTTAGTTTGGGAATAGGCTACAACTTTATAGGCACTGAGTTGACGGAAGATGTTTTTGTAGATGGAGTGAAGTTGAGCGCCGACATCGAAATGAATTATGTGGCTCCGTTTATTGAGTATAGCTTCTATCAACGTGGACCCTGGGAGCTGATAACGCCAATACAACTGGGTGTAGGGAAAAGCTTTTTGCAGTATTCAACCCCGGAAGGTACCCGCGTATTGAACAAGAGTAGGGTTGTGTTATATGAGCCCGGCATGGCCTTCGAGTATAAGATAATGAAATTGTTGGGAGTTGGAATTGGAGTAGGTTACCGCATCATGCTGAAAAACAATCGCGCTATTGTACAACAATTTACCTCTCCCGTTTATGCATTGCGTGTGAGGTTGATATTTGACGAACTTTATAGGCGCTATAAAGATTATAATGCAGCCGAAGAGACCAAGTAGGTAAGACCATGAGCGATTCATTCAATATTCGTGATGAAGCTGATAATCCTGAAAAGGATTATGACCGCGTATTACGACCGAAAACATTTGAAGACTTTACTGGGCAGCGACAGGTGCTTGAAAATTTGGAGGTGTTCGTGCAGGCTGCTAAGCTTCGCGAAGAATCGCTTGACCACGTGTTGCTGCACGGCCCGCCCGGCTTAGGTAAAACAACCTTAGGCTATATCATTTCGAATGAAATGGGTGTCAATATAAAGACGACATCCGGGCCTGTGCTCGATAAGCCGGCCGACTTAGCCGGGTTGTTAACGAACCTCGAAAACAACGACATCCTGTTTATTGATGAGATTCATCGATTGAGTCCTATAGTAGAAGAATACCTCTACTCTGCCATGGAAGACTTTTGCATTGACCTTGTTATCGATACAGGGCCCAATGCGCGCTCCGTGCAGATTAAACTGAATCCGTTTACGTTGATCGGCGCAACAACGCGCAGTGGACTGCTCACAGCTCCGTTGCGTGCACGTTTCGGTATCAATGCCCGACTATCATACTACGATGCGCGCACACTTACCGACATCGTGCAGCGAAGTGCGGATATTTTGAACATGGAAATTCTCGAAGATGCAGCATACGAAGTCGCTCGCAGAAGCCGTGGCACACCGCGTATTGCGAATGCTCTTTTGAGGCGTGTGCGCGACTTTGCACAGATAAAGGGAAATGGAAAATGCGATTTGGAAATTACCCAGTTTGCATTGAATGCACTCAATGTGGATATGCATGGCCTGGATGAAATGGACCACAAGATTTTGTTTACCATCATCGATAAGTTCAATGGTGGTCCTGTGGGTTTGACTACCGTAGCAACCGCGGTGGGCGAGGATTCCGGCACCATCGAGGAAGTGTATGAGCCTTATCTCATTCAAGAGGGCTTTATCATGCGCACCCCCCGAGGCCGACAGGTAACTGAAATGGCATACAAACATTTGGGAAGACTGAAGGGAAGTCGTTCCGGAGAACTATTCTGATGCCCACACAGTCCGATTTCAAAGCAGGGGAAAACGCTGAGCTCATCAAGCAACTTGCACTCGAGCTTGGGTTTTCTTTTTGCGGAATCTCGAAAGCAGATTTTTTGGCTGATGAAGCGCCACGCCTCGAAGCTTGGCTGAAGAAATCGATGCACGGTGAAATGGCATACATGGAAAACCATTTCGATATGCGACTCGACCCCAGGCTGCTTGTGCCCGGAGCGAAATCGGTCGTTTCTTTTCTGTACAACTATTTTCCCGACCCCCAACTTGCTATTGCTGACGGTGCCTTGAAGGTGTCGAAATACGCGTGGGGTGAAGACTATCACTATGTCGTGAAGGACAAACTCAAGTTGCTCATGCGGCAACTGACCGAACAAATCGGCGCCATTGAAGGTCGCGCTTTTGTTGATTCTGCGCCTGTGCTCGATAAAGCCTGGGCCAAGAAAAGCGGATTGGGATGGGTAGGAAAAAATGCAAACCTCATCAACAGAAAGCAAGGGTCTTTTTTCTTCATCGCTGAATTGATCATTGACTTGGAACTAGAGCCTGATGGTCCTGTAACCGACCATTGTGGAACGTGCCGTGCTTGTATTGACGCATGCCCTACCGAGGCGATTGTGGAGCCCTATGTGGTGGATGGAAGCAAGTGTATTTCGTATTTCACCATCGAGTTGAAGAAGGAATTACCTGCCGAGTGGGTTTCGAAAATGGACGGCTGGCTTTTCGGATGTGATGTGTGCCAGGATGTGTGCCCCTGGAATCGCTTTTCAGTTGTGAATACTGAACAGCGCTTTACACCTCGCATGCAATTGCTCAATATGTCGTCGGGGGAATGGCACGACTTGTCTGAAGAGGTCTTTGCGCAAATCGCAAGGCGATCTCCGCTCAAGCGTAGGGGCCTCGATGGTTTGCGCCAAAATGCAATGCTGCTCAACACGGGTTCGATTGGTGGTAAATGATTGTTTGTGGTCATGAAAAATGCGGGCCGCTCTAATTACCTTTGAGCAGTTAATTGACCAAGTAAGGATGACACACATAAAATCGGCGAAGAGCACACTGCTCAATGCTTCAGGCATTACCATTTTCTACAGCGATGAGCTTTCGAAGCTCACGGATCTTGACAAGCAGCAGCTGTCGTTTTTCAAAAAGGAAATAGAACACGAGAAAGACGTAATTACCCTGCAGGAGTTGGGTTTGTTCAATTACTATTTGCCCCTCAAAAAGGAAGCGGCGACTCCCGAAGCACTCGAGAAATTGCGCATGAAGGGAGCATCGCTGCTGAGTGCATTGAATGGCGCAAAGTCGGTCGAAGTGTGCATCACCAACCTCACAGGCGAAAAGGAATTGTCGCTTGCGCTCGCCGAAGGAATTGCATTGGCTAATTATCAGTTTTTGAAGTATTTCAAAGACAAAAAGAAGCGCCAGAATTCCATCAGTACAATTCATATTGCAGACAAGTATGTAACCGCCAAAGATGCAGAGTCATTGCAGCACGTGGTGGAGGCTACACTGGTAGCACGTACCTTGATCAATGAACCTGTTTCCTTTCTCTCTGCTGTGCAGTTTTCGAAAGAAATGCAGAAGGTTGGAAAGGAGTCAGGCTTCAGTGTGAAAGTGCTTGGCAAGAAAGAAATTGAAGCTAAAAAAATGGGCGGACTGCTTGCGGTGAACGCAGGAAGTATTGATCCCCCAACGTTCACCATCATGGAGTACAAGCCGGAGAAGGCTCGCAACAAGAAACCAATCGTACTTGTTGGTAAGGGCGTGGTGTTCGATACCGGAGGCTTGAGCCTAAAGCCAACGCCTAATAGCATGGATGAAATGAAGTGCGATATGAGTGGCGGCGCTTCGGTGGTAGGCGCAATGATGGCGATTGCGAAGAATCAGTTGCCGGTTCACGTTATTGGCTTGGTTCCGGCCACCGATAACCGACCCGGAATGAATGCTGTTTGTCCGCAGGATGTAATTACCATCAGCGATGGAACAACAGTAGAAGTATTGAATACAGACGCTGAAGGCCGTCTCATTTTGGCCGATGCGCTTGTTTGGGCGCAACAATACAAGCCTGAGGTGTGCATTGATTTGGCAACCTTAACGGGTGCTGCGGTGCGCGCTATTGGTACGTATGCAAGCGCAGTCATGGGCACAGCCGAGCGCAACGTGATGGATCAGCTGGCTGAAAGCGGCATGCATGTGTGGGAACGAACCGTTCAGTTTCCGCTTTGGAAAGATTACGGCGATGAGATGAAGAGCGATATAGCGGATTTGAAAAACTTGGGTGGAGCATACGCCGGACAAATTTCCGCGGCTAAGTTTTTAGAACATTTTACGGATTATCCGTGGATACATATTGACATTGCCGGACCTGCCTACAGCAACAGCGCAAGCGGTTATCGCACCAAGGGCGGATCGGGCGTAGGTGTGCGCATGTTGTACGATTTCATACATAAGAATTACTGTTAAGCCAATCAATCGAATGAGTGAGCAAAGAATACGCGTTGCCGTAACAAGCGGCGACATAAATGGTGTCGGATTGGAAACCGTAATAAAGGTTTTTGCAGACCCGCGCATGGCAGAATCCATTACGCCTATCATCTATGCGCATCCCGAGGTTATGAAGGCACACCGAAAGGTGGTCGATGTGGAAGATTTCCAATACAACACCATTGCAAACGCGGGTGAGGCAATCGCGAAAAAGGTGAACCTCGTGAACGTTTGGAAAGACTTTAATGGTGTTGTTGAATTTGGTAAACCAAACAAGGATGCAGGCATGTTTGCCTTTAAAAGCCTCGAGGCTGCTGTGGCCGATTTGGCAAGCAACAAGGTGGATGTCATTGTTACTTCACCCATCAATAAAGACACAATTCAAAGCGAATCATTCAATTTTCCGGGACACACCGAATACCTCGCGCAGTTTGCGAATACGGAGAAAGTGCTCATGTTCTTGGTGAGTGACACGTTGCGTGTTGGTATTGTAACCGGTCATTTGCCACTCAAGGAAGTTTCTCAACACATCACGAAGGAACGCATTCACGAGAAATTGCAACTCATGAACGAAAGCCTTGTAAAGGATTTCGGCATGAACCGTCCGCGCATTGCCGTGTTGGGCTTGAATCCACACGCCGGCGACAACGGACTGTTGGGCACAGAAG
>CAMAYP010000042.1 GCA_945862415.1 Chryseobacterium gleum | reverse complement strand
AAAAACTCAATAACCTGTCGCAAGGCATCTATTCGCTTCATGCTACCCGCGCCAACAACGATGAAATAGGAGATATGGCTATGGCCGTAGATAGCCTTATGCGAAATTTCGAACGTACCAAGGAGTTTTCATTAAGCATTGGTGCCGGCAAATTTGATGTGCCTTACGAGCCGTTATCTGAACATGATGAATTGGGTGGTGCACTGTTGCAGATGCGTGATGACCTTGCTTCCTATAGGCATGAAATGGAAGAAAAAGTAGCATCGCAAACACTTGAGATACGAGAACAGAAGGAGCGCGTTGAACAGCAAAACGAGCGTGTAACTGAGCTATACAACGATTTGCAGGCGAGTATCGACTACGCGCAGCGTCTGCAAAGCACCATTTTGCCCGGTGTTGACGCTATTCGCGAGGTATTCCCTCAACATTTTGTGATGTTCAGGCCAAAAGCAACTGTAAGCGGCGATTTCTATTGGTTTGCCAACAAGGGTAAGAAACTCATGTTTGCCGCGGCCGACTGCACCGGCCATGGCGTGCCGGGCGCGTTTATGAGCCTGGTGGGTCACAATGCACTCAACCAGGCCACCAAGGTCTATAACAAGCCTTCGCAAGTGCTTAATACAGTGAATAGGCCGTCGGCACAGGCATTACGAGCCAACGAAAACCATTTGGTGAAAGACGGAATGGACATAGCACTTTGCACCATCGATATGGACGCTATGGAACTTGAATTTAGTGGCGCTCAAAACCCCGTCTATATTGTGCGTGGGGAAGAACTGATAGAGTTGAGCGGCGATGCATTTAGCATTGGATCGTATGTGAATGGCGAGCGCGAATTCACCGGTAAAAAGTGCGAGCTGAAAAGTGGCGATTGCATCTATACCTTCAGCGACGGATATGCCGACCAGTTCGGAGGTCCGGCAGGTAAAAAGTTTATGCGCAAACAATTCCGCCAGCTATTGCTTGAGATAAACACGCTACCAATGAGCGATCAATTGGAGCGCGTGGAGCAGAGATTTGACGATTGGCGTGGCGACCAGGAGCAAGTCGATGACGTGCTGGTTATTGGAGTGCGTGTTTGATTAGGCAAACTTCTGACTCACATCCACCAAGAATTTTCTTAAAAGAGTTTTGCGGCCAATGAGCACCTGAAATTTCATGTCGCTTCTGTCGGTGAGTGAAACACTGCTTTTGATTTTTTTCTTGCCAATTTTAATCGTGGTCTTAACACAAAAGCGTTTCTCCTTTTCTCCAAATGAGCTTTTGAATTCTCTCGAAAAATAGTTGGTGAAATAAAGCCGCTTTACTTCACTTCCTTCCAATTTGAAATCGGCTTCGAGCATTTTTCCGTTCGCCGTTTCTACTTCTTCACAGCGTTCACAATGAAGCACTGTTCTGAATGCACCTGTGTCGACTTTCGCATCAACATGAGAAAAGCCCAGGTCCGGAAATGACACGCGCACGTGTCTTCCAATCGTGGTCAGTTTGCGGGATGTTGCTTTCACGGCCTGGCTCTGTTAACCTTGTGTAAGAAGCGCTTTCACCATGTCGGAAATAGCCTTTCCATCTGCCCTGCCTGCGAGGTTTTTGGATGCCACCCCCATCACTTTACCCAAATCGCCGGGGCCTGCTGCGCCAACAGATGCAATGATAGCTTTGATTTCTGCTTCCAGTTTTTCCCCCGAAAGTTGCTCCGGCAAATAAGCTGCAATAACCTGTGCTTGCTTTGTTTCTTCTTCGATCAGGTCGGGACGGCCTTGCGTTTTGTAGATGTCGATCGATTCCATGCGCTGCTTGTAGAGCTTGTTGAGAATGGCAATGCCGCGCGTGTCGTCTACTTCGCCGCTCCCGTCTTTTGTCATCTCCAGCAAGAGCTTGCTTTTGATGTCGCGAAGCGCCATTAGCTTGTCTTTTTCACCGGCTTTCATCGCGTCTTTAATATCGTTATTTATGCGTTCTGTGAGGTTCATGTCGATGTGTTTTAGGAAACGAAAATAATGTTCTTTTTGAGTGCTTGCTGAAGGACAGGCGTTGAAATAATATTCCATGGTGAGAATTGTCAATGTAAATTCAATCATTCGCATGTCACCTTTGTTGCACCGAATCCCTAGAGTGCCAATATGGAAAACAGCAATGCAACAATTGATAGTCTTATCACTCATGCCGAGGATTATCTCAAAACCCGTCAGCAGCTTTCACAACATGTAGTTACCGAGAAGGTCATTGTACTTTCATCTGCCATGATTACGGCATACGTGCTGTACATTTTTTTTGCGATGGCTGCTTTTTTTGCGAGTTGGGGATTGGCCGCATGGATATCAATCCGGTTGAATGATCCGCTTGCCGGTTTTTGGTATGTTTCCGGTGGTTATGCATCGCTGGGTGCAATCATGCTGCTGTTGCGAAATGTTGCGCTCAGAAAGCCAATTATGAACTCTATGGCACGTAATATTTACAAGAGCACCAATGAACAAGATAACTGATATGCGTGGCTTGCGCGCCGAGATTGTGCGCCTTCGCTCTGTGGCAGATGAGCAAGAGAAAATCGTACGAAACGACGTGGCTTCGCTTCGCGAACAGTGGAAGCCCATGAATATTTTGGTCAATACCTTGAGCTCGTTAACGGGCGTGAACGTGTCGAAGTCGATGTTTGTCAATAACGGGTTTGTGTTCGGTTTGAGTTTGGTGCTGCAGCGTTTGTTATTGAAAGCCGAAAACCAGTTTTCAGAGAAGGTGCACGAATGGACCGATGCATTGATAGGTAAAATCAATGACTTCATTTCGCGTCATGCGAAGCCGCCGAAGCAGGAGGGGTAATTTTGGATGAGTTGCTTTTTGCCGTTCCGGATAGCAGAATCGAAAGAGGTTGCCAACTGGGTATGCGATCAGCAATAAGTTTTAAAATACCTAGAAAGGGCACAAACAAAATCATACCTGAAGAACCCCACAACACTCCACCGGCCAATATTGCCACTATGGTCATGAGTGTATTCACATTGAGTTTGCTGCTTACGGCCCAGGGGAAAATGACATTCGCTTCGAGGTATTGCACAAAGGTGAAAATCGCAACGACACCCAGCGGATAATAAATGGAGTCGAACGTAATCCAACTGATCATAATCGGTAATGAAGCGCCAATCATGATTCCCACATAAGGAATGAATGTGAGAACAGCTGCAATGCAACCAAACAAAATGGCATGCGGAACGCCGAGAAGTAAAAGGCCGATGCTATTCAGTATTGCAACGCACAAGTACACGACCAGCATGCCTTTGATGAATTGGTAGTAGGTGTGTATAGTGTCGTTCAAGATAGCGCGCAAATCCACGAGAGGCATTGTGGGCACTAATGAATGCAACACGTTTACTAATCGTTTGCGCTCGAATAGAATGAGCGCTGCCATGATAGGAATGAGTATGAGCATTACAACCAGGATGGATAGATTGCCGGCAGTTGTTTTAATAAAAGGTAGAACTTCCTTTCCATAGTTCGTTTGCAAGGAGCCTATCCAATCTTGTTGCTCTTCCATGCTGATATGCGCGGTTGTTGCCAACCAGTTTGAGAGCTGCGCCCAGGCATCATGTAGTTTGATTTGGAGTTTTCCCCATTCCGATGCGAAGCCTGCAATCTGCACACTCATTAATGCAATGAGGGCGCTCGAAGCAATTACAAGAACAGACATGCTAAGCGCTATCGCGCCAATGGTAGAAAAATGACGTGTTTCTAGCCAATGGCAAATAGGGTAGAGGATGCAGGCAATTAGCAATGCAAAGCTCAGTGGAATAAGCACGCTTCTGCCAAGATAGAGCGCGGCAATTAGCAATACTACTGTAAGCAATAGTTGCAGGGATCTTGTCATAGTCAATCGATGAATGAATAGATAATAAAGCCAAAGTAGTTCTTAGGTTATAGTGGCTCACGACGAAAGTCATGAGCAAAAAAAAGCCTCGCAAGTGCGAGGCTTTTTTAAAATGATTTATCTAAGAGCTTACATCATTCCACCCATTCCGCCCGGCATAGAAGGCATGGCAGGAGCGTCTTCTTTGATGTCGCTGATTACGCACTCAGTGGTGAGCAACATACCGGCGATAGAAGCTGCATTTTCAAGTGCTACACGAACCACTTTCGTTGGGTCGATCACACCGGCTTCGATGAGGTTTTCATATACCTCTGTGCGGGCGTTGTAACCGAAGTCATCTTTTCCGCTACGCACTTTGTTTACGACAACTGCACCTTCACCGCCTGCGTTGGCTACTATCTGGCGCAACGGCTCTTCGATAGCGCGCACCACAATAGCAATACCTGTTTGCTCATCATCATTTGCACCTTTCAATTTCTCGAGTGCTTTTGATGCGCGAATGAGAGCTACTCCGCCACCGGGAACAATTCCTTCTTCAACGGCTGCGCGTGTAGCGTGCAATGCATCGTCAACGCGATCTTTCTTCTCTTTCATCTCAACTTCGGTAGCAGCACCAATGTAAAGAACTGCAACACCGCCGGCCAACTTGGCAAGACGCTCTTGCAATTTTTCACGATCGTAGTCTGAAGTTGTCTTGTCGATTTGAGCTTTGATTTCACCAATACGCGCTTGAATGGCTTCTTTGCTTCCGGTGCCGTTAACGATGGTAGTGTTGTCTTTGTCGACTGTGATTTTCTCAGCACGACCCAAATCTTCCAACGTTGCGTTCTCCAACTTCAAACCGGTTTCTTCGCTGATTACCTGACCACCTGTTAGGATGGCGATGTCTTGCAACATTGCCTTTCTGCGATCGCCAAAGCCCGGAGCCTTCACTGCGGCTACTTTCAGAGCGCCGCGAATTTTATTTACAACGAGCGTTGCAAGTGCTTCACCATCTACATCTTCTGCGATGATGAGCAATGGACGACCTGTTTGCGCTGTTTTTTCCAACACGGGAAGGAGTTCCTTCATGGTGCTTACCTTCTTGTCGTAGAGAAGAATAAAGGCATTTTCCAAATCTGCTTCCATATTCTCGGCATTCGTCACGAAGTAAGGCGACAAATAACCGCGATCGAACTGCATACCTTCTACTGTTTTCACTTCCGTCTCAGTGCCTTTGGCTTCTTCAACGGTGATTACTCCCTCGGTACCTACTTTCTCCATTGCATCGGCAATCAAGGTTCCAATTGCTTCGTCGTTGTTAGCCGAAATAGAACCTACTTGTTTGATTTTGGCGTTGTCGTTACCAACAGTCTTGGATATTTTCTTCAGATCCGCAACAACAGCTTCTACAGCTTTGTCGATACCACGCTTCAAATCCATTGGATTAGCACCGCTTGCAACGTTTTTCAATCCTGCAGTTACAATAGCTTGCGCCAATACTGTTGCGGTCGTAGTGCCATCACCTGCTAAATCAGCAGTTTTGCTTGCCACTTCCTTCAACATTTGCGCACCCATGTTTTCGATTGGGTCTTTCAATTCAATTTCTTTTGCTACCGACACACCGTCTTTTGTAATGTGAGGTGCACCAAACTTCTTGTCGATAACAACATTGCGTCCCTTTGGTCCGAGGGTCACTTTTACTGCATTAGCCAATGCGTCTACACCTGCTTTAAGCTTCTCGCGGGCCTGAGTATTAAAGGTTATTTCTTTTGCCATGGTTTAATCTTTTTTCGAATGATTGTTGAACTTGATTTGAATACTAGACGATTGCGAAGATGTCGGCTTCACGCATGATGAGGTATTCTTTACCATCAACAGTGATTTCCGTTCCAGAGTATTTTCCGTATAGAACAGTGTCGCCGGCCTTTACGGTC
The DNA here is from genome assembly GCA_945862415.1 of Chryseobacterium gleum. Taxonomy (GTDB): domain Bacteria; phylum Bacteroidota; class Bacteroidia; order Flavobacteriales_D; family Sanyastnellaceae; genus JAIBBG01. The sequence goes on along the minus strand of CAMAYP010000042.1, from coordinate 12,226 downwards.
ATTGGCTCATCTTTCTTGCCGGCACCTACCGCTACAACTTTTCCGCGTTGTGGTTTTTCTTTCGCTGTGTCGGGAATGATAATGCCACTGGCGGTGGTTGTTTCTGCAGGGCTTGCTTCTACGAGCACGCGGTCTGCAAGGGGTTTTACGTTAACTGACATGATGAATTTATTTAATCGGTTAATTGATTTTTTGATTTACAAATGCGCCTTTGTCACCTTTTATGCCAAGGCGGCAATTGGAAAATTTTGTCAGATATGGACAAAAAAAATGTCAGTGTAAGCGACACACTGACATTTAACGGAGTGAATCCTATGTTTCTATTACTGCCCTTCTGCAGGTGCTTGTTCAGCAGGCTGCTCAGTAGTTTGTTCGGTTCCCGCAGGCTCTGAACCGCCTTCGCTGATCGCAGAGCTGGTGTACCAACGAGCCGAGATGAGGCAAAGAACGAAGAGAGCTATTCCCAAGTACCAAGTTGCTTTTTCAAGGAAGTCGGCTGTGCGTTGCACACCACCAACCTGAGTAGTGCCTTGGAAGCCAACGGCCAATCCACCGCCTTTTGGGTTTTGTACCAACACAACAAGAGCCAGCAACAATGCAATGATTACAATAAGAATGACGATGAACGATGCCATGATATTATTTTTTAAATTGTTCTAAATTTTTTAATTGGGCTGCAAAGTAAATACTTTTTTCGGGATGTTGTTCCATCAATTTGCGGAAAGCTTTGCGAGCCTTGTCCAGTTTGCCCTGCTTGGCGAATAGAATAGCGATGGTTTCCGTAACCATGCTAAAGTCTTCCTCCAGGCTGTCTTTAGCGACGTTGCCTGCTGTATAGTCGCCGGCTTTTCCTCGTGCTATTTGAGGTTCGGTGTGGATGAAGCGATCAATCAAGTCGCGCTGATGCTGCTTGGAGTCAGTTGAACGAATGCGCTGTACACCGTGTGAAAGTGGTGTCGATTGAAAAGCAGGCAAATTTTCGGTGTTCGGCTCGTCCTGGTTGTCTTCCTCGCGTGCACTGGCGTGGCTCGTGCTTTCGTCTCCAAGCATATGCTTGCGCTGAGCCCTTCTATAGATCAAAGCAGCATACGAGTTTTCGTCATCCGGCTCCAAGTCTGCTTCAGGCAATTGGTTTTCTTCCTCTGAAGGGTGTTCCGGTTGAACCTCCATTTCTATACTCGTATTCAACGCGCTCACTAAAAACTGAGCCTCCAATGGGTCAAGTTCACTGAACTTTATGGCCGTTGGTTGTTCAGCCGTTTCTTCGATTATCTGCTCAACCGTTTCTTCGAGTTTTTGCTCAACCGTTTCTATTTGCACCAGCACTTCTTCCACTTGCACAATAGTCACAATATCCAACAGCTCAATTTTTTCCGGAGCAAGCTCTGTTATTGAAACGTCTTCATTTTCGATAATGAGTGAGGCTAAGGTCGGTTCTTCTGCAGTGGGGAGCGGCTGTTCCTCGGGTGCTGCAGGTTGAATGGCGTTGATGGACTTTAGTCTATTGTACAACGAAGCGCGATGGCCCGTATAGATGGCAGCCTGCGACAATTGATCGGTGAATTGCACGTCTTGTCGGGCTTTGAAAGCACGTGTAAGCGCAATTTGAGCCGCTCCGAAAAAAGGAAAACGAGCCACCGTTTCACGCAACTCCACAAGCTGCTCGTCGGAAAGATGTTCCGGGTGCATCAGTGCTTTATGAAGTTCTTCTTTGCGCATGTTTCTACCAGTTGCCAACACTGGCATTATAAATTTCTTGGGTGAGTTGCTCGTTTATGAGCGACCACAAACTCTCTTCAATAGTAAACAAATCTTGGTTTGCGTCATAATCTGCAAACTTGGAAAATGTCTTTTCGAAACTCAATTCAGGCTCCAGACTGTTCTCGTATTTAACCTTTACTGTTATCGTCAGGCGATTCAGGGAAGCCGTTTCAGCAGCCCCCGACTGCACAGCTATGGGCGCAGTTCTGTAATCGACAATTGTTCCGGAATAGGTTAACTCACCATTGCGCTCAGTAAGTCGCAGCGGACTTTGTGCCAGCAGCAAATCCTTAAACGACTCGGTGAATCGTTGGGCATAAAGCGGTGTAGCCAACGCTGTCTGGGGTTTGAAGTAATCGACCGAGAATGTTTTAGCGCCACTGTATTGACCGCCTGTAAAAGAATAGACACCGCAACCCGATGCGATGGTGGAAAGTGCTACAGCTATTGATATCAACAAGCGCATGCCTATGAAAGGTTATATTCTTTAATCTTCCGGTAGAGAGTGCGTTCGGAGATACCAAGCTCTTCTGCGGCGTATTTGCGCTTATTGCGGTGCTTTTTCAAGGCTTTTTCAATCAGCTCTCGTTCAGAGTTTTGAAGCGAAAGAGTTTCTTCTACCTCTATAATCGGCTCTGCTGCCTGCGGTAAACGAATAACACCTGTTGCTGGAGCCGAGTGGTTTGAAACGGAAGGTTGATGGTCTCCGGCGAATACGCGCTGTATCAATTCTGCATTGCCTGCATCGTGCGCAAATTCTACACCTGATTGCATCAAGCCGCCTACTAGTTTTTTCAGATCATTTAGGTCGTTCTTCATGTCGAAGAGGACCTTGTATAAAATCTCACGCTCAGAAAAATTGTTTTGCGTGGATGCATTGCCTGCGACCACCATACCCCTGTTCCCAAAATCTTCATGCGGAAGATAGTAGGCGAGAGTTTGTGCGGTTATCAGGCGGTCTTGTTCGAGCACATTGATCTGCTCGGTAATGTTTTTAAGCTGACGGATGTTGCCGGGCCATGAATAACTGACCAGCATTTCTTTGGCATCGGGCATGAGCTCCAACACGGGCATCTTGTAACGCTCGGCAAAGTCGGTTGTGAATTTGGCGAAAAGCAAAGCGACGTCTTCTTTGCGCTCGCGCAATGGCGGGAGGAATACAGGTACCTGATTCAATCGATAGAACAAATCCTCTCTGAACTTCCCTTTCCTGATTGCATCACTAAATTCTACGTTGGTTGCGGCCACCACGCGCACATTGGTTTTCTGAACCTTCGATGATCCCACCCGAATGTACTCACCGGTTTCCAAAACACGGAGCAACCTTACTTGAGTTTGTAAAGGAAGTTCGGCTACCTCATCCAGGAAAATGGTACCACCGTTGGCTTCTTCGAAGTATCCTTTGCGGGCGTCTGTAGCGCCGGTAAATGAACCTTTTTCATGGCCAAACAATTCACTGTCTATGGTGCCCTCCGGTATGGCACCGCAGTTTACTGCGATGTAGGGTGCATGCTTCCTTGCACTGTAAGCATGAATTATCTTGGGAATGTTTTCCTTTCCTGTTCCGCTTTCGCCATTAATCAGTACCGACATGTTGGTAGGTGCAACTTGCACGGCAATGTCGAGTGCCCGATTAAGCATGGCACTATTACCAATAATTTCGAATCGTTGTTTAACAGACCTGATGTCCATGCTTGCTTACAAAGATTTCACTTGCTCGTTGGTTCTGGGGTAGACATTCGTCAGTTCACCCATCAAGGTTACGGAGGTACAATCGTTGGCCATCACTTCGGCGTAGTCGCCCGGAGCGCATTCCATTGTTTTTGGAAACACCACCACGATGTTTTGTGAATTACGGCCTTGCTGATGTTCGTCTGATTTTTTGCTGGTTCCCTCAATGAGAACGCGCTGCAATTTTCCCACGTGTTGTTTGGTGCGCTCGGCTGCTCCTTGCATTTGAAGTGCAATAACCTCTTGTAGGCGACGTCCTTTTACATCCTCCGGAACATCATCTTCGAATTTTCTTTCGGCCAGTGTTTTGGGGCGTTCGGAATATTTGAACATGAACGCCATTTCATAGCGAACCTGCGCCATGAGCGAAAGCGTGTCCTCATGCTCGCTCTCCGTTTCGCCACAAAAGCCTGTAATTACATCGGTGCTGATCGCGCAGTCAGGCATTATCCTTCGTATAGCTTCTATCCGTTCCAAATACCATTCGCGGGTATAGCCTCGGTTCATGCGTTTTAAAACATCGCTATTGCCACTTTGCACCGGCAAGTGAATGTACTTGCAGATATTGTCGTATTTGGCCATTACATGCAGCACCTCGTCTGTCATGTCTTTGGGGTGAGAAGTGGAATATCGAATGCGCAAATCGGGATGCAACAAGGCAACCATTTCAAGGAGCTGTGCGAAATTGACAGTGGGCTTCTCGGGGTCGAGGATCTCACCTTTATTATTGATGTTCCATTTGTACGAATCGACGTTTTGTCCGAGCAGAGTCACTTCACGGTAGCCCTGGTTGAATAAATCTCCGGCTTCATCAACAACCGTTTTAGGATCTCGGCTGCGTTCACGACCGCGTGTAAAGGGCACAACGCAAAATGAGCACATGTTGTCGCAACCGCGCATGATGGAAATGAAAGCTGTAATGCCGTTGCTGTTTAGACGCACAGGGGTTATTTCCGCATACGTTTCTTCGCGACTCAAAAGCACATTGACTGCTTTTTGTCCTTCATCGACTTTATCTATCAGGTTGGGAAGATCACGATAGGCATCTGGACCCACTACCATGTCAACTAACTTTTCTTCGTCGAGCAGCTTTTCTCGTAGGCGCTCAGCCATGCACCCGAGCACGCCGATTTGCATGTCCGGCTTGCGTTTTTTCACGGATCGCAAGAAGTCAAGTCGCCCGCGAATACGTTGCTCTGCATTGTCGCGTATTGCGCATGTATTAAGCAAGATGACATCGGCTTCTTCCGGGTCACGCGTGGTGCTGAAGCCTTCTTTGGCAAGAATGCTGGCTACGATTTCGCTGTCCGAAAAGTTCATTTGGCAGCCGTAGCTCTCGAGAAGGAGTTTGCGTGGCTTCTTGTTTGAATTGACCTCTGCATCCAGCATAAGGTATTCTCCCTGTCGGGTTTCGTCGATGTTTTTTTCTTCCACAGTGTTTGGCTGTTTTGAAAATCAGTGTTTTAAAAGGACCGCGAATATAGCGATTTTAGGCAGATTTGGTTCGACAGTTTTTTCATCGCATACATTTGCCCCTCTTATTATGCGCCGAGGACGATTCGATTGCGATGAATAGTAGGCGCACAAAAACAAAATACAGATGAGTAGAAACCTCGTTATAGTTGAGTCGCCGGCCAAGGCGAAGACCATTGAAGGATACCTAGGGAAGGATTTTATCGTAAAGAGCAGCTATGGTCACGTGCGCGACTTGCCTAAAAACGATGTCGCCATCGATGTGGACAAGGGTTTCAACCCGGTTTACATTGTATCGCCAGACAAAGAGGAGGTAATCCGAGAGTTAAAGAAGATTGCAGGTAAGGTGGACGACGTATGGTTGGCAACGGATGAGGACCGCGAGGGGGAGGCCATTTCTTGGCACTTAGCGGAGGCCTTGGGTTTGGATGTAAAGCAAACCAAGCGCATTGTATTCCATGAAATTACCAAGAAGGCTATTCAGGATGCAATTGCAAAACCGCGCACCATCGACATTGACTTAGTTAATGCACAGCAGGCAAGACGAGTCCTCGATCGTTTGGTTGGTTTTGAGCTTTCGCCTGTGCTTTGGAAAAAGGTAAAAGCCGGTTTAAGTGCCGGTCGAGTGCAGAGTGTTGCGGTTCGCATCATTGTGGAACGCGAGCGTGAAATAGAAAAATTTGCTTCTTCCTCATTCTACAATGTGCGAGGAAGTTTCGATTTGGGTAGTGCAGTGCTAAAGGCCGATTTGAGCAGAAAACTAAAGGATGGTCAAGAGGCCAACTTGTTTTTGCAGAAGGCAAACGGCGCATCGTTTACCATTTCGCAAATGGAGACGAAGCCTGCCAAACGCACACCTGCGGCACCGTTCACCACCTCGACCCTTCAGCAGGAGGCAAGCCGAAAGTTGGGCTTTAGTGTTTCTCGAACCATGGTTATAGCTCAGCGCTTGTACGAAAGCGGAAAAATAACTTACATGAGAACGGACAGCGTTAACCTTTCCGATTTCGCATTGGATGCGGCTAAGCAAGAGATTTCGCGCTCCTATGGCGATCGTTATTCGAAAACACGCCAGTATACCAACAAAAACAAAGGAGCTCAAGAGGCGCACGAAGCTATTCGTCCCACCGAAATGAGCGCACATAATATTGAAGGTGAGCGCGATGAGCAGCGTTTGTATGAATTGATCTGGAAGCGCACGCTCGCGTCTCAAATGGCAGATGCTGAGTTGGAGAAAACAACGGCTACAGTAGGCATTAGCACTATGGATGATGTGTTGTTGGCTAAAGGAGAAGTAGTGAAGTTCGACGGATTTTTGAAGGTATATGCTGAAGGTACAGATGACGAGGAGAATGAAGACGGTGGAAGTGGCATGTTGCCTCCGTTGACCGTGGGGCAGGTACTTTCTTTGATGGATATTACGGCTACGCAGCGATTCACCCAGAAGCCTTCCCGCTATTCGGAGGCCGCCCTCGTGAAGCGATTGGAAGAGCTTGGTATTGGCCGACCTTCTACCTATGCCCCCACCATTTCGACTATTCAACAACGAGAATATATTGAGAAGAAGGACAAGGAGGGAACCCCGCGGAGTTATGAGATGCTTGTTTTGAAAAATGGCAGCATTGCCTCCGCGGTGCAGAATGAATTTACCGGTGCCGAAAAGTCGAAATTATTTCCCACCGATATTGGGATGGTGGTAAACGACTTTTTGGTGGATCAGTTCCCAACCATTTTGGATTATGCCTTTACAGCCAATGTGGAGCAAGAGTTCGATGAGATTGCCGAGGGTAAACTGCCCTGGCAGGAAATGATGAAGAAGTTTTACAAGCCTTTTCACGAGAACGTCGAACATACCATTGAAAATGCGGCTCGTCAGTCGGGTGAGCGTGAATTAGGCATCGATCCCAAAAGTGGAAAACCGGTTCTTACGCGTATCGCACGTTTTGGCCCTGTCGTGCAGATGGGGGGTAGTGAAGATGAAGACAAGAAATTCGCCTCCCTTCGCGCAGGTCAAAGCATAGGCACCATCACGTTGGAAGAGGCGTTGAAGCTTTTCGACTTACCTCGACTCGTGGGAGAATACCAAGGGCAACCGATAACTGCAGCCATCGGCCGTTTTGGGCCGTTTGTGAAATGGGGCAGTTTGTATGCTTCGCTGAGAGTCAAGGAGGGCGACGATCCATTCACGATTGAACTTGACCGCGCCATTAAGCTTGTTGAAGACAAGGTTAACGGTGTGAATGCCGCGCTTATTCAGAAGTTCGATGACCGCCCTGAAATTCAGATTATCCAAGGAAGATTTGGCCCTTACATCAAGCGTGAGAAGGATAACTTCAAACTTCCAAAAGGGAGTGATGCAAAGACCATCAGCCTTACGGATGTGCTAGCAGCCATTGCCGAGCAAGAAGCCAACCCTACCGCCCGGAAGAAGGCGGCGGCCCGCAAGCCTGCGGCTAAGAAGGCTCCAGCTAAAAAGGCGGCATCGAAGAAGTCGGCGAAAAAATGATTTTAGCGGTTTCAACAATCGTTCGTTTAGAAGACGGTAGCATCCGTAGCTGAAAGCAGCTACCGTGCTGCATTTTCGCAGCATGGATATTTCGGTTTTCTTATCACGGAGCGGATTCCGTGACGAGCTCTCTTCGCCTTTACTGCCCTCGCATGTAGAAAAGCATGTCCATTTTTTTGAGGGCGATATGGAGGAGCTAGATGGCAAGAAGGTAGCAATTATTGGCGTGTGTGAAAATCGCGGTTCTCACACTGATTGCCAGTCGGCAGAAGCCCCGGATTCCATCCGAAAATACCTGTATCGCTTGCATTGGTTCGACGGACAGCTTTCGGTCATCGACCTCGGGAATATTCTTCCGGGCAATGAGCTTAAGGATACATTCTATGCATTGAATCAGACGTGCGAAGTGCTGCTTCGACGTGGCATAATCCCGCTTATAATCGGGGGTACGCAAGATTTGACTTTTGCCAATTACCAGGCCTATGAACACATGGAGCAAACGGTAAATTTGGTCACAATCGATTATCGGTTGGACTTTGGAAAAAGTGACGGCGACATTCACTCGAAAAACTACCTCAACAAGGTTGTGCTCCATAAGCCCAATTATCTTTTCAATTACAGCAACATTGGTCATCAGAGATACCTCGTGGAAAGTGATTTGTTGGAATTGATGGGTAATATGTATTTTGATGCACATCGGTTGGGTGATATTCAATCGGTTATTCAGCGAAGTGAGCCTATCATTAGAAATGCCGACATTTTTTCCGTCGACATGAGCGCTATTCGTATAGGCGAATCGCCAGGGTCTACTTGTGCTGGTCCCAATGGATTTTATGGCGACGAAGCAGCACAGTTATGCCGATACGCGGGAATGAGCGACAAATTGACGTCATTCGGTTTGTATGAAGTAGATCCGCTAATGGACTTGGGTGGTCATACGTGTCACCTGGCCGCCCAAATGATTTGGTGTTTCTTGGAAGGTGTGTCACAACGAAAGGGTGATTATCCTGTTGGCGACTACTCGGAGTATTTCAAGTACATGGTTCCAATCACGCACGATGGCCATGAGTTGGTTTTCTACAAGAGTCACCTCAGCGATCGATGGTGGATGGATGTGCCTTACCCTGCCGGAACGGCCACAAAATATGAACGTCACCACATGGTGCCGTGCACCTATGAGGAGTTTCAGTTGGCTTCATCAGAGGAAATGCCCGACAGATGGTGGAAGACGTATCAAAAACTTGTGTAGGCAAATAATTGACAGATATAAAATTGAAGATGAATGGAGGATGCGTCAAACCGCTGTGAGCAATGATTTTTTTTTGACCAAATGAAAATCTAGCTATATTAGCATTTTTGCAACCTGTTTTTAGAAACCAAACCAAGTAAAACTACATTCTTTATATGAAGAGAATCTTACTCTCTGTTAGTCTTGTATTATGCGCCCTCATTGGGTTTGCTCAGCAAGACCCGCAGTTTACAATGTGGCAATACGACCGTCTTTCGGTGAACCCGGCCATGTCCGGTATTGATCGAATGCACTGTATTACTGCATTGCACCGAGACCAGTGGGATGGTTTGGATAAGGATCCTAAGACCTATCTTTTCAATTATAGTGGAATGTATGGAGCGCAGCAGAACATCGGTTTTGGAGCAACTATTTACTCAGAAGTGCTGGGGCAGCAGCAAAATACAGTTGTTCGTTTTTCGCCATCTTATCACTTGGCCTTGAGCAATGGTAATTTCTTATCGGCTGGTGCGTCCATAGGCATGTATAGCTCAAAGTTGGGTGCCAATTGGGTTTATATTGATTCTGGCGATCCATCGATTCCTGTAAGTGAAAAGGCTCAAAGTGGAGCTGACCTCGGAATAGGGTTGAACGTTTACAAGCCAAATCAATATTACTTTGGCGTTTCATCTACACACTTGGCAGGTCCAAACCTAGATGATTTGGGAATTCAGATGGCTCGCCATTACTACGTTATGGGTGGTTACGAAACTGCTGTTGGTGCAGATATGGTTATTCGTCCAAATGTCCTCTTTAAGACCGATGCAACTTCACGTCAATTGGATGTGAACGCAGATATAATGTTCAAGAAAATGTTTTGGGGAGGTTTGGCTTATCGTTTGGGCGATGCAGTCTCTCCTTACGTAGGATTCCAGAAAGATTTTGCACAGATGGATCAGGGTATTCGCACCATGAATCATGGAATCAAATTGGGTTATTCGTATGATGTAACCACTTCGATGATTAAGGACTATTCAGCAGGTTCACATGAGATTTTCATAACCTATTGCATGAAGTTTAACAAAGTTGACAACGGAGCAGGACATAGTAATCCGCGCTTCTTGTAAAATAAATTGTAACCAACTCAGTTCATGTTCCGTAATGCAGACATTAACTGTGAGCTTAGATAACACCGCGAACAAGTTTTTAGTAATAACCAACCCTACTGTAGAATTCAAGAGATGATTGTTTACTAAAATTGGAAATCATGAAAAAGTCGTTTTTGTTTTTAATCGTTGCAGCAGTTTTCGCCAGTTGCAAGTATGGCGCAAACGGTGAGCTCGTGGGCGCATATCGCGCTGAAGAGTGGGAGCAGATAAACCCCTACGGAATGAATTATATTCATTTCGGCTCTTTCACCATGGGTCCAAGTGACCAGGATGTTCCGTATGCTTTGAACAACAAAGCAAAAACGGTTACAATGCCTGCGTTCTACATAGACCAAACCGAAATCTCCAATAACGAGTATAGGCAGTTCGTGCAGTACGTGCGCGATTCGCTTATTCGCGACTTCCTCGCGAATGCAGACGTGGAAGGCTACAAGCAGCCAGACCGCGATGATGGACGTGACTGGGAGGTTTTCGTTAACAAGGGTTACGTGTTGAATTGGGAAGAGCCGATTGACATGCAAAACGAGGATGTTTTTGAAAACGTTTTCAACGAGTTCTATTTGCAGGGTGCTGACAAGTACTACGATCGCTTGGAGGTCGACAACCGTAAGATGAAATACCGCTACTGGTGGATTGACTACAAGAGCGCTGCGGTGAAAGCCGGAAAGGACGAAGAGTACGGCGAGGTCAACTCGTTGAACCAACTGCACTCGGTTCGCGGACACAGCGATCGCGCTCAATTCATCATTGAAGAACAAACCAATATTTATCCGGATACACTTTGCTGGGTTGCCGATTTTACTTACGGCTTCAATGAGCCGTTGACAGAGAATTACTTCTGGCATCCGGCTTATGATGACTACCCGGTAGTAGGTGTCACCTGGGGTCAGAGTCAAGCGTTTTGCGCTTGGAGGACTCAGATTTTGAATGAGTTTAAGTATACTATTGCTGAGCCGTTTGTTCAGCGTTTCCGCTTGCCTTCAGAGGCAGAATGGGAGTACGCATCGCGCGGTGGTTTGGAGTTGTCGCCTTACCCATGGGGCGGACCTTACATTCGAAATAACCTAGGATGCCCCTTGGCTAACTTTAAGCCAATGCGCGGTGACTATGTAGAAGATAATGGTTGTCACACCGTTCCTGTTCAATCCTATTCAGCCAATGATTATGGCTTGTGGTGTATGGCAGGTAACGTAGCTGAGTGGACGAACACGGCGTATGATGAGTCGGTTTATGAGTTCACTCACGACATGAGTTCGGAATACGAATACCGCGCTCAGCAAGACGATCCCCCAAGCATGAAACGTAAAGTTATACGCGGTGGCTCCTGGAAGGACATCGGGTATTTTATTCAGAATGGTACACGTTCCTACGAGTACCAGGATACAGCAAAATCGTACATCGGATTCCGTTGTGTGATGAGCTACCTGGGACGCGGAAAGAATGTTGCTGCTGAAGACTTTAACGAGGAATAATCAATCAAAAACCAATCTTTTATTAACCCTACAAGCGTTTAGAAAATTATGAAACCTGGAAGTAAAGCGTGGAAAAAGTTTATGGCAAAGCTCTATGGAATTGGAGCTGCAGTAGTAATCATTGGCGCGATGTTTAAGATTCAGCACTGGCCCTTCGCCTCGTTGCTGTTGGTAGTGGGTCTGAGTACCGAAGCCGTAATCTTCTTCTTCTCTGCATTCGAACCATTGCATGAAGAGCCTGATTGGTCATTAGTTTATCCTGAATTGGCTATGCCGGAAGAGGCTAAGCACTCAATGAAGGAGCAGAATAAGAAGAGCACCAAGGGCAACATCGGAGGTGGTAGTGTGACTGCTCAGCTCGACAATATGCTTGCTGAGGCCAAGATTGAACCAGAGTTGATTGCCAGCTTGGGTGATGGTATGCGTGCCTTCAGTTCACAAGCCAAAGACTTGTCTGATATCTCTGCACCTGCAACAGCATCGAAGGAATACGCATCAACTTTGAAGACGGCTACCGAGAAGGTATCTTCATTGGCTGATACTTATGCCGCTGCATCTGAGTCGTTGACCGGTCTTTCTGACCAAGCTAAGAACGGCCAGACAGCAGGTGTTCACTTGCAGAAGATGACTGAAAACTTACAGTCATTGAACAGCATGTATGAGTTGCAACTCCAGGAATTGGAGAAGACTCGTAACATGTATGGAAATATGAACGAACTTGTTAAGAATCTTGCGGATTCGGTTGAAGATACCAAGCAGTACAAAGAGAACATTTCTGAACTCTCTCGCAACTTGAAATCGCTCAACACGGTTTACGCAAACATGCTTAACGCAATGGGTACTGCCCGCCAATAATTGTTTAGCGCTGCTCTGAAAAAGAACAACC
>CAMAYP010000041.1 GCA_945862415.1 Chryseobacterium gleum | reverse complement strand
AGGTTACGAATTCAGGAGCAGTTGTGTCTTCAACGTGTGTTGTGCGAGTAGCAGTAGCCTGATTTTCGCAGTAGTCTGTAGCAACCCAAGTACGGATGATGTCATAAGTCTCAGGGCAAGCGTCGTCTTGACCAACGTATTGCTCGCTGTATGTAACAACTACATCATGACCACAGTTGTCAGAACCGGTAACACCACCGTTGTTGTTCATCACAGAGTGTGAACACTCAACAGTCATGTCTTCAGGAAGACCTACAAATACAGGAGCTGTAGTATCCATGATAGAGATGAATTGCTCAGCTTCTGAAGAGTTACCACACTCGTCTGTTGCACGGTACACACGGTGCAATACACCCAAGCAACCACCTGATTGCAATGTTTCTTCGATTACTACAACCGTTGCAGTGCCGCAGTTGTCAGTAGCAGAGATCAAAGCAGGAATCTGATCACACTCGATGTGAGCATAGAATTCATAAGCATCGAATGCAGGAGCAGTAGTGTCCTCAACATGGATAGTCTGTGTGTAGGTTGATGTGCTGTTCTGGCACTGGTCGTAACCATACCATGAACGAACCAATGTGTAGTTGCCTGGGCAGTTACCGTCGATACGTTCTTCGTTGAACACCATTGTTGGGTTCATGTCGCAGTTGTCAGCAATAGAAACACCGTCAGCAGAAGGAACAGCACTGCATTCTACAGTGATTTCACCTGCAGGTAAGTTGCTCAATACTGGAGCAGTCGTGTCAACTACAGTGATAACTTGAACACACTCAGCACGGTTGCCACAAATGTCGGTAGCAGACCAAGTGCGTGTAAGAGTAGTAACGCAAGCATCGCCTTCAGCAACTTCGCCAAGGTATGCTACTTCAACATCACCAGAGCAATTGTCGATAGCTTCAATACCTACCGCTACAGCAGCAGCAGGATCAGAGCACTCCATAGTGAACGACTCAGGACAGTTGCTGAATACAGGAGCTGTAGTGTCGTTTACATTGATTTGTTGAGAAGCGATAGAAGCGTGGCCACAACCATCTACACCACGGTAGAAGTAGGTGAATGAAGTGTGGTGAACGCAATCTTGCTCGAGGTTAGGCTGGCACTCAAGGTCAACGTTTACGTCGCCATGACCGCTGATAGGCTGAGCACCCATGAAACCTTCATAGGTAAACCAACCTGACATACCGTTTGCGCAATTTTTATTGTTAGCACCCACGCCGATTTGGAAACCGAAGTAGTAAGAAGCAGGCATATGATAGATATACAATTCAGTACCTTCCAAAGCGCCGGCACCTGTTAGGGTAGAGAAGCCGCCTACCAATTCGTAGTATGACCAATCTTGGTGGTTGTTAGTAGCGCAATCAAGCAAAAGATCGTTCTTATAATTACGTCCCTGACCAGACCAAGTTGCCCAATCAGCGTTGTTTTCAAACCACAAGTCAACGATGAACTCTTCTGAACCGTTTACCGTGTTAACTACTGTACCATACATATGAGCAGTACCGTCGGCAAATTGGTCGAAGTGACCGCCATCGGCATTGAATACGAAGTTTGCACCTGAGGCAGATGAAAGTGTAGGCAACCAAACTGCCCAATCGGCACCAGGACCAAATGCGGTAGAAGCAACGCAAGTGCTTTCTACTTCACCTGTTTGGCTGCTCCAGTTTTGAATAGAACCATCACCGCTGCAAGCATCAACAACACCTACTTCTTGGAAGCCGGGAATGCCTTCTAGGCATTGTACGTTGATTTCGCTTTCAAGGCCGATAATAGCTGGGCCCTGAGTGTCTTGTGACGTGATAATTTGAGTACATACTTCAACGATTTCTCCCAAGCTGATAATCCATGTGCGTGAAATAACCTTACCGCAAGGACCGCAAGAGAGAACAGCGTCTTCGAAGTTAACGTGCAATTCTTCCAAGCAGAATTCACCGCTAATTTCCGGTGTTCCTGTCATGTCGAAGTTGCCTTCCTGGCCGCACTCAACGGTTACGTCTTGTGGACAAAGCACATGAAGTACCAATACACATGGTTCTTCATAGTTGCCGCCATCGTCGCATACGCCGAGGTAGTCACCATGGTTCAGGAGGTGAGCCTGAACTGCGTCTTCGTCAACGTAAATGGTAATTGAACCACCGTTGCCGAGCTGGTGACAGATTGCGACTTGATCATCATCGTCGTCGTCATCATCGTCGTCGTCGTCGTCATTGTCGTCGTCGTCATTATCGTCGCCGTTGTCGTCATCGTTGGCATCATCATCACGATCACGTAGTTCATTCGATACAGAAGCGGAAACTGTGCTGTCGGTTTGTGCGAAGGTGGCATAACCTCCGAACATCAATAGCATCAAGCAGAGAAATAATGCCTTTAGAGCATTCAGGAAACGGGCATTGAAGATTTCAACGCCGCCAACAATTGTTGAACACGAATTCGTAAAGAAATTCATCTTGTTTAGTTTTTAGTTTGACAAATGTTTAAGAATTTGTCTCAATAGGGGAAAGACGTAATTCAGTTTTAGCTCGACAAAGATATAATAGACATCGACAAAAAACCAAATAATTTCGATAAAATATTTTAAAATTGATTTTCAGCGAGTTAGGGCTTTGAGATTGTGTTTGTACGTATTTCAAAAGGTTTTAAACCTAGCCTGGGGCATAAAAAAAATGATGAAAGTTGGAAAAAAGTGTTTTTGTGATTGAAAGTGGCTTGAAGTCTTGATCTCCGTGGTGCGTATTTTTGGAGCATGACGTATTCAATTTCTGTTGCCGTAGCGCCCCTTCGAAAGGAGCCGTCGGATAGTAGCGAAATGATTAGCCAAGCCTTGTTTGGAGAGGGTGTGAGCGTTTTCGAACTCTTAGAAAAATGGGCTCTTGTAAAGTTAGATGCTGATGGCTATGAAGGGTGGGTAGATAGAAAACAACTCATACAAAGGCTTTCTACGGAACAAATCTTCCTACTCACTTCTCCCATTACACTTTGCACGCTGAGTAATGGTGCAAGTGTTTGGCTTCCGGCAGGAGCCAGGGTAGGCGAGTCGAAATGCACGGTTGAAAATCGTTCAATTTGGAATGGTGGTGCTGCTGATATTCGCCTGTGTGCAATGCAATTTTTAAACGCACCCTATCTCTGGGGCGGACGCACAATCTTGGGTATCGATTGCTCGGGGTTAACTCAACTTGTATTTCAATTGAATGGAAAACAGCTTCCGCGCGATGCATACCAGCAAGCGGAGTTGGGCACTACGGTGTCATTCCTTGAGGAGACCCAAACGGGTGATCTGGCGTTTTTTGATAATCAGGATGGGAGAATCATACACGTTGGTATTGTGTTGATTGACGACCATGGCGTGCGAACTATTGTTCATGCTTCGGGTAAGGTCCGCATAGATTTAATAGATCATCAAGGAATCTACAATCGAGAAACGGGAGTTTATTCGCATACATTGCGCATTATAAAGCGCATGGTGTAATGTGCTATTCTCTTTAATAGTGGTTATCCATTCGCCGTCAAAGGCGCGTTTTTAAACTAGAATTTTTTAATAGCAGTTATGACAAATCTTGAGCAATTAGAACAAACCGTTGAGTGGTTGAGAGGTAAAGGAATGAATGCACCTGAGGTAGGAATTATTTTAGGAACCGGTTTGGGAGAATTGGCTAACGCCATTGAATGCGAGAAACAATTCAGTTACAACGTCATTCCAAACTTTCCGATTGCTACTGTAGAGTTTCATTTTGGGAAGCTTATCTATGGCAATTTGAGCGGCAAGAAAGTTATGGCGTTCCAAGGTCGCTTCCATTACTACGAAGGTCATAGCATGGATGATATTGTAATGCCTGTGCGTATAATGAAAATGCTAGGTGTTAAATATGTGTTGCTTTCCAACGCAGCAGGAGCCATAAACCTATCGTTCAATAAGGGCGATTTGATGTTGATCAATGACCATATCAATATGCAGCCAGACAATCCGTTGCGTGGTCCGAATATCGATGAGTTAGGGCCTCGCTTCCCTGATATGTCTGAGCCGTATTCGAAGACGTTGAATGAAAAATTGAAATCAATAGCTCAAGCACAAGGATTCACACTTGAGGAGGGCGTATATGTTTCTGTTCCGGGACCTAACCTGGAAACACGCGCTGAGTATCGGATGCTGAAGTTGCTGGGAGCCGATGCTGTCGGCATGAGCACCGTTCCTGAGGTGATTGCTTGCAACCATATGTCGTTGCCATGTTGCTGTGTTTCGGTAATCACAGATACCTGCGACCCGGACAATTTAAGTAAGCTAAGCTTAGAAGAGATCATAGCCACGGCGCGTCAAGCTGAGTCGAAGTTGAATGTGTTGTATAAGGAGTTGGTGGCGCAGCTCTAAGCGGCGAGGTGCGAGGTGCGAGGTGCGAGGTGCGAGGTGCGAGGTGCGAGGTGCGAGGTGCGAGGTGCGAGGTGCGAGGTGCGAGGTGCGAGTAGAATTTGCCTAATTCGCCAATTTACAATTATTTGCCGTTCGACATTGGCCACTCCTCATTATATTTGCGCGCCTTTTCCAGGCGGGTTTTACTTCACATCTTCATCAGTTCGCGCGGCGTAGCGCAGTTTTTTCTGAAAATGGTTGTTCAATTCAATTGGCTTAGGCTTAACAACCAATATTTAATTTTATGATGAATTTTGAATTACTCGGATTGAGTAAGCCCGTTTTGCGCGCTATATCCGAGCTGGGTTTTGAAAACCCGACCCCTATCCAGGAACAGGCCATCCCCGTTATGTTGGGAGGCAACCAAGACGTAGTTGCTTTGGCACAAACGGGCACAGGAAAGACGGCAGCATTCGGCTTGCCATTAGTTGATCTTTTAGATTTTAGTCAACGCCACACGCAGGCCCTCATTCTTGCTCCCACGCGAGAGCTGTGTATGCAGATTACGCGTGATTTACACAACTTTTCGAAGCATGTGGCCGGCGCTCACGTCGTAGCTATTTATGGTGGGGCAAGCATCGACGGTCAAATCAGAGAGATGCGCAAAGGACCTCAGATTGTGGTAGCAACACCCGGTCGTTTGGTCGACATGATTGAGCGTGGCATCGTTGATCTTGCACGTATTGAATTCGTGGTGCTTGATGAAGCGGATGAAATGCTGACCATGGGCTTTAAGGACGATTTGGACTTGATACTCTCGCAAACACCGGATGAGAAAAACACGTGGTTGTTTTCAGCTACGATGCCTAACGAGGTGCAGCGTATTGCCAAGAATTATATGAGTAATCCGCATGAGGTTACCGTTGGTCAGCGAAACTCGGGCAACGAGAATATCGAGCACTTGTACTATGTAGTTCACGCAAAGGATCGTTACTTGGCACTGAAGCGTATTGCGGATTTTAACCCGGATATTTTTGCGATTGTGTTTTGTCGAACCAAGGCAGAAACACAGCAGGTTGCTGATGCCTTAATCAAGGACGGCTACAACGCCGATGCATTGCACGGTGACTTATCGCAGGCTCAGCGCGATTTCGTTATGAAGCGCTATCGCAGTCGCTCATTACAGATGCTAGTTGCAACCGATGTGGCTGCGCGCGGTATTGACGTGAACGATGTAACGCACGTAATCAACTATAACTTGCCCGATGAGATTGAAAGCTACACACACCGCAGCGGACGCACCGCTCGCGCCGGAAAGTCAGGAGTGAGCATAGCTATCGTGCATAGCAAGGAGTTGCATAAGATTCGTGAGATAGAGAAAATCATAAAGCGCAAATTCGCTCAGGCACAAATACCAACCGGATTTGATGTTTGCGAGCAGCAGCTTATGGCATTGGTGAAGCGCATTCACAATGTGGAGGTTGATGAGAAAACAGTTGAGCGCTATTTGCCTCAGGTGTTTCAAGAGCTCGAAGAGCTTTCACGCGAGGATATCATTAAGCGTTTTGTTTCTATTGAATTTAATCGCTTTGCGGAATACTATCGCAATGCACCTGATTTGAATCACAATGCACAGCGCGACGATCGCAGGGCACTTGCCCCCGGTGTTGTGAAACTGTATATGAACATTGGTGGTATTGATGGGTTTGATTTAAATACCATTAAGGAGTTTGTTGCGGAGAATGCAGAGATCAACACAGCAGATATTACTTGGACCGATTTAAAGAACACCTTCTCGCTAATCGAAGTCAAGAACGAAGTAGTTGATAAGATAATGGAGACCATACACGGGGCTCAGTATAGAGGTCGCACGGTTCGTGTTGAATCACGTGGCAACCGTGATGCAGGAATTCCTCGCACACGTTTCCGCGGCGATGACCGCAAAGGCGGTGGCGGCGGCGGATACGGCAAGGGTAGAGACGGCGGTTTCGACCGCAAGAAATCTTACGGTGACCGCGATGGAGGATTTAAGAAGGGGAAGAAAAAGCGTTAAGTTATAGGTGACAGGTATTAGGTGCTAGGTATTAGGTATTAGGTCTGTTGACAGCACCTTACACCTAATACCTAGAACCTATTATCTACTTCCTATTAAATCGTTTCCACTGCTTTTACAACAGGAATACCTGTTTTGCTAATGGCTCCATATCCACCTTCAACCTCTGAGAAGTTGCGATAACCTCTGGCCTGAAGAATAGAGGCGGCAATCATGCTGCGATAACCTCCTTGGCAATGCAAGTAGAAATGCTCCTTGGGGTTGATAGATGACATCCAGTTATTGATATCCGTGAGAGTCAAGTTTTCTGCATCAGGCACGTGGCCGTTGCTGAATTCGCTGGATTTGCGAACATCAATTACTTTCGATGTTCCGTGCAGATATTCTCCTTCGAATTGTGCAGCGTTGATGCGAACTACCGTGTCTATCGTTTTACCTGATTTTTTCCAGGTATCAAAACCACCGGCGAGATGCCCGAGTAGTTGATCGAATCCAACGCGGCTTAGGCGGGTAACCGCTTCTTGTTCTTTACCCGTTTCAGTTACCAAAATCAGCTTTTGGTTCACATCCGCTATTAAGGCACCAACCCATGGAGCAAAGTCTCCGTTTAGGCCAATATTGATTGAGTTTGGTATGAAGCCATTGTGGAATTCGGCTGCGCTGCGCGTGTCGAGAATGAGTGCATCGGCAACGTCGGCAACGGTTTCAAACTCCTCGGCTGTGAGTGCTTTCATTCCATTACTCAGCACTTCGTTGTAACTGGTGTAGCCTTTCTTATTCATGGCTACGTTCATGGGGAAATAGGCGGGTGGTGCGCTCAAACCGTCGGTTACTGCATGAATAAAACTCTCTCTGCTAGGTTGGTTGAGAGCGTAGTTGATTTTTTTCTGATTACCCAAATCATCCACGGTTTCCTTCATCATGTTTTTACCACAGGCACTGCCAGCTCCGTGAGCAGGGTAAACAATAACATCATCGGCCAGTGGCATAATTTTGTTCATCAAGCTATCGTAGAGCATTCCTGCAAGTTCGTCTTGCGTCAGATGAGCTGCTTTCTGCGCCAAGTCCGGACGTCCTACATCGCCCAAGAAGAGCGTATCCCCCGAGAAAATGCAGTGATCCTTTCCCGTTTCGTCGATTAAGAGATAGGTGGTGCTTTCGAGCGTATGCCCGGGCGTATGGAGTGCTTTAATGGTGATGTTGCCCACCATGAATTCCTGGTTGTCGGAAGCTATTACAACATCGAACTCGGGTTGAGCAGATGGCCCATAAACAATGGGCGCACCAGTGGCTTTACTCAAATCGATATGGCCTGATACAAAGTCGGCGTGGAAGTGCGTTTCGAAAATGTATTTGATCTTCACGCCATCTCTTTCTGCGCGGTCTAGGTATGGTTGTATTTCCCTCAAGGGATCAATAATAGCAGCCTCTCCGTTGCTGGTAATGTAATATGCGCCTTGAGCAAGACAGCCGGTATAGATTTGTTCGATTTTCATAGCGTAGAATATAGGTCAAATGTAATAATTGATTGTGGAGTCTCTTGTTTGACAATTGTCAGAATGCGCGACAAAGAAAATTGAGGATTTCGAGTAATACAGTCATTATTGTTACAAATGAAAAAGGCTGCCGAGGCAGCCTTTTAAATCTTGGAAAGTAATTTTATTTTTTAGCTGGAGCGCTTGGGGCAGGAGCTCCGGGCTTTGGTGTTCCAACTCCTTCTACGGGTTCAACTTTGATTAACTCCACTTCGAAAATCAATACCGAGTTACCGGGAATTTTGTTCTGTGTGCGCGTTCCATAAGCCAGTTCAGAAGGAATGTAGAATGTGGTTTTGCCACCTTCTTTCATGTATTGCAAACCTTCAGTCCAACCCGGAATCACCTGGTTAAGGCCAAAAGTGGCAGGTGTTCCGCGTTGTACAGAGCTGTCGAATATAGTTCCGTCGATGAGCGTGCCGTGGTAGTGAACCGTAACCTTATCATTGCCGTCGGGCATGGCTCCGGTACCTTCTTGCGTGTGCTTGTATTGAAGGCCTGAAGGTGTAGTTTGGATGAGTTTGCTCTTTTTGTTTTCTGCCAAAAATGCTTCGCCCGCTTTCTTCGTTTCGATGGTCTTTTTGTCGGCAATTTTCTTGCTTTCTTCTTTGTAAATCTTGTCGGCGGTCATTGCATCGAAAGCGCCTTTGCCTTTGAGATGTTCTGAAATTGCCTTTTGAAGGAGGTCCTCATTGTACTCGGTGATACCACTTTTCTTGAGTGTTTCTGCCATGGTTATTCCAAGTGCGTATGAAACGCTGTCTTTGCGGGTTTTAAATCCTTGTGCGTTTAATTGAGCTGCTGCAATAAATGCAATGCATGCTAGAAGAATTGTTTTCATAAGATGGTTATAGAAATGAGGTTGTAAAGAAACGAATATTCGTTTAAAGCACTCGTTAAAAATAACTATCGGGTAAACACGAAACGATCGGCGCTTGAAAGGCTTTCGTTGTAGCTATAGGCGTCGGTGTCAAACGCGCGGATGTCATCCGCATTTTTGATTTGATGATCAATAATGAATCGGGCCATTTTGCCGCGCGCCAGTTTTGAGTAGGTGTTTACCGTTACATACTTGCTATTACTTTTCTCTTTGAACTCACATTCGATAATGCGGTTATTGAGCACTGTTGTATCAATGCTTTTGAAGTATTCCTGTGAGGCCAGGTTTAGAATTGTGGCTTTTTTGCCTAAATCCGCTTGAAGGTTCGAAGTGATTTTGGTCTTCCAATACGCGTAAAGGTTCGGTGTATTCTTGTCTACGGCGAATGGAGTACCCATCATAAGCCGGTATGGCATTATTAAATCGAGTGGTCTTAAAATGCCATATAATCCGCTCAATATGCGAATGTGTTTTTGAGCGTAATCAAGTTGTTTCGGATTGAGTTCTTGTGCTTGAAGACCGCGGTAAACTTCACCCTTAAACATTAGCATTGCCGGATGGGCATTTTGATGCGAAAAGGGGAGTTGCCATTGGTGCAATCGGGTGTGAGTTTCCGAGGCAAGTGCCGAGCTCATATCCATTAATTCGCCGAGTTTCTGGGGCGATAATTTTTTCAGTTTTGTAACGAGCTCAGCGGCCTCTTGCGCAAACACGGCATCGGTGCTTGAAATAGTAGGATAGTGTGTTTGGTCGTCGAGCAGTTTTGCAGGAGAAAGCAGAGCGATAAACGAACTCATTCTTTACTAGTTGTGTTTATTGTCGAGATAATCGCCTAATGCTTTTTGAAAAGCAAAGGTCATTAAATCGGCTTGTAATTCGTAGCCTTTTCGGCTTAAGTGCACTCGGTCGGATGCAGCGAGGCTCGCGTGTTCCCAATCGTTGATGGAGCCTAGACCGCCCATGACTTCGAACAAATCGAAGACGGCGCCGTCGTATTTTTTGGCAAGTTTGAACATCACTTCTTGCACAGCAATTGCATTCTTGGTGGGGTACTTCTTCTGGTAATAAGTGTCGTTATTGGTCACAAACAAAATGCAAGTATTCGGATTGGCATAGCGGAAATGACCGATGAGAGAGTCGTATCGGGCTTCATATTGGTCGGCATCAAAATCGCCGGCCGGTACATTCGCATCATTGATTCCGATTCCGAAAATGGCAAGGTCCGGATGCAGTGTTTGCAGGTGTTCATCAAACCGTTCGCACTTCAGGTAGCTTCGTGTGCTAGCACCGTTAACGCCAATTGCGTTGTATGTAATGCCGTTGGCAGATTCACCCAAGTACACACCTTGAAGCGTGAAATAACCGGGTAGTGAATCGTGAACAGTATAACCGAACTTTAATGCGCTCACCGCCGGCGTGAACGAGTATTCGGTGTATCCTCCAAGAGTATCTGTATACAGTCCAAGTATAGCCACATTACTGTCGAGAACGAGCTCTACGTTTTTGCTGCAATCGTAATAGATGCGAACCTTTTGGAAGGAGTACAATGAGCTATCGGGTCGTGATGAGGAAATACTCACTGAAGCTTTTGCATCGTGGCAAGTTGCGTTGATACCTGAGAGGCCCCAAAGGCAGTCTGATCCGCTCACACTGTTTCGGCAGCCTGTCCAGTTGCCCGACCAGTTGCACTGAATGGATTTAGGGCTGTTGGTCTTCGCCATTTCATAAGGGAACACGAAGCCTCTTTCGCCAGAGGCATTGTATACAAGGGAAGAAAAGTTGGAACGAAGGCGATCCGTAAGAAATCCTCCCTGCACGTGTGAACCGCCAATATGCACGATGGATATTTTTCCTTCGCCTTCGAAAGCGAGTTTTTCGAAACGGTCGAAGAGCGCATTCCAGCGTTGTTCGGGATTTTCGATGTGCAGAACATTCTTGTCGTATTGAATGAAATTGTACGTCGATTCAACATTGAAAGCAGGCAATTTTGCTGACGGAGCAATGTCTTCCGTGCGCAGCATCCACGCTGAGCTGCCAAGAATTAGCGCTAAAGCAAGTTTTATCGAGTGAACGGGTTTCATGTGCATTTCCATTCCGCGGTATACGCGGTGTCCTGAAAAAGGTTTGGGCTCTAGAAGTTTGGCTTGAGCAAATATTCAGAATAGAATTTATCGACCTCATCAACAGCTTCTTGAGCTGTATCTACCAGGCTGAATAGGAACATGTCGTTTGCAGAGATGTTTTTCCCGCTTTCCAGCAAAGTGGATTGAATCCAATCTACTAAACCGCCCCAAAACGATTTTCCAACGAGTATGATTGGGAATCGACCTATTTTATCAGTTTGAATGAGCGTAAGCGCTTCGAAAAATTCATCGAGGGTACCAAATCCACCGGGCATAACAATGAATCCTTGGCTGTATTTCACGAACATGACTTTGCGAACGAAGAAGTAATCGAAGTTGATGCTTTTATCGTGATCCACAAATTCGTTTCCGTGCTGTTCGAAGGGCAGAACGATATTCAGTCCTACGGAAGTGCCATCGCCTTCTTTCGCTCCTTTGTTGGCAGCTTCCATGATGCCAGGGCCGCCCCCTGTGATAACACCATATCCCTTCTGAGTAAGTTTGTAGGCAATGTCACGTGCTGTTTGGTAGTAAGGATTGTCGGGCTTAGTTCGCGCCGATCCGAAAATGGAAACACAGGGTCCAATTTGTCCCATGCGGTCGTAGCCTTCGACAAACTCACCCATGATTTTGAAGATTGACCAAGAGTCGTTAGAACGTATTTCGTTCCAGCTGCGTTGTTTGAATTTACCGGCAATTCTGCTGTCTTTTTCCATAGTGTCGTTTTTAGATGGCAGGCTGAGTTGTTACGCAATGCCAACGTGCAAAATACAACACTATTGCGGATTGAAATTCGTCTCTTGCCTGTTCAATCAACAGATTTATTAAAAGAAAGGTAGAAGGTTCCGAAAGGTATGAGCGACAACACGAACGCCCAAATAGCCTTTCTTATCGGAATGGCTTTGGTGACAACTGCGTATAACAAGACCGACATGAAACCTACGAAAAGGAAGCCATGCACTGAGCCTGTCCATCGCACCGCTTCCTGATAGCCCATACCATATTTGAGTGGCATAGCAACGAAGAGTAGGAATAGATAGGAAACGCCTTCCCAAATACCTACTCGATGGGCTAGTCGAATTGTTTTGGCACGATTGCCCTTGTTACTGTTCATGATTTCTTTTGATAGGTTTTTTTGAAGGTCTTTCCTTTTCGGCCGGGTTTGTTGGTCGATGCCGACTTTTTGCCAGCCGACTTTTTGTTCTTCTGTTCTCCTGCAGGTTTGAATTTTTTCTCATGAAATGCCCCCTGGAACTCCGGGTCGTCGAGTCTCTTTTGGCGGTCTATTTCGCGCATTTGAAGTTGGAATTCCGGCTTAGGCGTTTCAAATTCTTCAACTCCTTCGGGAAGCGGAATTCGAAGGATGGTTTGCTTGATAAGCTGTTGTATTTTTCGAATGTGATAGGCTTCGGACAGATCCATGAAGCTTATAGCGACGCCGGTTTTGAAGGCTCTTCCCGTTCTTCCAATGCGATGCACGTAGTCTTCGTAGTGGGTTGGGATGTTGAAGTTGATGACGTGCGAAACTTCAAAGACATCGATGCCGCGAGCACTCACATCCGTGCTAATAAGCAGGCGCACTTCGCCGCTCTTGAAGTCGTCGATGGCATTTATACGAGCGTTTTGCGCTTTATTCGAATGCAGCAGTCGCATTTCGCCGATAGGCTTTCTTTCGAAGTACTTGAAGATGTTGGAGGCAATTTCCTTTGTGCTTACAAAAACCATTACACGACGGAAGCTTTCATTGCGGAGCAAGTGTTCCAGCAGGGCGAGTTTCGTGCGGAAGTTAGCGGCTTCATAGAGCTGTTGCTCAACGGTTGATGCAGGCGTTGCCTGGGGCGTAACTTCGATTCTCGTTGGGAAAAGTAAAAAGTTGTCGGCGAGTCGTTCTACTTTTTCCGGAAACGTAGCAGAGAAGAGAAGCTGTTGTTTTTTCTGTGGAATTTTCTCTTGCACATCGCGCAGCTGTGGCCAAAACCCCATGTCCATCATACGATCGCATTCGTCGAGTACGATGTGCTTGATTTTTTTGACCGCTATTTTTCCTTTCGCATACAGCTCTAAAAAACGGCCTGGGGTTGCAACAATAACGTCGACTCCTGAATCAAGTTTTTCGATTTGAGCTTTTGGTCCGATTCCTCCAAACAGCGCAACCCAGCGCAGATCGGTATAGGCAGCTAATGCAGAGAGTGTTCGCTCTACCTGTACCACGAGTTCTTTGGTGGGGACGAGAATGAGGCAGCGAGCCTCTGTGCCTTGGGTGTATTTGAGTTTTTGCAGAAGAGGTAGCAGGTAGGCTGCAGTTTTTCCGGTGCCGGTTTGCGCAATTCCAATAACATCTTGTCCGGCTGTTATGGGTGGGATGGCCTTAATCTGAATTTCAGTGGGCGTTGTGTATCCGGAATCCTCAATGGCATTAAGAAATTGTCGGGTTATTTTAAGGTCTTCGAATGTGCTCATGCTTCGTCTTCTGTTATCCACTTGTAAATTTCAGGCGCTCGGTAATTGGCCATGCGGTCAAGCAGACGCTCAGCATTTTCATCCACCAGTATTAAGTCTCGAACAGTTGTGTTGAGAAAACCTTCATTGCACATGTGATGCACGAATTGGATGAGATGATTGAAGTAGCCGTTTACGTTGAGGATTCCGATTGGATATTCGTGCATTCCTAGTTGAGCCCAGGTAAGTATTTCAAACAGCTCATCGAGTGTGCCATAACCACCGGGCAAAGCCAGTACGCCTTGGCTGAGGCGATGCATAAGCATTTTGCGTTCGTGCATGCTATCAACCACATGGAGGTTTGTTACTTCGAAGTGAGTAACTTCTTTCGTGCGTAAGAAAGTTGGAATGACCCCTGTAACTGTTCCACCTGCTGCTAAGGCTCCGTCTGCTACGGCGCCCATGATTCCTATTTTTCCGCCGCCGAAAACGACTTCAATGGAATGTGAGGCGAGAAGTTTTCCTGTTTGGAAACCGATTTCTTTGTAGAGCGGGTTGTTCCCTTCGCTTGCGCCGCAGAATACTGTGATGCTTTTCATGAGCGAAAGATACGCGTGCAATCAGTTTTTCATGATGCGCAGGCTGTTGCCGTCTTTTGTTGTGATAATATAAATTCCCGGTGTCCACGATGAGGCGTCGACGCTGCACGCATTTGTAAAGGATTCCAAGCATTTACCTGTCATGTCGAAAACATGCCCGTCAATTGCACGGCTGAAATGAATGGCTGCTTGGCTGGGATTGGGATAGGCTGTGAGTGAAGTTGTTTCGTTCTCGACAATGTGCACGGTTCCATTGTTATTGCTCGCTTCAGGAGTGGAAACAATGAACTGAACCCATTCTTGTGCTCCATCGGTTATGCGCCCAAGTGAGGTGTCGGGGGCAATGTAATCCCATTGAATTTCATCGGCCAGCGTATATCCGTCGGGGCTAGCCAGGCTGAGGTATTCGCCGTTGTTGGATAGGCGGAAATCGGCGTGTAAAACACCTTGTTCTGCATCTGCGTCGGCCCAAAAGAGCAGCCATCCATTGGCCGGTACAACAACACTGTCGGGGAAGCTTGATGATACGACCCATTTATTGCGCACTTCGGGGTCGTCACTGAAATAGTAGCCACTGAGATTAACAGGGAAGTCATTGGGATTATAGACCTCGAACCAATCTTCCAACTCTCCGACATTGTCGGTTATGCCGTTTTGATTTGCGGTTAGCAATTCGTTGATTACGATGTTTTCGGGTTGTATAACGATAAGTTGGTTGGTAACTGTAGGAGTAGGTGTGCTGAATGCTATGCTGCTAGCTGCGCCATCGCTTGCGCGCCCATAGCTGTGGTCTGCAGTTGTTGCGGGATAGGAATAGGTGTCAATAATGGAAGAGCCGTCAGGACCGATTAACTGAATGATAGCGCCTTCGACAGGCAGCGCAAGCGGACTGTGGTTTACGTCGTCAGTTAAATCGTTGTCGCACCAAACAAGCATGAATCCACCAGGTGGAATAACCGTTCTGACCGGGCGCGTATTGGGGACGGTCCAAGGAGCACCGCCATTAATGGACAGGCTGTAGTTGGCGAGGTTTACTTGAAAGGAATTCGGATTGTAGATTTCGAACCAGGGGTCGAATTCATTTTCGAGGTCATCGTAGGTCGCCGTATTAATGGGTTGTACCTCGTTTATGAAGAGCAGGTCGTCGTTCTGAATTTCGAAGTTGTTGTCGTCGAAAGTAACGTTGTTGAAGTACTGCCATTGCTGACAACCATCGCAAGAGCGCCCCCAGCTTACATCGCGTGCCATTTCGGGAAATGAGGTGCTGTCTATAATCGTCAGGCCATCGGGGGCAGTGAGCAGAATCATTTCTCCGTCGCTGTCGAGTACAAAACCTGCGTTGTGGGATGGACCTTGTGTGTTCAAGTTATCGTAATCATCGTCGATCCAGAAGATGATGAAGTTGTTGGGAAGAACAGTGGTCACACCTGCGTCATCGGCCGGTATTTGCCATTTGGTGAGGCTGTCGGCATTGTCACTGAGGTAGTAACCCGCCAGGTTGGTTATGCCGCTTCCGGGTGGATTGTAAATTTCAATCCAGTCGTCGTATTCGAAGAAATCGTCCATTGCAACGGTGCTGTTGCGTGTCAGAATTTCATTGATACGGAGGTTGGTATTTTGGGCCTGAGCAGCGCAAGCACAGAATATGAGCAGCGTGTAGAGGATTGTTTTCTTTTCCATGATTTGTCACGCCAAAGTTAACGG
The DNA here is from genome assembly GCA_945862415.1 of Chryseobacterium gleum. Taxonomy (GTDB): domain Bacteria; phylum Bacteroidota; class Bacteroidia; order Flavobacteriales_D; family Sanyastnellaceae; genus JAIBBG01. Next base: position 2,894 of record CAMAYP010000041.1, on the reverse strand, counting down.
GTGCAGGGGCGATTTTTTTTGAAGGATCTGTCACTTATTGGATTTTTAAGTGATTCATCAACTGTGTTTAATCTCCTGTATTACCCTCTTATGGCATAAGCCGAAATGTTTTATTCTGCTGAAGAGCTTTTTTTCGCGTCGACATGAGATTGAACGGATGGTTGGGGGCGTAGCCCACGAATTTATTCGAGGGGTTGAATGGACGTAGTGGATGTTTTAATCCCACCGCTGAAGCGGTGGGCTGATGCAGGTCTGTCTTTTACGCCGAACTGTTTTTCGGACGTCGGTTGCGAGGGTTGGGGATTTTCGAGCCCACGAATTTATTCATGGAATTACAGAGCTTCGTAATTAGATTACAATCTCTGCGGTTTTGTTTGCCAAAAAAACGTCGAGTGATTCTGCGCAGGAACCTAGCCCTGTGAGCGGTAATCATCAGTATCTTTCAACCATGGCCGAACGCGCAATAATGCATATGGACTTAGACACGTTTTTCGTGTCGGTGGAGCGACTGCTTGACAGCAGGCTGAACGGCAGGCCCGTGCTTATAGGCGGCACAAGCGATCGTGGTGTGGTGGCATCATGCAGTTATGAGGCGCGTAAATTCGGTGTACACAGTGCCATGCCAATGAAAATGGCTAAGCAGCTGTGCCCGGAGGCGGTTGTAATACGCGGCAACTCGGCCAATTACATGAAGTATTCCGACATGGTGAGTGAGATTGTGCGTGAGGCGGTTCCTTTATTCGAAAAGACTTCGGTCGATGAGTTTTATTGTGACTTGTCGGGCATGGATAAGTTTTTCGGGTGCTACCAATACGGAACTGAGTTGCGTGAGCGTGTGATACGTGAAACGGGGTTGCCTATTTCATTTGGCTTATCCGAAAACAAGACCGTATCGAAAGTGGCTACGGGTGAAGCCAAGCCGAATAACCAACGGCGCATTTTAACCGGTGAGGAGAAGCCTTTTCTGGCGCCCCTGTCTATAAAGAAAATACCCATGGTCGGCGACAAGACGTATCAAACGTTGCGCAACATGGGGGTAAGTAAAATTCAGACCGTTCAGGAAATGCCCGTGGAGTTGATGGAAAATGCGTTTGGCGATAACGGTGTCAGTATCTGGCGAAAGGCCAACGGCATTGACCCGTCGCCGGTGATTCCCTACCAGGAACGCAAGTCGATATCGACTGAGCGCACATTCGACCGCGACACCATCGATGTTGTAAAGTTGAGAGGTATTCTATTGGCTATGGCCGAAAACCTGGCTTTTCAGTTGCGCCGCGGCGACAAGCTTACATCGTGTATTACGATTAAAATACGATACTCCGATTTTCAGACGCACACGCAGCAGTGTCGCATACCCTTCACTTCAGCGGATCACCTTATTGTGCCAAGCGTGCTCGATTTGTTTGATAAGATTTACAACCGTCGCATGCTGGTGCGGCTCATCGGAGTGAAGTTTAGTCATTTGGTGGGTGGCGGTTATCAGATTAATCTATTCGATGATACAGAGGAGCGCATCAATCTTTATCAGGCCATGGATAAGATGCGCGAGAAATATGGTGACAGGGCTGTGGTAAGTGCTGCCGGCATGATGGCAAAGTCTATTGGTCGATGGAATCCTTTCAATGGCGATGCACCGCCGCTGTTGGCTAATCGGCGAGAATAAACCCAACGCACAGTGCTCAACAATCACTCGTATTATTCGCTTCGCTATGGCACGTTAGAGCCTTCAGCTGTGTTGGATTTGGCACTTGAGTTTGGCTATCGAACAATCGCTCTTACCGATATTAACTGCACTGCAGGTGTCATTGAGTTTGCGCGCCTCGCGTTGAAGAAAGGCATGAAGCCTGTGGCCGGAATCGACTTTCGCAACGGCGTGAAACAGCGCTTTGTGGCTTTGGCTAAAAACAACGATGGCTTTGCGGCCATCAATGAATATCTATCGGCGAGGCTTCATACAGGCGATCCAATACCGGATCGTGCACCGACGTGGAATGATGCCTTCGTGATTTATCCGCTTCAATCCTTCATCGATGCGCAATTGCATGCAGATGCGTTGGGTGAAAACGAATACATAGGCGTGAGCCTGCGCGATGTGGGGAAGCTCCGTTTTTCGAAAGTAAAAATTGATCGCGGTAAGCTCGTGTGCATGCATCCTGCAACGTTTGCGACCAAGCGCGATTTCAATGCGCACCGTTTGTTGCGCGCTATCGACAACAACACCTTGTTGAGCAAGTTGCCGCTAGAAGAGCAGGCAAACGCCGACGACAAGCTATACCCTATGGAGCACATGCGCGAAGTGCTCGATGAGTTTTCGGAGGCTTTAGAGAGAGCACAAGAGTTGCTGGATGCTTGCACTATCGATTTTGGATTTAAAAGCGATACGCACAAAAATCAGCTCAACTACGGAGCCAGTGGCGAGGAGGATGAAGCGCTGCTGCTTGCGTTATGCAAGGAAGGGTTGGCCTATCGTTATCCCGACGCAGGAGCTGAAGTAATGCAACGACTAGAGAAGGAGTTACATTTGATACGTGAGAAGAAATTCGTTTCTTACTTTCTGATTAACTGGGACATCGTAAACTACGCACGCAGCAGAGATTATTATTACGTTGGGCGCGGAAGCGGCGCCAATAGCATTGTTGCTTATCTACTGCGCATCACGGATGTGGATCCGTTGGAGCTTGACTTGTATTTCGAGCGATTCATTAATTTATTTCGACAGTCGCCCCCCGATTTTGATATTGATTTTTCATGGAAAGAGCGCGAAGACATCACTCGCTACATTTTCGAAAAGTTTCGAAATGCAACCTTGCTGGGAGCATTCAATACGTTTCAATACTCAGCGGTGGTGCGTGAGTTGGGAAAAGTATTCGGCTTGCCAAAGGCCGATATCGATG
>CAMAYP010000040.1 GCA_945862415.1 Chryseobacterium gleum | reverse complement strand
AATCTCGGCCTCAAGCTCCAGCACCTGCTTCCATATCAAACTCATGGAAGCTCCAAGCTCCAAGGCCTTTTTGTATTTCTGAAGCGCTTCATTCAGTTTTCCGTCGCGGGCTAAAAAATCGCCATACATAGCGTATGCCTTGGCTTCATTCGAGTGGACTTGCTCGGTTAGCACGAGAAGGGCATATGCATCGGGCAACCGCTCCGGACGCTGCTGCGTGAGTGAATAGTATCGCATGAGCACCATTATCTTCTGATCAATGGGCACATCGGTGGTTCCAAATGCAAGTTTCAATTCATCGTAAGAGCGCTTCTCATCGCCTTGCGTGGCGTAATACTCTGACAACTGCCAATGTACCTGACCGTTGGAAGGATCAGCCTTCACCATATTCTCGAGCGATTTCGCGGCCTTGTCCTTTAACCCGTAGCGCTGATAAAACTGCGCGGCCATGCCCCAGTAGCGCGGCTCATCGGGATATTGCTTTGCTAAACGCTCGAGCTCCAAGCCGGCTTTTTCATATTGCTTCAACTGCTCGTAGAGCAAATGTTTTTGAACGCTCAATTCTTCGTAGACTCCTGTTTTGCTTTCAAGCAAATCGTAGGTTGCGATGGCGTCTTGCTGCTTATTGGCATACAACTGCACATTGGCCAACTCATACATCATTTCGTAATTGTCGGGGCTCAGTCGCACCACTTCACGAAAGGCCTTTATGGCTGCGTCATACTTCGAAAGCGATGCGTATGACTGTGCGAGCAATTGCTGATACCATGCGTTTTGCGGGTCTGATTCCACACAAATCTTCGCATGGGTTAATGCCTCAGCCGCATTATTCAACTCACTCAATTCATATTTACCCACTTCATAATGCACGGCAGCATTGCGGGGCTCGAGGCCTACGCATTGCACAAATAGCTCGTGCGCTTTGGCTTTATTTCCCTTTGCCTTCTCGAGTTGTGCTTTGAAAAACACTTCCTGAAAATGCGTGTCGACCGTAGGGTTCAATTGCTCCGGTTCCACTTCACCCGACTCTCCCTTGCGCGATGAACCTGCATCTTTAGAAGACTTACAGCCTGCCAACAGCAGCAGCAAAAAAAGGATGTATGTGATGTTTCGGGTCAATGCTTAGTCTTTGATAACGGAATAATCGCCCAGGCTCAGATCCGTTGGTTTTCCGTTGATGCGTGCATGCGTGCCTATCATGGAGTTGTTCAAATTCGCATGGTGGATGTGGGCTCCGGGAAGTACAATACTGTTTTTGATAACAGTGCCTTCCACTACAGCACCATCACCAAGTGAAACACCCGGTCCAACGACACTGTTCTTAATCACCGCGCCTGCGCCCACGTAGCACGGCTGCACGATAACGCTGTTTTCCATTTTCACGTCGGCACTCACCCAATCCTTATCGGCGTTGTAGCCCAAGTATTTTGTGTTCGTGTCGACAATTGCGTCTTTGTTACCGCAGTCCATCCAGTCTTGCACCGCGCCCGGTGTGAATTGCGCGCCCTTCTTCACCATGTTGCGCAAGGCATCGGGCAATTGATACTCGCCCCCGTTCATGATGTTGTTATCGATGAGGTATTGAAGCTCATCGCGCAGCCAAGCACCATCATTGAAATAGTAAATGCCAATCATGGCCAAATCGGAAACAAACTCTTGCGGCTTCTCCTTGAATTCAGTGATAACACCGTTTTCATCGAGCACCACCACACCAAACTGGCGTGGGTCTTCAATTTTCTGCACCCACAACACTCCGTCTTTGGTGGTATCGAGTTTAAAGTCGGCGCGAAACAGTGTATCAGCAAAGGCCACTGTAACCGGGCCGTTGAGCGCACTCTGAGCGCATAAAATCGCGTGGGCCGTTCCGAGAGCCTTGTCTTGATAATGAATCGTCCCTTTGGCTCCCAATGCCTCAGCCACTTCAATGAGATGGCGTTCTACCTCTTCGCCAAACCGACCGACAACGTATGCAATCTCTGTGACCTTTTGGTCGCTGATAGCAACAATATCTTCCACCAGGCGCTGTACAATGGGCTTACCTGCAATAGGCAGCAACGGCTTCGCAGTGGTAAGGGTGTGCGGGCGCAGGCGTTTGCCCATGCCCGCCATCGGAACGATAATCTTCATAAGGCGAAAATAATCGACAATGGATGCGCACAGCGGTTGCCTTTGTCAGTTGTCCACAACGAGTTATCAGTAGAAAACGAACGAAAAAGGGCCGCTGTTAGCGACCCTTTTTTCGATTCTATTTGACCAAACGATTACGCCAAAGCGCAACGCTTGAATTCTGTTACAGTCAAATCTTTGTCTGCAGTCTTCAGGTACTGAGAAACTGAAAGCTTGCTGTCTTTGATGAACTCCTGGTTCAACAAGGTGCTTTCCTTGAAGAACTTGTTCAAACGACCCATTGCAATCTTCTCAGCCATTTCAGCCGGCTTGCCTTCGTTGATGGCTTGCTCTTTACCGATTTCGATTTCCTTCTGCTTTACATCTTCAGGAACTGAGCTCTCGTCAACGCTTACAGGAGCCATTGCAGCAACTTGCATTGCCACATCTTTCGCCATATCGTCTGGAGTTGCCTTGTTGAAACCAACTACTGCAGCCAATTTGTTACCCGGGTGGTTGTAAGCATACACTTGCTCAGCGCTTACTACGCTGTAATGTGAAAGCTCAATTTTCTCACCGATTTTACCAATCTCCTCAACGATTTTATCACCGATGGTCAATTCAGTACCGGTGTAATTCAACGCTTTCAAATCGTCGATCGAAGAAGGCTTGCTTGCGATAGCAGCGTCGAGAATAATGTTCGCAACAGAAACGAAATCAGCGTTCTTCGCAACGAAGTCAGTTTCGCAGTTGAGGGCGATCATAACGCCTGTCTTACCACCATCGGCAAGTTTAGCGAGAATAACACCTTCTGTTGCATCACGATCGCCACGGTTAGCGGCTACTTTTTGACCCTTCTTACGGAGCAAATCGATAGCAGCATCGAAATCTCCCTCAGCCTCTGTTAAGGCTTTTTTGCAGTCCATCATTCCCGCGCCTGTAATCTGGCGGAGTTTGTTTACGTCTGCAGCTGTAATATTCATGATATAATTTTTTGATTGGTTTGACAAATGTGTTGTGCCTGTTTGAAGTCAATTCCAAACAGACGTGAACTTCACGTTAAGGATGTTTCGCAAAAAAGAATTACGCTTCCGCTTTAGACTTCTTGCCTTTGGCTTCTTCGCTGCCCTCCTTGTCCTTGTCTACCTTACGCTCAGCCAAACCTTCAGCAATGTCTTCAATCACTACATCGAGAATTTTAGCAATGCTCTTGGTAGCATCATCGTTAGAAGGAATAGCGAAATCGACCTTGCGTGGATCGCTGTTGGTGTCGACCATAGCGAATACCGGAATACCGAGACGCTTAGCTTCAGCAACTGCAATGTGCTCTTTCATGATATCTACCACGAAAACCGCAGCAGGAACACGATTCATGTCGGCAATAGAACCCAACGTCTTCATCATCTTCTGAAGTGTGCGATCCAATTGCAAACGCTCGCGCTTGCTGAGTGTTGCAGCAGTTCCATCTTGCTCCATCTTCTCGATAGAAGACATCTTGCGAACAGCCTTACGGATGGTCACGAAGTTGGTCAACATACCACCGGGCCAACGTTCAGTAACGAACGGCATACCGATAGCGCTTACCTTTTGAGCAACGATATCTTTTGCTTGTTTCTTAGTAGCAACGAAGAGAATCTTCTTGCCAGACTTAGCGATTTGCTTCAATGCTGCTGAAGCCTCGTCGAGCTTCACTGCAGTCTTGTTCAAATCGATGATATGGATTCCTTTCTTCTCTCCGAAGATATAAGGAGCCATGTTTGGATTCCACTTGCGGCTGAGGTGTCCAAAATGCACACCTGCATCCAGCAATTCGTCAAATGTAACTTTTGCCATTTATAAAAGAATAATACTTGTTTACGTTCTCTAAAACCAATGTCGCTGGTAGCCTGATGATTCTCTGCAGAACCGCACTTCGTTTCCTCGGTGCGCGGGTCTTCACCCCTCAGTAGTCCAGTGCATTTGGATGCTAAACAAGCTCTCCACAAATCCCCAAAGCGATTAACGCTTAGAGAACTGGAAGCGCTTACGTGCCTTCTTCTGACCGAACTTCTTACGTTCAACCATTCGAGGGTCACGTGTGGTCAATCCTTCGGTGCGCAATGAGCTCTTCCACTCCGGATTGATTTCAATTAACGCCTTACTAATAGCCAAGCGCAACGCTTCAGCTTGTCCAGTAATACCACCACCATCGATGTTGGCTTTGAAATGGTACTTACCATCGGTATCAGTCACTTTGAATGACTGGTGAACTTTGTACTGCAACACGAGTGTTGGGAAGTACTCTTTGTAATCCTTACCGTTAATTGTAAAATCTCCTGCACCTTCGCTGAGGTAAACTCGAGCTACTGCAGTCTTACGGCGTCCTGAGGTATTGATATAAGCGGCCATTGGCGTCTAAATTCTTAGCGTGTAATTATGTGAACTTTTGGTTGCTGAGCGGTTTGTTCGTGCTCGGTGCCGGAATAAACGAATAGGTTGCGATAAATCGCACGACCCAAACGATTTTTTGGCAACATACCACGTACACCCATCTCAATCATAGCGGTCGGATGCTTTGCCATCATTTCCTTTGGCGTAGCGAAACGCTGACCACCGGGATACCCCGTGTAACGTATGTACTGCTTCTCGTCCCACTTGTTTCCTGTGAGAGCAACCTTAGCAGCGTTGATCACCACCACGTTGTCGCCACAATCGGCGTGTGGGGTGAAATTAGTCTTGTGCTTACCACGGAGAACGTATGCAATCTCGCTGCAAATACGACCGAGGTTCTTTCCTTCTGCATCCACTAGCAACCACTGCTTATTGGCAGTTTCCTTGTTGCCGGAGATGGTTTTGTAACTTAGAGTATCCATTGCCTTTGATAACTAACGCTTTTCTTTCCTGAAAAACGGGGTGCGAAAATAGCGCTCTTTTTCGAAACTGCAAGCACTTTTCAACAAAGGAGTGAAGATTTTCCATAGAAAACCAGTCGGCAATATACCAAATCACTGAGCAGCAAACGATTAAGGGAATGGAGGGGAATGGAGGAAGGAGAAGCGCTAAATTCGCCGCTCGCCACTCGCCAATGGCCATTCATCATGAATCTCTACAGTAGAAAACAACGCTGGAAAATATTCTTGCTCACGCTAGCATCCGTCATCGTGGTGATTACGCTGTGGTACAGCAATCACATTGCCGAGCGAATTCGGGCTGAGGAACGACAGAAGGTAGAGCTGTGGAGCGAGGCTATCAAGCGAAGAGCCGAGTTGGTGGTTTTTACACAGAAATTGTTTGATGAGTTAAAAACGGAAGAACGCAAACGCGTCGATCTTCTCGGACAAGCATACTACATAATAGGCGAGGCTCCGGAAAACGCGGACCTCACATTTATATCCAACCTCATTTCCAACAACAGCACTATTCCCGTATTGCTGTTCGACGACAAAGGCAACCTAACCATCAGCGCCAACTTAGATCAACCAGATACCAATGTGGTATACATCGATTCGCTGATGTCAGCTGCGAAATCAAAAAACAACACCGTGCTGCTCACACAAGTGGGGCAGAAAATCTATTACGACGACAGTCGCCTGTTTCGCCAACTGCAAACCACCATGAACGACCTCATCAACTCGTTCATCTCTGAAACCGTTATCAATTCGGCGTCGGTGCCGGTAGTGGTTACCGACAGCACACAAACTATGATCCTGAAAAAAGGAAACATCGACACACTCGCATTCGCAACACCTGAGCTCATTGCGAGCAAGCTGAGTGAAATGAAGGCCGCTAACACTCCTATCGAAGTTGTGCTGCCCGGTCAAGGCAAGCAATACATCTTTTATGAAGATTCAAAAGTGCTAAAACAACTGCAATCGTTTCCTGTATTGCAGCTCATTTTAATTGGTGTGTTCCTGCTGAGCTCTTATCTCATCTTCTCCACTTTCCGCAAAGCCGAGCAAAACCAGGTTTGGGTAGGTATGGCCAAAGAAACCGCACATCAATTGGGCACACCGCTTTCATCGCTCATGGCCTGGAGCGCATTGCTCGAAACACAGGGCGTCGACCAATCGTCGCTCGATGAACTCAACAAAGACATTGACCGCCTTAACACTATTACAGACCGCTTTTCGAAAATAGGCTCCAAGCCCGAGCTGCACGAGGTAAACATGCCGGCGGCCATGAAGGAAATGATTGACTATCTAGACAGCCGCGTCTCGAAAAAAGTAGTCATTACAGTTACATCCGAAAACCCCGACATCACAGCCTACATCAACAAAACCCTCTTCAGCTGGGTAATCGAGAATATTGTAAAGAACGCAATTGATGCCATGGACGGTGTTGGCAAGCTCAACCTAAACATCGGGCAAGACAACAACCGCGTGCATGTCGACATCACGGACACCGGGAAAGGCATTCCCAAAAACCAGTGGCAAACTGTATTTGAGCCCGGCTTCACCACAAAGAAGCGAGGCTGGGGACTGGGTCTTTCATTGGTGAAGCGTATTATCAAACAATATCACGAAGGGCGTATCTATGTGAAGTGGAGTGAGCCGGGGAAAGGGACGACGTTTAGGATTGAGGTGAGGGGATAGGGTAATAGGTTTTAGGGGATAGGTTTGTGAAACGCAGGGTAGCGAAGCAGAATGATGAAGTACTAATTACAAAGTACAAAGTACGGGCTGGCTTTTCCGTTGGGTTGCTGCAGATATGCCCGTTTTTCGGGTATTTTATGGGATTCACGCTGCACTATCACACGATAACCACCCCGTACTTTGTACTTTGTAATTAGTACTTCATTGGAATGCACATCCTAATATCACACGAGAACCACCCCGTACTTAGTACTTCGTAATTAGTACTTCATTGGAATGTGCATCCCAATATCACACGACAACCACCCCGTACTTTGTACTTCGTAATTAGCACTTAATTAAGCTCCTGTCTTATATACAACACAAATGGAATCTTCAACAATCCGCTTAGCCACCTCAGCCGATTTCCGCGCCATCCGCACAGTCGTGCATGAAGTATGGCCCATTGCCTACCGAGAGATGATTACACCGGCGCAGATTTCGTACATGCTTGAAATGATGTATTCCGACGATGCATTGCACGAGCAAGTGCAGAAGGAAGGATGTGTTTTTCTGGTTTACGAAGAAGACAACATCATCCAAGGCTTTGCATCCTTTTCTGACATCGGGAACACGCTTTTCAAATTGCACAAACTGTACGTCTATACTACTATGCACGGAAAAGGAATCGGCAAAGCGTTGTTGGATGAAGTAAAAAAACGCGTGGTAGAAATCGGCGGAAATGCGATTGAATTACAAGTCAACAAAAAGAACGTGGCCCGTGAATTCTACCTCAAACAAGGATTCACAATCCACCGCGAGCTGGTGCTGGATATTGGTGACGGATTTGTGATGGATGACTATGTTATGAGAGCCGAGATTTGATTGCAATGGCCGTCTTTTCGGGTACTGAGGACTGGGTACTGGAGACTGGGTACCGAATGGACAAGCCTTCATTGATGGTCTTCTCTTCGGGTATTCAGTATTCAGTACCCAGTAACCAGTCCTCAGTATCCAGCATCCACTTACCCATGCATCGTCATCCCCTTCCCATACTTCCCCATCAACGTTGCTTCGTATTCGAGAAACTCTTTCCAGCGGCCATCTACATCGATAGTGCCTGCATACTTCCGAGCAAAGCCTATGAAGGTTGCGTAGTGTTCGGCTTCACTCTCCATGAGTGATCGATAAAACTCACGCAAGTCCTCATCACTGATTTCTTCGCTCAGCAAACGAAAGCGCTCACAGCTGCGTGCTTCTACCATTGCAGCAAACAACATGCGGTCTACAAATTGTGCCTCGCGACTGCCGCCGCGCTTCATGATGAAGTCCATCAAATCGTGCACATACGGATCCTTTCGTTCACGACCCAGCGTGAGGCCACGCTTCTTCAACTCGTCGTGCACCATGCCGAAGTGCGTCATCTCTTCGTTGCATATGCGCACCATCTCATCGACCACATCGCTGTATTCCGGGTATTTCACGATGCAGCTAATTGCGTTGCTCGCAGCCTTCTGCTCGCAATAGGCATGATCGGTCAGAATTTCTTCAATGTCTTTCTCCACGATGTTCACCCATCGAGGATCAGTGGGCAAGCGCAAGCCCAGCATCACTTTATTCGAATTGGAAGCCATGGGGCAAAAATACACCTCGGCTGCGCTCGGTGACCGCGGCGCGGGGACTGGAGACTGGGGACTGAGGACTGGGTTACGAATGGACAAGCCTTCATTGATGGTCTTCACTTCCGGTACCCAGTACCCAGTAATCAGTACCCAGTCAAAGCGGCTGTTCAAAACATAACTTCCCTCAGCACCCACAACCTTCATAACCTACTACATTCGCACCAAACGTTTTCCTCTCTTGAAAAATCAACAACGCAAAGCAGGCGACTTTAAGAAGGACTTGCGCCGCGAAATCCTCGATATCTTCCAACGCCATCCGAAAAAACCCCTCAACCACAAACAAGTGGCAGCAGAAATGGGCATCAAAGATTCAGGTGTGCGCACCCTCGTTTACGAATTGCTGCGAAACGAAGCCGATAGCGGTAAGCTGAAAGAAATTGAACACGGTAAGTTCATGTTGCTGGCAGCCGAGCAAACCAGCTTAGAAGGCGTCATTCAGATTACAAAATTCGGTCGTGGCTTTGTGAGCATTCCGGGCACGAAAGACGACGTTGAGATTGCGAAAGGCAATACCGGCTTTGCGCTGTGGGGCGATACCGTTGAAATACAATTCAACCCCAAAGCTCGCAAACCTGAGGCACACGTTACTCGCGTCGTTGAGCGCGGCAGAAAAAACTATGTCGGCATTATTGAGATCGCAAAAGACCACGCGTTCTTCGTTCCATCCGACCAACGCATACACGTCGATTTCTTCATCCCGAAAGAACTTTACAACGGAGCCAAGCACGGCGAAAAAGTAATCGCCGAAATTACAGAGTGGACTAAGCCCGATCGCAAGCCTTTTGGCCGCATTACCAAAGTGCTCGGTAAGCCCGGATCACATCAGGTCGAGATGCATGCCATCATTGCGGAGTTCGGTTTGCCTTATGAGTTTCCGGAAGACGTGATTGCCGACTCCGAAAAAATCGCAACCGACATCACTGCCGAAGAAATTGCCAAGCGACGAGATTTCCGAAAAATCAGCACCTTCACAATCGATCCATTCGATGCCAAAGATTTCGATGATGCGCTCTCTTATCGCAAACTCGAAAACGGCTTAACCGAGGTGGGCGTGCACATCGCCGATGTTTCCCACTACATGATGCCCGATTCGATTCTCGAGAAAGAGGCATATGTGCGAGCAACATCCGTTTATCTCGTTGACCGCACCATACCCATGCTGCCCGAGCGCCTCTCGAACGAGTTGTGCTCGCTCCGACCAAAAGAAGAAAAGCTCTGCTTCTCGGCCGTGTTTGAATTGGACGATGATGCTAACCTCAAATCATCGTGGTTTGGCCGAACCGTTATCTACTCCGACCGCAGATTCACGTATGAAGAGGCGCAGGAAGTCATCGAAACGGGGAAGGGCGATTTTGCCGATGAAATAACACACCTCGACAAACTCGCTAAAATAATGCGCGCAAAACGCTTCGAAGCAGGCGCGATTGATTTCAATACCGAGGAGGTAAAATTCAAACTCGACGAGATGGGAAAACCAATTGGTGTTACCATCAAAGTGATGAAAGACTCCAACCAGCTTATCGAGGAGTTTATGTTGCTGGCCAATAAAAAAGTCGGCGAGTTTATTGGAAAAAACAAAGTGAATGGTCAGGAACGAACGTATTTGTACCGCATTCACGACTCACCCGACGATGGCAAGCTCCTCCAGCTAAAAACCTTCATAAAACACCTAGGCTATAGCATCCCTCGCCAAGCGAATATCAACCCGTCAGCGCTTATTAAAGCCCTGATGGAACAGGTGAAAGGACACGCCGAAGAAGACATCATTAAAAACATGGCCATTCGAACCATGGCCAAAGCGGAGTATTCAACCAACAACATTGGTCACTTCGGCTTGTCGTTCGAATATTACACACATTTCACCTCCCCCATTCGCCGTTACCCCGATGTGATGGCGCATCGTTTATTACAGCACTACCTCGATGGAGGAAACAGTGTTAATCCCAACGATTACGAAGTAAAATGCAAACACAGTTCGCTCATGGAAAAGCGAGCCTCAGAGGCCGAGCGAGCAAGCATCAAATACAAACAAGTCGAATACATGCTCAACCACGAGGGCAAAATATTCGAGGGCATCATTTCCGGACTCACCAGCTGGGGCTTTTATGTGGAAGTGGGCGAAACGAAAAGCGAAGGTATGGTGTCGCTTCGCAACCTGGCCGACGATCATTACGAATTCGATGCTGAAAAATACATTATTCGTGGATTGCGCAGCAGAACAGAACTGCACATGGGGGATAAAGTGACGATAAAAGTGATAGGCGGAAATCTCAACCAGCGCACGCTGGATTTCCAATGGATTCATTAAGGACGCGCTGAAACGCAAACAGATAAGCGACGCCAAGCTGCTAATGACGAAAATCAGGAAACGATTTTGAACAAAAAATGTTTCCCGAGTGTTTAGCGGGGTATATTCGCGCCCCGAAAAATGTCGTCCGAAAAAGAAATCCAACTGATTGAAGGTGCAATGGCTCTGTTCATGCGCCTGGGCGTGAAGAGCGTCAACATGGACGATGTGGCGCGCCACCTAGGGGTATCCAAAAAAACACTGTACCTCTATTTCAAAGACAAAGAAGACCTCATACGACGTGTAATTGATTTGCATTGCTTAAATGAGGACAAGAGCATTGCAACGATTCAAGCCAAAAATCTTCCGGCCATCGATGAGATGTTCGACATCATGCATTGGGTGTTGAGCATCCTTTCGAAAATCAACCCTTCGGTGCAATTCGATTTGGATAAATACCACCCCGAGCAATCCCGAAAAATGAAAGAGAGCCGGCACCAGGTTGTGTACAGCTGCATGCTCAGCAACATGAAGAAGGGTCAGAAAGAAGGAACGTATCGCAAAGACTTTCACGCCGATGTAATTGCCAAAATTTACATCGCGCGGATGGATGTTCTGTTTGACCCCGAGATCTTCCCGTTTGGGGAGTACTCACTAACCAACCTGTACAAAGAGGTATTTCAATATCATATACGCGGTATAGCCAGTGCAAAAGGCATTGAACAACTCGAAACCATCATGAAACAAAAACGCAAGTAACCCTTGTTATGAATAAAAGACTCACCTTTTCGGCTACGATGCTATTGCTCGGAGCATCGCTATTGATGCTGGCGCAAACAGAGCAACCGAGCTCAACACCGAGTTCACTCACCCTCATACAAGCGCAGGATTATGCGCTCAAGCATGCCTTTCAAATCAAGAGCGCTCAATACGATAAATCTTCCGCCGATTTCACCTCTGATGAATTGCTTGGTATCGGATTACCGCAAGTCAATGCCAGTGTTCAATATCAGAACTTCATCGATTTGCCGACCTCTATTATCCCGGGAGATTTCTTTGGGGCACCCGGACAAGATGTGAAAGTTCAATTTGGTGTGCCGCATCAAATGACCGTCGGATTATCCGCCTCGCAACTGCTCTTTGACGGAACGTGGCTGGTGGGCTTACAGGCCTCTAAGGCCTATGCTGAACTTCAGCGAAAAAACATCACAAAATCAGAGGTTGAAATTCGCGCAAAAACCGCTGAAGCTTACAGCGCAGCATTAACCACTCAGGCAAACGTAACCGTGTTACGCGAACTACTCACCAACATGCAACAATTGCTCAATGACACTGAGGCCATGCAGAAAGCAGGTTACAGTGAGCAACAGGACGTAGATCAACTCATGCTTTCGGTAAACGAACTTATGATTCAAATCGGTTATACGGAGCAGTACGTTAACATCACTAAAGACCTACTCAAGTTTACCATAGGCATGCCTCTCAGCAATGTAATCAGTCTGACGGATACATGGGAGTCGCTCACAACAAACGAAGGAGATGATATGCTTGCATTTAATCCGTCGAACAACATCGATGTGCAAATAGTCGAAAACGGTTTACTCATGCAGCAACTCAATGTTAAATCAAAGAAGGCGGCACTGATGCCAAACTTTGGTGCGTTTTACAACCTTCAGACTCAAGGACTGCGTGATGAATTCGATTACTTCGACACGTCAATGCCGTGGTTTCCCATTCAGCTCTGGGGCTTGCAACTCAACATCCCGATCCTCAGCGGAGGTACTAAATCCAAGACAATAAAGAAAACCGAAGTTGAAGTGCAGCGCCTAACCGACATGGTATCGATGACCAAAGAAGCCGTTCAACTCGAATACAACACTGCAACAACCGAGTTGAGCTTTTCCAAAAAGAACATGACACAGGCGAAAGCAAATCTTGAACTAGCCAAATCCATTCTGGATAAAGAACAAGTCAAATACCGCGAAGGTCTATCCAACAGTTTCAACATCACCCAGCGCAATCAACAAGTCATCAACGCTCAAAGCGCCTACGTCAAGGCCGCCATATCGCATATGAATGCGCAAACCAAACTCAATAAAGTTCTCAATAAGTAATAGCCATGAATCACAATCCAACTCAGTATATGAAACACTTCATTTTGGTCCTTACATCGGCCATGATTTTAGCGGCTTGCGGCGATAAGTCAACCGGCAACGCAACACTCGACAGCCTGATAGCCCAACGCGATTCTCTCAAGGGATTGCAAGGCGACATTGCCAAGGAACTCGCAGCGATTGAAGAACAAATAGTCTTGATGGACACAAGCATCAAAGCTCCTGCAGTTGCAGTGATGCCGGTCATTCGCCAAAACTTTAAATCGTATTTCCAAGTGCAAGGTTACGTTACCACCGACGCACAGGCGAAGATTTTCCCCAACCCACTGGGACAAGGAATCATCAAAAAAATATTCGTGCGTGAAGGTGGCCGTGTAACGGCAGGTCAAAAACTGGCACAGATTGATGACGCTGTTACGCGTCAGATGATTGGACAACTCGAAGTTAACCTCGCGGTAGAAACCGAAAACTATACCCGCCTGAAAAAACTGTGGGATCAAAAAATCGGCAGTGAAATGCAAGTGATTCAGGCGCGCCGTGCGAAAGAAAATTTCGAAGAACAGATCAAACAAGTGCGCGAGCAAATTGCGCAATATATCATTACCGCACCCATCAGCGGAACGGTTGACAAGATATACCTGAAAGAAGGTGAGGCCGCTGCAATGGGATCACCCATGCCGGTCATGACCATCATTAATCCCGGTAATAATTACATGCTCGCCGACATCAGCGAAAGTTATATCGCAATCATCAGTCAAGGACAGGAAGCGGAAGTCATCATTCCGAACCTTGATACGATTGCGACCAAAATTTCCCTTATCGGAAACACCATCAAACCCGCCAATCGCACATTTGAAGTTCGCATGGATTTGCCGCAAAACAATTCAAATATGAAGCCTAATCTCATCGGTAGTGTTCGCTTCGCTGACTACGTAGCCGACAGTACCATAGTGCTTCCCTCATCTCTCATCATGAAAGATGCGGAAGAACGCTCGTTTGTATTTATCAATGATAATATGAAAGCGAAAAAAGTGATTGTTACAAGCGGAAAAAGCTACGAAGGACAAACTGAAATTCTTGCCGGCTTAGTTGGTGGCGAAAGCATCATCAGCAAAGGAGCGCGCAAACTGGTAGACGGTCAGGAAATACGTATCGCCAACAATTAATAGAATCGGCATGGATCAGAATAAAAATCACTCCGAGTTTACTTACCGTCAATTCGGGCTTTCTAATTGGGCGCTCAACAACCGTAAGGTTGTCATGGTGCTCACGTTCATCATTTTCTTCTGGGGCGTGTACACGTATATCACTGTACCGAAAGAGAGCTTTCCTGAAATCGTGGTGCCTACTATTTATGTCGGAACCGCTTATCCCGGAAACTCAGGCGAAGACATCGAGAAACTCATAACGAAGCAACTCGAAAAGGAAATCAATACCATCACCGACATCGACAAGATGACGTCTTCGTCGGTACAAGGCTATAGTGCCATCAACATCGAATTCGACTTCTCGATTACAGCCGACGATGCGTTGCGCAAGGTGAAAGACGCCGTTGATAAAGCGATGTCGGATCCTGATTTCCCCAAAGACCTGCCGGCAGAACCCAACATCTTTGAAATGAATTTCTCAGAGTTGATGCCTATCATGAACATCAACCTCAGCGGCGACTATTCGCTCGAAGATTTGAAAGACTATGCAGAACATTTGGAGGATGAGCTCGAGAAAATTCCGCAAATCAATAAGGTCGATATCAAAGGTCTTTCTGAAAAAGAGGTGCGCGTCGAGATCGACAACTTCGCATTGGAAGCGCGTCAACTGAACTTCAACGACATTGCCGATGCACTGAGAAGCCAGAATACCACCGTAAGCGCAGGCGACATTCGCCTGGGCGACATGAATCGGTCGGTTAAGGTGAGTGGCGAATTCAAAAACATGCAAGACATTGAAAACGTTGTCATCAAAAACGAAGGTCAAGACATTGTATACCTGCGCGACGTGGCAACTGTCACATTCGCAGAGAAAGAAAAAGAATCATACGCTCGTGAATTCAAAAGCCCTGTTGTAAGCCTCGACGTCATCAAACGCGGAGGCGAAAACCTTCTCGAGGCCAGCGATGCAATCAAAGCAGCAATAGACGATGCCAAGAAAGACTTCCTCCCATCCAACCTTACACTTACCATTACCAACGACCAAACCGGCTTCACACGCATGCAGGTGAGCGATCTCGAGAACAATATCTTTTTTGGTATTGTGCTTGTTGTTTTCGTCATCATGTTTTGGCTCGGCTTGCGCAACGCTCTCTTTGTAGGTGTTGCCATTCCACTCACCATGCTCCTTTCGTTTTCTATCTTGAGCTTGATGGGCGTGACACTCAACCTCATGGTACTGTTCGCCCTCATTCTGGCGCTTGGTATGTTCGTCGACAACAGTATCGTTGTGGTTGAAAACATCAACCGCCTTATGTCGGAAGGGCATTCCAAAATGGAAGCCGCCAAACTCGGCGTAGGTGAAGTAGCCTGGGCTATCATCATCTCTACACTAACCAATGTGGTTGCCTATCTGCCACTAGGTGTTTGGCCGGGTATCATGGGGCAATTCATGGGATACCTGCCGCTCACGGTAATTGTCGTGCTATTCGCTTCGTTGGTTGTTTCGCTTATCATCAATCCTGTAATGTGCCTGCAATACATGCGTGTCGACGATCTTGAAACCAATCGAAAGCAACTTTGGAAGGTAGCCGGAACACTCATCGCAATTGGTCTTGCAAGCGCCATTGCGGGCGTAATCTGGTTGGGCAACATCCTTATGCTGCTTGGGGTTATAATGCTGTTGAACGAATACTTCCTTGCTCCCTTCTCTAAGAAATTCCAGAACGGTCCCCTCATGAAACTCGACTCATTTTACAACCGCATTCTCCGCTTCTCACTGAAGGAAGGCCGCAAGCGCTGGTTGTTCATGGGCACCTTCGGATTACTTATTCTTTCGTTTGTGCTATTTGGATTGTTCCCTCCCAAAGTAATCTTCTTCCCACAAGGTGCTCCGCAGTATGTAAACATCTTTATTGAAAAACCAATCGGCACCAACATCGAAGAGTCGAACCGCGTAACGAAGGAAATCGAAGAGATCATCCTAGATGAGGTTTCAAAGTATGAAGACGAAACGATACGCGATAAAAACAAGAACTTCCTGGTGTCGTCTGTAATTGCTAACGTTGGTAATGGTACTTCCGATCCGCAGCAAGGCCCATCGCTCGAGAACACACCCCACAAGGGTCGTATTACACTTTCCTTTGTTGAATCGAGACTTCGCCGCGATGTCAGCACTACAGAGGTGATGAACAATTTGCGCACGCGTTTGAAAGAATATCCTGATGCGAGCATCATTGTAAGCCCGAGTGAAATGGGGCCACCACAAGGACCTCCGGTGAATATTGAAGTGCGTGGCGACGATTATGATTCGCTGCTGTTCACTGCACAGCGTATCAAACAATTGGTAGAAACAAAATACATCGGCGGTATTGAAGAGTTGAAAATCGACGTCGATAAAAACAAACCCGAACTACCAATCGAAGTGGACACTGAACGTGCACGACGCTATGGATTGAGTATTTACCAAGTGGGCGACGCCATACGTTCATCGCTCTACGGAAGAGAAGTAAGCACGTTTAAAGACGGCGACGACGATCACAAAATCAACTTGCGCTTCCCGCTGGAAGAGCGCAATAGCGCAGAGAAAATTCTCAACCAGAAAATTACCTACCGCGATATGACCACCGGTCGTATCGTGCAAGTACCCGTGAGTGCTATCGCATCGTATAAAGAAAGCGATACGTTTAGCGCAGTGAAACGCAAAGACATGGATCGCGTAGTAACCATCTACTCCAATGTGCTCGATGGTTACAATGCAAATGAAGTCGTTGATCAAATCAAAAAGGAAATGCTCGGTTTCGAAGCCAATGGAGGCAGTTCGGTTGCCTTCACCGGACAGCAAGAAGAGCAAGCCAAAGAGATGTCGTTTCTATTGATGGCACTCATCGTTGCGCTCGTTGGGGTTGTGCTTGTTCTAATCGGTCAATTCAATTCCATTAGCACACCTGTTGTGTTGATGCTATCCATTCTGTTCTCCTTCATCGGTGTATTCCTAGGACTGGTTATTTTCCGGCAGGAGTTTGTAATCGTAATGACCATGTTGGGTATTATCTCGCTCGCAGGTGTAGTAGTAAACAATGCGATTGTATTGATTGACTTCACCATCATGTTGATTGACCGCAGAAAAGAAGAATTAGGTATTCCTGTTGAATCGCAATTACCATGGGCCGAGTTGAAACGCATCACGATTGAATCGGGGGCAACGCGTTTGCGCCCTGTGATGCTCACCGCGATAACAACGATACTCGGACTTGTGCCGCTTGTATTCGGATTGAACATCGACTTCGTGAACTGGTTTTCCACCTACGACGCCAATTTCTACCTCGGAGGCGATAACGTAGCCTTCTGGAAACCGATGTCGGTAGCGATTATCTACGGCGTTGTGTTCTCGTTCTTCCTCACGCTCATCATGGTACCCGTGATGTTCGTGATGCTGCAGAAGATGAAGTACAAGTATGTGTATAAGATGCCTATAGAATAGATTTTTTCAGCTTGAAGGTCTTTCCATACCTCGGGGCTGCGCTCGGAGGTATGGAAGGTGAAGCCCTGCGGGCTTCGGAGAAGAGGGCGGGATAGCGCGATTAGGGCTTTCCTTTCTCTCCTAGCTGCGCACGGAGTATCTTAAGGTGAAGCCCTCCGGGCTTCGGAGTGAAACGGGGCGCAACCACCAAGCCCGAAGGGCTTGACTTTTCGTTCATCCGAACGTAGTTCGGATATGACGCCCGCTTCGCCACGCATCACCTCCGCGCAAAAGCCACCAAGCCCGAAGGGCTTGACTATAGATCTCTGTGGGCATCGCCCACAGATTCATTCCTCCTCAAACAACCGCGCCTCATCAAACTCCACCTCCTGCTCGCGTAACAACTTTACATACTCCTTCTTAAAATTCTTGCGCGCATGATGCGCCTCTTGATTCATGACATACCGAATCAAATTCTTACGTGCCTCGGTTGAATACGTAAACGCACCATAACCTGTTTGCCATGCGGTAAATTCCGGAAACAACTTATTGCGCTTGATGTAAAGCGAGCTACCGACTTTGATGTCTTGCACCAATTGCGCTAATGCCACCGACTGGTGCAATGCGAATACAATGTGCATGTGATCTTCCACGCAATTGATGCGAAACAACTTGCAGCGCCTGCTATCCAAAATGCCCCAGATATAGCGAAACAATTGCTCGCGGCCGGGCTTCGTGAGTGTCTTGCGTCGATACTTCGTGCTAAACACCACCTGATATAAAATCTGTGTGTATGTGCTCATGGCACAAAGGAATTGCGCGATTCAAAATCGCTGTGCAGCATATGCGTAGCTGCAGAAGCATAAATGGAATATCGCATTGTAAAAGCACGCTGAAAAATGCGTCCAATCAACCCATTTCCTTTTCCTATGAAATGCATAAATATTCCATAAGGTAATTTTTTAGAGTGAAGCCCTTCGGGCTTCGGAGAAAAGATCAGGATAGCTGGCTAGCGCGTTTCTTCTATCTCCGAACTGCGCTCGGAGGTATTGAAAGTGAAGCCCTGCGGGCTTCGGAGTGCAAAAGAGGCGCAACCACCAAGCCCGAAGGGCTTGACTATAGGATAACCCGAACGAAGTTCGGGTGGAGCACTCAATAAAAGAACGTCGCTATAAATCCAAATCGCTACTAACATCGTTGGGCAGCGTCACCTTCAACCGCGGCTCGGCTTGCATCGCGCGTTCAATCGCAAAAACAGCCTCGTCGTTGCGGGCCCACGCGCGGCGCGCAATACCGTTGTTCACGTCCCAGTGTAGCATGCTCTTGAGGCGACGCTCGCTGTC
>CAMAYP010000039.1 GCA_945862415.1 Chryseobacterium gleum | reverse complement strand
TGGACGACCTTTTCAATAGAACTCGTTTAAGTAATTTAGTTTTTCAAACGTGTCCGCTCTGCTTGAGCCAATCTCTCAGCCGCACTCGATCGTCGGCTATGAGTTCGCGCATTGCTTTGCGGAGTTCTTTACGGAAGAGCATTGTATCAAACGTCACATTGCCCAGCACAGCCTTGTAATACTCCAGCATACATTTAAAGTTAGGTTAGGTAGTTTTCCTCAGAGTTCTGCAAGGTTTCATGTAGTGAATGCACTCCTGTGTTATGTGCATGTCACGATTAGTTAGTTTGTTGTTTTTCATTATGCCCTTTGTAACGGGGTATTTCCTTTTTAGGTTTCAATTTTTTAAAATTCGTCTAAAGGAATTTCGATTTAATCCAATCGGTCAGAACATTGTAAAAAGAAAAACCCCCGAACGTTTCCGGGGGTATTTCCTTAACCTTAACCAAAACCAAACTTGCGAGAAGTTTTTCTTAGACGATTGGGTCATTGCCAATCTCTGTGCCATGTAACGAAAGAGGGCGGGGATTTATTTGTGAAAGGCTGTTAAGAGATGTGCGAAGGGCGATGTGCGATGTGCGAAGGAGGTTACAACATCGCCCCTCGCCCCTCGCCCTTTATCGCTTAACTTTCGCCTCAGCACCATGGCTATTCAACACGACATACTCAAAAAGTACTGGGGCTTCGACACCTTTCGCCCGGCGCAGGAAGAGGTGGTGCAATCGGCAATTGATGGCGTCGACACTCTGGCTATTCTGCCCACGGGTGGTGGCAAGTCGCTCTGCTTTCAGGTGCCGGCTCTGTGCAGAGGAGGAGTCTGTTTGGTGATATCGCCGTTGTTGGCGCTCATGAACGATCAAGTGCAAGCCTTGCGCAAGCGCGGACTCACCGCACATGCCGTCAACTCGTCGATGAGCTATCGGGAAATCGACCGTGTGCTAGACAACTGCGTCTATGGAACGGTGCACTTCCTGTATGTTTCGCCGGAACGTCTGCAAAACGAATTGTTTCAGGCGCGTGTGCGCAAAATGAAGTTGTCGCTCATTGCGGTTGATGAGGCGCACTGCATCTCGCAATGGGGCTACGATTTTCGTCCCGACTATTTGCGCATTGGTGAATTGCGAGAAGTGTTTCCCGAGGTGTCTGTGCTCGCACTCACGGCGAGTGCTACACCTGCAGTAGTGAACGATATCCAGAAGCAATTGAAGTTTCGCGCACCACACGTGCTTTCCTCCGGGTTTGCGCGGGCCAACCTTTCTTACAATGTGCTTTATCACGAAGACAAGGACGGCAAGATGGCCGAGATTCTGGAGAAGATGCCCGGCAGTGCCATCGTGTATTGCTCTTCGCGATTGCGCACACACACCATTGCTGACATGCTCTGGAAGCGAGGCATCGCGAGTGGTGTATATCATGCAGGTCTCACGCACGAGCAACGGCAGGACTCTTTTAAACGCTGGATGAAAGGCGATATGCGCGTGATGTGCGCAACCAATGCCTTCGGTATGGGCATCGACAAGCCCGATGTGCGTCTGGTGTTGCATGCCGATGTGCCAACGCAGCCCGAAGCCTATTATCAGGAAGCGGGTAGGGCCGGTCGCGACGGTTTGCAGGCACATGCCGTGCTTTTGTGGAATGAAAGCGATATTCAGCGAGCGAAGAAGAACCACGAGGTCAAGTTCCCGCCCATCGAAAATGTAAGGGCTTTGTATCGCGCTCTGGGCGCGCATTTGCAGTTGGCCGTAGGAGCGGGGCAAGATCAGGTGTTTCCCGTCGACTTTGGAGCATTGGCCAAGCTTACCGCCAGCAAACCGGCCGAAGTGCTGGCATCGTTGCAATTGCTCTCGTTGAGCGGTGTGCTCCATTTCGATGAAGGCAGTTATGTGCCTTCGCGTATGATGGTGACTCTCGACAAAAACGGACTCTATAGTTTTCAGGTAGCGCATCCCGAGTGGGAGCGCATCATACCCGCACTGTTGCGCATGTATGGCGGGATGTTCGATCAGTTTGTGGTGATTCGTGAGAGCGAGATAGCCACGCAGCTGAAAAGCACGTTTGCCGATGTGTCTCAGAAGTTGCAGCAACTAATGGCATTAGGCGTCATTGCCTATGAGCCGCAAACCGACAAGCCGCGTATCACCCTGCTCACCGCTCGTATGCGTGAAGAAGACGTGCGCATACCCAAAGAGGTATACGACGTGCGCAAGCAAGGCGACGAAGAGCGCTGGCATGCCATGGAGAAATACTTGCGCCGCGATATATGTCGCAGCGTGCAGTTGTTGCGCTACTTCGGCGATGACTTCCCGCAGCCTTGTGGTCATTGCGATGTGTGCCGCAACGAAGAGCGCATTAAACGCACATCGTTGAGCATGCATCAGCTGGACGAAGATCTTTTCCGACTGTTGCTTGCATCGCCACTCACGGTTGAAGCGGCAGTTAAATCCCTTTCACAGTATGACCCCGAGAAAGTGATTGAGTTCATCCGCCGCAAGTTGGATGTGCAGGAGGTGATGATGGACGATGAGGGAAGATTGCGATTGCCATAACGTTGCCCTCTGCCCCGCACCATCACCGATTCTTATGGTAGGGCAGTGCTTGACATAGGCCTAGCAGCAATTCGTAAACCGGAGCGCCTTGTGCGCACCTCGCACCTTGTGGACGCATTGCTATGCCTCCCTACCATCGGATTATCGTGACGCGCACCTCGCACCTCGCACCTTATGTGCTCATTGCCATGCGTCCCTACCATCGGATTATCGTGACGCGCACCTCGCACCTCGCATCTTATGGACGCATTGCCATGCGTCCCTACCAACGGATTATCGTGACGCGCACCTCGCACCTCGCACTTCGCACCTCGCACTTCGCACTTCGCACTGTGTAATTAGTACTTATCTAACCCACTCACTCGCGCCACACTGTATAATTCGGTAGCTTTGCCGCCATGTCATTAACCAAAATCATTCTCAAGCCCGGTAAAGAACAATCTATCAAGCGCTATCACCCGTGGGTGTTCAGCGGGGCCATTCAAAAAACAGAAGGCGCAGCGCACGACGGCGATATCGTGGAAGTGTGCGATAGCAAAGGTGCATACCTCGCAACAGGGCATTGCTCTGAGGGTTCCATTGCAGTGCGCATCTTTTCATTTGATGGGTTCGATGGCAGTGCCGATTTCTGGGTCGAGAAAATCAGCAATGCGTATCGCTTGCGCAAGCTGTTGGGTTTTACTGACAATGCAAACACTACAATCTATCGTTTGATTCACGGAGAGGGCGATGGCCTTCCCGGACTCATTGTCGACATCTATGGCAGCACTGCGGTAATTCAAACGCACAGCGCGGGTATGTTCGAACAGCGTCAAATCATCGCCGATGCTATTGCGAAGATTTACGGTGATAAAATCAGCGCGGTTTATGATCGCGGCGACGAGAAAGTAGGAGGGAAGGGAACCGGCACGCATGGCGAATACCTAATTGGGAGCAAGCAAGATGCATCATGCAACGAGCATGGCTGTGCGTTTGACGTGGATTGGGAAGGCGGCCAAAAAACAGGTTTCTTCATCGACCAGCGCGAAAACAGAAAATTACTCGGTGACTTTGCCAAGGGGAAAAAGGTGCTCAACACGTTTTGCTACACCGGCGGATTTTCGGTGTATGCGCTCAAAGCGGGGGCAACCTTGGTGCATAGCCTCGACAGCAGTCAGAGGGCGCTTGACCTTGCGGTGGTCAATGCCAAGCTCAACGGTTTCGAAGCACCTGTTCACGATGTTATAAAAGCCGACGCAGTTGAGTATATGAAGCAACTGAAGGAAGATTACGACATCATCGTACTTGATCCGCCGGCATTTGCCAAACACCTCAGTGCACGGCACAAGGCGGTTCAAGGCTACATCCGCATCAATGAAGCTGCTATCAAGCAGATTAAACCTGGAGGCATCATCTTCACGTTCTCATGCTCGCAGGTGGTCGACAAAAAACTCTTCCGCGACTCTATCATGGCGGCGAGTATAAACGCACGTCGCAAGGTGCGCGTGTTGCACCAATTGCATCAGCCGGCCGACCATCCCGTGAGCATCTATCACCCGGAAGGAGAATACTTGAAAGGACTTGTTATCGAAGTTGAATAAGATGGAATTGAAACCGTATCGAGTTGACATACGATTTTCTGATATCGATGTAATGGGGCATGTGAACAATGCCACGTACTTTACCTATGCCGAGCAAGCGCGCATCTATTTCTTTCACCAGCTGGTTGGCGATGAATGGAACTGGAACAAGCAAGGCATTCTCGTGGCACGCAACGAAATGGATTATCTGCAGCCGATTCATTTCAACGACAAAGTGGATATCCATGTCTTCTGCAAACACATCGGCAACAAGAGTTATACATTGGGCTATCGTTACATGCGAGGTGAGCAATTGTGCGCTACCGGAGCTTCGGTGTTGGTGTGTTTCGACTATGAGGAGCGTTGCACAATGGAGGTGCCGGAGAGGTGGCGCCTGTTGTTGTCAGAGCTCATGCCAGGATAGTCGTTGTCATTGGACGCACAGCAGTGCGTCCTTACCCTCGTCCTCTCGAGGTCTAGCATGTGAGAACTGAGTGTTGGACTCTTGTCTAGGTGGACGCACAGCAGTGCGTCCTTACCTCATGGATTGTCCTGTTGTCAATGAGGTAGCTCTACCACCATTACCGACCTCGGATCCAGCACCAACTCTTTTTCAAGGGACATCTCTCTGCGGCTGATGATGTCACGTCCCACTTTGGCCTTACCCATTCGCTCCTTGAAGCGACTCAGGTTGAGCGTGTGTGCCTTGTCGTTGCCGTTGTATACACACATCACGGTGTGCTTGTCGTCGTAGCGGAAGTAGACGTAGGTGTTTTCCTCCGGTACAAATTGCATGAGCTTCGAGTTGCCAAACCACGTGTTTACCTTGCGCCATGTGCCGAGTATAGAACAGAAGTCGAACGCTTCCTGTTCTTGTCTGGTTCGACCGGCAGAAGTGAATTTATTCGAAGGGTCACCTTGCCAGCCGCCGGGAAAATCTTCGCGCACCTTGGCGTCGGGGTCGGAGAAATTCTTCATCAGAATTTCGGTACCGTAGTAAATGGAAGGTATACCGCGCAGTGTGTAAAGTAGGGCTATGCCCATTTTGAATCGCGCCATGTCTTCTCCCATCATGCTATAAAAACGACTCAGGTCATGGTTGTCCAGAAAAGTGACGAGGTTGTTGGGTTCTTTGTACAGAATGTCGTGTGCAAGCGCGAGCTCAATACGACGGAATCCTTCCTCCCAACCGAAGTTTTCTTTCAAGCCTTTCGTGATGGCGTAGTAGAGTTGAAAGTCGGTTACAGAATGCAGCGATGAGTTGAACTCCTTCTTTACTTCTGCTTCTTCCGTGAACCAGGCCTGCACGGGCGAGCCCTGCACCCACGTTTCACCAAACAGGAAAAAGTCGGGATACTCCAATCGCATAGCTTCGTCGAGTTGCTTCATGAAGGTCTGATCGGGATATGCGTATGTGTCGATTCGAAACGCGTCGATGCCCGCGTATTCAACCCACCACAGTGAGTTCTGAATGAGGTAGCGCGCCAAATGAGGGTCTTGCTGATTGAGGTCGGGCATGTGCTTGTCGAACCACGCGTTGGTCATGATGTCGCGGTCGGCGTTGCTGGCGTATGGATCCATGAGCGTTTCAGCGCGGTAGCTCGTGCGCGTGAATTGCGGAAACCAATGTACCCAGTTGCTGTCGGGCAGGTTCTTGAACAAATGGTGCTCGTTGCCCCAGTGGTTGTATACCACATCCCAGATTACCTTGATTCCTTTTTGGTGGCACTGATCTACTAGCTCTTTGTAGGACTGATTAGTACCCAATCGCGGATCAACTTTGTACAAATCAGTAGCCGCATAGCCGTGATAGCTTTCATAGGGCTGGTTGTTTTCCAACACCGGGTTTAGCCAAAGTGCGGACACCCCCAGTTGCGTGAAGTAGTCGAGATGGTCGGTAATTCCCTTTATGTCTCCGCCGTGACGGGCTTTGAGTCCTGCGCGATCTGCCTTGGGTTCGAGTAGGGAAGGGTTGTTGTCGTTGGAAGCATCTCCGTTCGAAAAACGATCCGGGAAAACGAGGTAGATAAGGTCTGACGCATCGAGCCCTTTGACTGTCTTGGTGGAGCGACTTTCAATGGGAAACGAAAATGCGTAATCATTGCGCGAAGAAGCGAAATTGAACTCCACTTTGCCTGCCGGACAATCGGGGCTTATTTCAACTTCTACCAGCAGATAATCGGGGTTGGGAAGAGGTGTTGTGCCGATGATTTTGCAGTGCTCGCTTTGAACAAAGGCTCTGCACTTGCCGATGTATTTCGCATGGAACAGGATTTCTACCTTGCTGTGCTGCATGCCCGACCACCAGTTGGGCGGGTCGGCGCGCACGACAGATTGTGAAATTGCGTCATTGAATTGGGCAGTGCCAAAGCAGAGGAGCGCAATCAGTAATTGTGGAAAAGATAGTTTCATAAAAAAATAAATCGTCATGCTTGACAATTGCGAAAGTATTTATTTTTGAGGCATAGTGTTTAAAGTACACCAACTATCCAATTAACAAAAACAATTATGAAAAAAATCTACTTGAGTATCTTGAGTTTGATGGTTGCTGCAGGCGCAATGGCGCAGACAGCAGTGACTTTCAACGTGACATTTCCACTAGGAGATGCTTCCCCTGATGGAGTGCATGTTGCAGGAAATTTCTATGACAACAATAATGATGGCACTGCGGAAAATCCGGTCTACATGAGTGCTACATCAGGTGATGGTAACTGGGATCCTAACGTTCCTGCACTTACTTTATCTGATGCGGGAGCCGGAACTTATACGCTAACCCTTAACTTGGTTGCCGGTAGGTATGAGTTTAAGTTCATTAACGGTAATGACTGGCCGTTCGCTGAAAACGTTCCACAGACCTGTACCGTTGAGGTAAATGGTAACAGCAACCGCCAAATCATGGTAGGCACAGAAGCCACTTCATACTCTGTATGTTATGGCGAATGTGCAAACTGCGGAGAGAATGCAATTCGCATGCGTGTAGATATGAGCACAGTAGATTTGGATGCTGATGGAATCTTCGCAGAGCCAGGTGAAGATATCAGCCCTTCCGGTGTTCACGTAAACGGTTCGTTCGTAAACTGGACAACGTTTGTTCCGCTCCAAGATTGGGACAATAACAACATCTGGGAAACAACCATTGTGACCGCAACTGCTGACCCAATCCAGTATAAGTACATCAACGGTAACGATTGGATTTACCCGAATGAAGCTGTTGGTTCCCCATGCGGTGACGGCCAAAACCGTTTGTTGTCAATTACCGACGTAAATACAGTTCTTCCGGTTTTTTGCTGGAACTCATGCGACCCATGTTCACAGCCAGTTGCAATCACGTTTAGTGTAGATATGAATGCTTCATGCTTGGACACCTCACCGGGAGTTAACCTCATGGGAACTGTGACCGATTGGACAAATGGATCTCCTATGAGTGATGACGATGGTGATGGTATTTGGACTATTACCTTGAATTTGTCTGCTGGTGCTTACGAATATAAATTCCGTGTAGGTGCAGGTGGCTGGGAAGGTATCGGTAACCGTCAATTGACTGTTGTTGCTGAAACTCCTGAAGTATTGCCTTCCGTTTGTTACAACTCTTCGGAGCCATGCGGAGCTATTGTAGCTCCTGGTGATGTGACTTTTGAAGTGCGTCCGGGTGCAATTCAATTGGCAGCAGGTCAAGTAATGTGGGTAATGGGTGACTTCACCCAGCCTAACTGGCAAGATGGAGCGTTGCAAATGACCGACACCGATGGCGATGGTACTTGGTCTGTAACTGTTCCACAGGTTTGCATAAGCTCAATGTTCTACAAATTCCGCGCTGGCACTCCAGGTGGTGCTGATTTCACAGAAGAAACAGCAGATTTTACTGAAATCGGAGGATGCGGTGTTGACAATAGTGGTTTCAGTGACAACCGTCAACTGGTTCGCACTGATGGCAACCCTGTAGCTGTATGCTGGACTTTCGACACATGTGAAGCTTGTGCTGCTGTATCGGTAAATGAAACTACGGTTGCTGCTAATGTGCGCATTTTCCCAGTGCCTGCTGAAGAACTGTTGAATGTTCAATTCGAAGCCGCAGTTGCTCAGCGCATGACTGTTCGCATGGTAAATAGCCTTGGACAGGTTGTGGTTGAAGAAAATCTGGGTGTAGTGTTCGGTCAGAAGACCGTTACCATGAATACTGCTGCATTGGCTTCAGGCGTTTACGCTTTGACAATCAACAGCGGTTCTGAAAACCAGGTGTTTAATGTGATGGTGAAATAATCGCCTTCGATTTTTTCGATATTGAAAAGGGCTCCCAAAAGGGGCCCTTTTTCATTTCAAGAATGTGGAAAGAAAAATTTTATGAATGCTCGTTGCCGACTATATTTGGCGGTTAAAACAAACATTAACCTGTATCCAAACCATAATAACTCATGAAGAGAGCATTACTTTTTTTTGCTGTTTGTCTGGGAGCGTTTTCGAGCACCCAAGCACAGGTAACCAGCATCACCGTTGAGGAGTTTTATACCGATAACGGTTCGGTAACCGGGTATCCGGCAGGGCATACGACCTATCGCATTTATGCCAATACTCAAAATTCGACCGACCGTGTTACTACGGTTTCAGGAAATGACGATAACCCATTGTCGCTTTCAGTATCGGGCTCGGGCATATGGAATAGTCCCACTGGTGGTGGTGTGCTGGGAGATGCTTCACCTTGTATACTTTTTAACAATCCGGCAACAGCAATCGCTGAATATGACTCATACCTAACTGTGGGTGTGTCTTGTAACGACGATGGCTCATTGAATCCGCTTTACAAAGCTGAGGATGCTACTCAGTCTTGGCAAAACCAAGCTTTCGCAACTGCGCCCTATGGTTCAGGGGAGTTTGTTGTAAATACACCTGTGGGAGCCACCTGGTTTGTTCTTCCCGACAACACGAATTCACAAGCCGGCTCGGACTTGAAAGTTCTTATTGCCCAAATTACTACGGACGGCGAGATTTGCGGTGTATTCAATCTACAGGTTTTCCCAAACTATTCTGGTCCTGGTTCTGATGCGGTTAACAGTTCATTCGAATTCTCGAGCACCACAGGATGTGTGGCAGGTTGCACAGAGCCTTCAGCAATTAACTTTAACGAGACAGCAACATACGATAATGGTCTGTGCTTGCTGCCTTGCGATATTACGCTAGACACGCCTTCAGTAGTTCCCGGTTGTCCCGGAGCTAACGCTGGTAGCATTAGCGTTACCGCTTCCGGTGCTCAAGCATTTTATGATTACTTTTTGAACGGTGCTCCTCAGGGACTTTCCATCAATGGAACGAACGTCTTTGCTGATTTGAATGCGGGAAGCTACACGGTAACAGTTCGCGATACACGCTATGATAATGTTCTTGCAAACCCAGGCGTTCTTACCTGTGAAGCTACTCAAGTGGTTAGTGTTTCTCCAGTATTCTTGACCAGCAGTTTAGGCACTGCAATAGCTTGTGCAGGCGAAAACAACGGCTCTGTTGCAACGAATGCGGCTAACTATGGCGGAGGAATCGGAACATTGTCGTTCGCTCTATTTAGCAGCAATGGCAATCCTGTTCTAGACGGTAATAACGATCCGGTAGTCTTGTCTTCACCAAACTACAGTGGTTTGATCGGTGGTTCTTACTATTTTGTAGTTACCGATGGAGGAAATTGCTCCGCTCAAGGAAGTAACTTTACAATTGCCAGTCCTCTCGCCATCAACATGGAAGCATCTTCTACCGGTGTTGGTGAGTGTTTCAATTCTACAGATGTGACCAAGATTGTTTCTTGGTTTGGTGGTACAGGCGACGTTGACTTCTCTTTGGTAAACGACGGAACGTATTTGTTGGAAGGTGGTGCTTCTACCATTGTTTTGAATAACTTGAACGTGGGTGATCACACCATCTATGCGCAAGATGAAAACTTTTGTACAGCTGAGTACACATTCACAGTACAAGGTGGTCCGGCTATCGTCGTTACAGTCGATGTGAATACTCCTTCTTGCAATGGTGATACAGATGGCTCTGTTACGGTTTCTTCTACCGGTGGTACCGGTGCCATTCAATATAGCTTCGATGGTGGTGCACTTTCTAGCAACAACGTAGTGAGCGGTTTGGGCAATGCTACAATCTCATTGGTTGCTGAAGATGCAGTCGGTTGTCAAGCGACACAAACAATTGAAGTGGTTGAGCCGGGTGTGTTGGGTTCAAACACCGGTGTAAGCAGCATTTCTTGTAATGGATCAACTGACGGTTCAATTAGCGTTGAAGCTACAGGCGGTTCTTTCCCATTCACTTACGCATTGAATGCTACTCCTGGTTCGAACGATACGAACCCGGTATTCAGCGGTCTTTCAGCCGGTAATTACGTTGTAAACATTGTTGACGCGAATGGTTGTTCGTATGTAGCTTCTGCTGCATCAGCTATCATTGAGCCAGCAGTCTTGACTATTGATGGTCTTACTGCTAACCCAATCGACGAAGATGCGGGTGGTAGCTCTGCATACACAGTTTCAGGTGGTACCCCTGCTTATGATTACAACTGGAGCGGTCCAAATGGATTTACCAGCAATGCTCAGGATTTGACAGGTCTTACAGATGCTACTGATGCCGGTGCATACACCTTGACTGTAACGGACGCAAACGGTTGTACCATTGAGCAGAGCATCACTATTACAGGTGTGAATGAGCTTAATCGTTCATACAACATCAGCCTGTTTCCAAACCCGAACAATGGTCAATTCGTAATGAGCATGGAAGGCCTTGCCGGTGAATCAATGTCTTACTCAATCGTTGATAACAGCGGTCGAGTAGTGATGATGAAAGATCTCGGCAATGTGCGCGCTACGCGTGTTGAATCAATCGACATGGCAGGTGCAGCAGCCGGTATCTATCAAGTTCGCTTGATGGTGGGCAGCGAAATCCAAAGCATGCGCTTTGTGAAGCAATAATCTCTTTATAGAATGAATGAAAAGGCTGTCCGAAAGGGCAGCCTTTTTTTATGTCACAAAATGGTTTCGTTGAGCATCCAGCCAGTGATACTCATGCGATCTCGAGAGGTAAGCAGTACCTCATGCTCCAGCTCGCTGAGAAAGATTACCAAGGTACCTTCCATGGGGTCTATGCGACTTACAGCGCCGCCGGTGTTGTAGATGACAAGTTCTCCGCCATCACAAGGTTGCCAATTAGAATTCAAATAGAGCACAGAAGAAACTCTGCGGGGAGAGCCATTCTTATGACGGTCGACGTGCCGTTTATAGAACGTCCCGGGCGGATAATGTGCATAGTGAAATTCGTAATCACGAATGCCTAGGTAGAAGTTATAATTGAGCTGCTCGATGACGGCTGATATTTTATCGAGATACATTTGAGTGTGCAACGGAGCTTGCTGCCCATCTATCCAGCTGATGAAATCACCACGTTGCGATGTGTCAACCGTTTTAAGATCTTGCTTGCCAATCGCTGCTTGCTTAAAACCGTTGCTGTTTTGTATTTCAATGATTTCAGAGCGAATGCCGGATGAATCGGTTTCGTTGATGAAGCCTTTTATTTCAGCCCATCCATGTTGTTCGAATTGATCAATCCAGCTATTCATGTTTCGAGGTTGCGGTTCAAAATTACAATGCGAAAGTATCTATAGCATCGATGTGAAGGCTACATTTGGAATGAACAATCGGTTAGTGGGATGAAAGGTGTTGTACTTATTACAGGGGCGAGCAGCGGAATAGGCAGGGCCATTGCGCTTTTTCTTGCAGAAAAGGGATACCTCGTCATTGGGGCATCGCGTTCGGGAAGTGGAGGTGACTCCGCAGGGCTTAGGAATGTCCAAATGGATGTGACTGATTTGGCTTCAGTTCAGGCGATGATGCTGTCGATTCAGAATGAGTTTGGATGCTTGCACGCAGTGATCAACAGCGCCGGATTGGGTATGCTTGGCTCCATTGAGGATAGCACCCCGGAGGAGGTAGAGGCGTTGTTTCGAACTAATTTGATGGGGGTGCATCATGTTTGTAGAAACGCACTAGATCTATTGAGAAGTGCTAAGTCGGGCTATATAATCAACATCACATCGATGGCAGCCCAAATGGGACTTCCTTACAGAGGTATTTACTGCGCAAGTAAGTTTGCCGTGGAGGGTTATTCAGAAGCACTTTCTTATGAAGTGGCGGCCGATGGAATTCGAGTGGTGTTGGTAGAGCCCGGCGATGTGCGAACTGATATCAATACGAATAGAAAAGTCGTTGGAGCCGTTTCGAAGCGTCATTTAACGAATCACCAAGCATTGCAACATCAGATAAACCGAGAAGTGGAAGACGGCTTAAGTCCGCAGGCTGTCGCCGCTTGTATTTATCGCATATTAAACACGGATAAACCACGTCTCCGATATCGGGTAGCGAAGCCGCAGGCGAAGTTGGCGTATTACCTGATGCGGCTATTGCCTGATCGGGTTTTCGAGGCAATCGTGATGAAGCATTATAACGTGTAGAAAGAAAAAAGGGCTGCAAATGCAGCCCTTCGTATCTCACAAAAGAGGATTCGTTCTTAGTGACCGCCCTTCGTTTTTTCTTTCCCTTCTGTTTCAGGAGCATCAACCATGGCGTGAATCGTAACAATGGTTTGAATAGGCTCTGTATTCGCCGTAATAGTTACTGTTTTCGATTGCTTTCCTTTTTTACCGGTTGAGTTGAACTTCACTTTGATATCGCGTGATTCGCCTGCAGGAATTGGGTCTTTCGGGTAATCAGGAACAGTGCAGCCGCAAGAGCCGTGTGCTTCTTCCAGAATAAGAGGCTGGTTTCCTGTATTGGTCACTTTG
The DNA here is from genome assembly GCA_945862415.1 of Chryseobacterium gleum. GTDB lineage: Bacteria > Bacteroidota > Bacteroidia > Flavobacteriales_D > Sanyastnellaceae > JAIBBG01. The sequence goes on along the minus strand of CAMAYP010000039.1, from coordinate 5,776 downwards.
AAAGCGCATTCAACCTGATCACCTTGCTTAATTGTACCGAAATCGTGTTCTTTTTTATCAAGCGTCATCACGGTTTTTGCGCGAGTTTCCGAAAGCTTACCGTTTTCAGTGTTGGCCATTTCACCATTTTGAACTGCGTTTCCTGTGGAGGCAGATGCGGCATCTGTTGAAAGGGTGGTTGTCTCTGCTGGACGCGATTCAATATCGTTTGAACCCTTTTTAAATTGGGAATAACCTAGAAATCCAAGGGCACCGGCAACAACTACCAGAATACCCACTTTTAATCCATTACTCATCGTATTGTGTTTTTAAGTTTTAAATGAATGTTCAAATTTACTAAGCTTATTTAAAATCGGAATAGGCGAGTTTCATCTTTTCAAACGACCCATCTTGAAGAACTTGAACGGCTTTTTTTAGAGCGGGATTGAGATCGTTGATGAGCACATAGAAAGCCTCACCGTCGTAAAGGTTTCGAGCAATCAGGGCTTTTGTGCGCAATTGAATGGCGTGTTCGGACGTTTTGAATTCCTGTTCGTTGTAGACCACTTTCTTCTCGGTTAGGCGCGTAATCATGTCGGGCATGGCATTGGAAGGCAGTTGATACTTTGCTGTGAAATCCTTGATTGTAGGATATTTTTCAAGCAGCGAGTTGCGGTTGGTATTGGTGTATTCCATTACCCAATCATTGTTGACTCCGGTGCGCAGCATTTCGCTGAAGTAGTTGCTGTTTTCAGAAGTGTCGAGCGGCACGAAAATATCAGGGAGAATGCCGCCGCCGCCGTATACAGTGCGTTTTTTAAGATTGGTGAAATATTTCAACGAGTCGGGCAGATTGAGGCTGTCAAGACTGAAAAGCTCGCCGTTTTTGAAACGCATTTCTTTGTCCTTTTCATAGTTGGCCAGCCCATCTTCATACGATTTTTGAATGCAACGACCCGAAGGAGTGAAGTACTTCTGTACAGTTAGTCGCACCATGCTTCCGTCGGGCAATCGCACGGGGCGTTGAACGAGTCCTTTTCCGAATGAACGACGACCGATAATCAGTCCGCGATCCCAGTCTTGCACAGCCCCGCTAAGAATTTCGCTGGCCGATGCGGAAGACTCATCGATCAGAACAATCAACCTTCCTTTTTCGAAAATGCCTTTCTTTTCCGGGTTTGCTCTGCGTTCATCGCGAGGGAATGAGCGGCCTTCTGTATAAACAAGCAAGCGGTCGCCGGAAATGAATTCATCGCACATCTCAACTGCAATGTCCAGCAGTCCGCCACCATTTCCTTGCAAGTCGATAACGAGGTCTTTCATGCCTTCTGCGCGAAGTTCAGTAATTGCTTTACGCATTTCCTCTGCTGTTGTTTGAGCGAATCGGCTTATTTTGATGTAGCCAATACCCGGAGCAGCCATGTACGATGCATCTGCAGAATAGATGGGAATTTTGTCGCGGGTGATTGTGTAGAAGAGCAGATCAGGCTCTCGGTTGCGTTCAATACCTACTGAAACTTTTGTGCCTTTTGGTCCTTTCAGCTTTTTCATTACGTCGCTGTTCTTGATGCCAATACCGGCAACGTTTTCACCGTCGATTTTTACGATTTTATCTCCACTTCTAATACCCAACTTTTCCGAAGGACCTCCTTGAATAGGCTCTATAACCTGAATAGTGTCGTGCAGTATTTGAAACTGAACACCAATTCCGTCGAAGCTTCCCTGCAAGGGCTCATTGGCTGCGGCAACCTCTTCTTTGGATAGGTATACGGAATGAGGGTCCAGCTCTTCTAACATGTGTACGATAGCTTTCTCTACCAATTCGGAGGAGTTGACGGTGTCAACATACATCAGGTCGATGTAGTTGAGAAGGGTTGAGAACTTATCAGTTGTTTCAGTGGTGTTCTTAATTTGTGCTTGGAGCGAGGCCACACACAGGGAGAACAGCAAGATGAGGGGATATGCAGTTTTTTTCATAGTATCGGAGGTAAAAGTAACTTCTCAACCCGAAGTAGAAGTATAAAAATTGGTTAAGATAGTCAACGGGCAGTTTGTCCGAAATTGTGCCGGTTGAACTGCAGCTGAAGAAGCGAACGGAGTGGAGTTATCTTTTCAACAAGAGGGACTATTTTTTTTCGGACGATTGATTTTCACGAGCATCTTTGCGCAAACAGCGCCAGAATATGATAATACTTGACGGATTAGCGACCTCACGACAGATTAAAAATGAAATTGCTTCTGCCGTGAAGAAATTAGCTGGCAACGGTCATAGGCCGCCTCATTTGGCAGCTGTGCTGGTTGGTGATGATGGCGCCAGTCTTACTTATGTGACCTCAAAGGTGAAGTCGTGTGAAGAGGTTGGATTTCGATCGACCCTTATTCAAAAGGATGCTTCTATAGCGGAGTCTGAGTTACTTCAGTTAATTCAAGAATTGAACTCCAGGGACGATTTGGATGGCTATATCATTCAGTTGCCTTTGCCCAAGCATATCGATGAGAAAAAAGTACTACTTGCCGTTGATCCACGAAAAGATGTAGACGGTTTTCATCCTGAGAATGTAGGACGAATGGTACTTGGATTGCCCTGTTTTCTTCCTGCTACGCCCGGCGGTATTCTTGAGTTGTTGCGCCGTTATAGCGTTGAAACAGAGGGGAAGCACTGTGTCGTAATAGGGCGTTCTCACATAGTTGGTTTACCCATGAGCATTCTCTTGCAGCGCAACCTGAATCCTGGAAATTGCACTGTCACTATTACGCACAGCAAAACAAAGGGACTTGAAGAACTTTGTCGAAGTGCCGACATTATTGTTGCTGCCTTGGGAAGGCCTGAGTTCATAAAAGGCGGCATGGTGAAAGAGGGAGCCGTCGTAATAGATGTTGGAATTACGCGAGTTCCGGATGTCTCCCGGAAAAGTGGTTTTCGATTGGCCGGCGATGTAGACTTTGCTTCGGTATCATCCAAGTGCAGTTTCATCACGCCAGTGCCGGGAGGGGTGGGTCCAATGACCATTGTGACCCTGCTGCAGAATACCCTGCAGGCCCGCATGCAACAAATCTGATTGGTTTTAGTGAAACATTTAAATGATGTATTCGTAGCAACGAATGCAGCCAAATCGCTGCGCTGAAACTAAAAACGAAAAGCTATGAATACGAACGAACGTTTGGAAAGGATGAAGCGTTGGGTTTTGTTTTCCATTTTAATCATTTCAACCTGGCTGTTGTTGCGCCCTTAAAGAGGTGCAAAGAAATTTTCAGAAAAACGAAACAATAACAACTTACCGCTCGTTGAAGGACACTAACTAAAACAACCCTAAACACTTTAAATAATGAATCCGATAAACGAATGGAAGCACGAGGTCTTGCAGCGCCTAATTGTAATTTTTTTGGGACTGCTTACTTTGGGAGTTGTAGTTCAATCTTGCGGAACCACCCATCACTCTTGCTCTGCCTATGACAGAGTAGAGATTCCACAACAGCCCTAACGGGCAGGTTGTGTAGATGCCGGGTTTTCGTTCTCCATACCTTTAAACAAGCTGCTTCGGCAGCTTTTTTTATGCCTTAATGAGTGCATCGACAATGAGTGCAGCCTCTTTGGCCTCGCGCACGTCGTGCACGCGTATGATAGACGCATTGTTCATGAGCGCAATGGTATTGGCAACCGTTGTTGCGTTGAGTGTTTCAGACGCATCGCGGTTGACTATCTGCTGTAGGGTTTTCTTCCGACTCAATCCGGCCAGTATTGGATAGTTGAGCGCACCAAAAAGGTGTAGTTCTTTCAGCAAACGCAAATTGTGTTGCATGGTTTTTCCGAAACCAAAACCGGGGTCAATAATGATTTGATGCGCGCCAAGTGCGTTCAATTTTTTGATTTGCTCATTGAAATAATTAAGCACTTCCGCGACTACATCGATGTACTTCGGATTGTTTTGCATGGTTTGGGGTTCGCCTTGAATATGCGTGAGCACATAGGGGATTCGCAATTTACCAGCAGTTGAAAACATATTGGAGTCGAGTGTGCCGCCACTGATATCGTTGATGATGTTGGCGCCTGCTTCGTATGCAGCACCTGCAACTTCGCTGTAAAAAGTATCGACTGAAATGCATATGTGAGGGCATGCGTTGCGAACCAGAGCAATGGCAGGACCTACCCGATCCAGTTCGGTTTTGGCATCGAGCCTTTCTGCACCGGGTCGTGTGCTTTGCCCGCCGAAATCCAGGATGTCTGCACCATCGTCAATCATTTGTTGAGCTCGATTCAAGATGGCAGCCTCGTTGTGCACACGACTATCGGAATGAAATGAATCGGGGGTGATATTGAGAATGCCCATTATGCGAGGCTTTTCCAAGGATAGGCGCCCTCCCGGATAGGTTAGTTCATAAAATGGAGATTCTGTTGTCATGCAATGCTGTGATTGAAGCGGTCTATGATGCAAATTTGCCTGCAAATATGGACGAGACTTTAGTACATACCGCTAATCAGTTTGACCAAGTCATTTCGCACTGTCGGTCGCTATTCATCAAGAAAACGCGAGATTACGGCACTGCATGGCGCATTTTGCGAACAACCAGTCTTACCGATCAGATTTTCATTAAGGCTCAGCGCATTCGAACACTCGAGGAAAAGGGCACGAGCAAAGTAGGCGAGGGCATCGACGATGAGTTTGTGGGAATCATCAACTACGCTGTTATGGCGTTGATACAAATGCAACTTTCGGAAGCCGCTTCTAACGAGTTATCGGAGGTGGAGGCAACATCATGCTATGACGAGCAAGTGGCAATAACGAAGTCGCTCATGCTGAATAAAAATCACGATTATGGAGAGGCCTGGCGCGATATGCGTGTTTCGTCATTCACAGATTTGATTTTGATGAAGCTCTTGCGCATTAAGCAGATCGAGGACAATAAGGGGATGACGCTGGTAAGCGAGGGAATCGACAGTGGCTACCGTGATATTCTTAATTACGCTGTTTTCGCATTGATACAGTTGGGGCACGCCAATCACGAGCATGCATGATATCCTATCTACTCCGTAAGCTTGTATATGGCTTTCTCGTTTTATGGGGTGTTGTAACGCTTGTTTTTTTTTCTTTTCAATTTATCGCCCGGCGATCCGGTTCGCAATCTGGTAGGAGAAAATGCATCTGAGGAGGTCATTGCAAACATGCGCCGCAAGTTCGATCTCGATCTACCGGTTGCGCAGCGATATTTTCTATACCTGAACGACTTGTCGCCATTGGGAGTGCATAGCAACCTGGAATCATCTCGTGTGTATTTTAATCCTAACGAATACTCCGGTTATCGCATAGGGTTTGCCAACGAGGGCAGGGCTGTTTACCTGAAAGCTCCTTATTTGAAGCGTTCATTTCTATCCGATAAAAGTGTGTCAAGCATTTTGGCCGAAGTGTTGCCCGGAACCGTTGTGTTGGCTGTGGTTTCGATTACACTTGCTTTAATTGTAGGATTGTTGTTGGGTATTGCTGCAGCGTTGAAAAAGGATGGTTTTTATGATCGGCTCATACTTTTTGTTTCAGCGTTGGGTATGGCCGGACCATCTTTTTTTGTAGCGATTCTGATTGCTTGGTTGGGGGCGGTGTTGTGGCGCGAACATATAGCGGTTTCGGTTGGAGCACTTTTGTTGATGGCTGCAATGGTGCTTTCGTTTATAGTCTATCAAAAAAAGCGATGGTGGTATATATGGCTCTTACCACTTTCAATAGTCGCTTGCCATGCTTTCGATAAGTTTTCCGTGCGCTCTATCGCATTGGTATTGCCTGGAACAGGATTGAATATGACCGGC
>CAMAYP010000038.1 GCA_945862415.1 Chryseobacterium gleum | reverse complement strand
ATAGACTCCATTCGGTACAAAATACGCCCCTACAAGGGTATCACCGATCCACGGCTCTTCGGGATTGTTGGAGTGAAACAACGTATTGCCCCACTTATCGAAGATTTTCAAATCATATGTATCCACGTTCGAAACAGCAGGCCAATACTGATCGTTGATTCCATCGCCATTGGGTGTAAACGAAGCGGGCATATAAACTGCCACTGAGCAATCCTCAAACAACACATGCAACGAGTCGATGCTCGTGCCGCAGTTGTTCCCTACCTCTATGGCGAGATCAATGCTTTCGTTGACCATAAGTGTTTCAGAAGAGTCACCTGTGGACCAACTGTAATAATCGACAAACTCGCCCAAGGCAGTCAACTCGTAGCTAGTGCCTTCGCAATACACGGGATCCTCGCCCAACGACACAAAAGGCAACGGCAATTGCTCCACCAGTATCGAATCGACCACTACACATGGACCCTGTGTTACTTCGATGCCATACATGCCTGGCAGCGCAACCATGATGACGTCGTCGGTTTCTCCGGTATTCCAAAGACCTAGCTCCTGTGAGCGGATTTCAAGGCTTTGTCCTTCGCAGAAAAGCGTGTCTGAGCCTAATTCAACATACGGAGGTTGGACAACCAACACTTCGACCGTATCGCGCTCAAAACAGCCCTGAACTTCCAACTCTGCACTGTACAATCCGGCAAGCGCTGGCTCCAAAAATTGCGACTGCGTGCCATCACTCCACACTACGCCGGTGCCTGCATCCAACATGGCATTCTGTCCTTCACAAATGGTTTGTGTCGGACCCAATTCCACCTCTTGCAGCACAATGTCGTTGACAACAAAAGTGACTGTCGCTTCACAATCGTTTTGCATAACAGTCACATCGTAATTGCCGGGTGTTAAAGCTGTATACGTGGTGGTGAGTGTTCCATCAAACCAGGTGACCAATTGCCAGCTGTTTCCTGCGTCGAGCACTACCGAGTCGTAGGTGCATTTGCTCACGGGCGAGTCTATTACCGGCTGAGGCAGCTGTGTTTCAGCAATCACTACGGCATCGCTTCCAACGCATTGAGCAACGGCCGATGTGGCGGTTAGCGTATACGTTCCGGGAGCATCAATGAATGCACTGATCTCGTTGGTCGCTGTGGTGAAATTGCCCGCAGCGGTAGTCCATTGAAAGTTCGCATCGGCCTGGTCGCAAGTACCTGCGAGCAAATAGGTATCGCCGGCACAATACACGTCGTCGTCGCCGGCATTCAATACAGGGGGCTCTTCCACATTCACTTGCATACAACCGGTATTCACGTTGCCACATACATCGGTATAGGTGTAACAATATTCGGTGCTGATAGCAGGTGTAGCATTCGGTGCCTGCACAGAGCTGTTCGACAAGCCTGCGGAAGGTGTCCAAACGAATGTTCCATCCGGATTTCCATTGGCCGAAAGTGCAACCGACTCCCCCGCACAAATGGTATACTCCAGGTCTTCATTGAACTCATAGGTTGCAGCAAGACAAACAACATGGGCATTCGCCAAGCCTCCCGTGGCACCGGTGAAACCCCACCATACCTGATTCACTCCATTGAAGATGGTGTTCACCAAATCGATGGGGGCAGAAAGACGAAAAGCGCAATCGAAATACAACTCCAGCACTTCTGTGGTCGGATTCCAAATAATCTTAACCGGATGCTCCTGACCATCTTCAATGTTTTGGCCTGATGCGTTGGCGGTTACAGGCCCCGCCAAGTTGTTTGCAAGGTTGTGGTAGATATTTCCGTCGCGGTGAAAGGCAACGTGGTCGGCGGTTAAATCGCCCAAGTCACCGTTGTGATACGTATCGAACTCAATTCCAAAAGAAGGGTCGAATCCTTGGAAACCGAAACCTGCGCCATCGGAACCAATTGCATTGGGCCCTACTGTTTGCATTACGAAGGCCATGCCGTCGGCGCCGTTCGCATCGACATTTCCAAAAGTCATCTGAAACTCCAAGGTAAAAGGCTGCGACAAATCGAGCAGATCGGTATACCACACCGAGCCGTTTTGCCAAATGGCGTTGGGCGTAACGGTTATACAACTACCATTCGCAGAGGTCGCATCGCCATTGAGCGAATAGTTTTGAGAGGATGCTCCCTGAAATAGGAACAACAATGCAATAACCAATAACAGCTCTCTGAACAATGACGCCATTTTGTCAAAGATACAAGAAGCTGCTGTTACTCGTAGTATGTCCACGATTTGAAATAGCGATTGCTGCCTGAGAGCTCTGAATTTGCGAAGATTCGATGCAGGTCGAGCAACAAACTATGCGGCTCCAGCAAAGCCTGTCCATGGTAATCCGTTAGCAAGGCGTTGCAAGCAAAAACCCTTCGATTTTTGAATGCCGGCAATTCCCGCAGTCGATCATCGCCCTGTAGTATGCTTGCTGCAGAGGCGGCATTTTCTTCATAGATAATCTTTCCCCAATAATCAGCATTGGTGGCTGAAGCATAAAAAGACTCGAACGGCAGCACCAAATTGCCCGTAGCCGAAGTATCGCTGAACACGTAGCGCGCTCCCGCATCGTATAGCAAAGTTGCCAAATAGCTGTTGGCCGACGGAACCGCCCAACGATCTCCATCCATCGAACCGGCGAATACAACGGGTCTGGTGGTTATGCCTTTAACGATGCTGTCTTTTAATGTAACGTATTGGGCTTCGATGTCATTGAAAATGCTATCGGCCAACGCTTGCTTACCCATAAGACAACCGAATAACCGTATCCACTCTGCACGACCTAGCGGATGTTTTTCCAGGTACTCCGACACTTGCACGCACCCAATGCCTTCGGATAAAAACTTGTCGTAGCTCTTTCCACCAAACGGGTAGACAAACAAAATTTCGGGCGCAATGCTAAATACAGCTTCCGGTTCCAGCTCATTGCCGGTAGTCAAATTGATGAGCTCGTCGCTTTCGTATAGTCGCTTCGCCGTTGTATCCATCAAGCGATCGGCAAAGCCGGCACCCTTCACTTTCTGCAAACAGTCTAATGCAGCCAAAAAGGGAATGTGTGTAGTGCTAAGACAGGCAATACGCTCGAGATCGCGAGGCTGCCAGCGAATCACCTGCAACGTGTCGCCGGGTGACTCCAAATTGAAAAGCGTTATTTGATATGTACCATCGGCCAGTTTCTTCCAATCGAAACCCTTCGCATACCGAGGCTGAAATGACTCAACAACCGCAGACAAAGGTAGTCCCTCTCTATTGCCGGCCGAGGAGCATCCTGCCAGTAAAACAATGGCTCCAAGCCATAGCAACATTCTTGTCTGCTTCATATCGATTGCAAAGATGCTGCGTCGCGGCGCAACCAATTATAGGATGGGTACTGTGCTTTCGGGTCTACCAAATGAACTGCATAAGCTTGTCTGGATTGTCCGCTTGTATTGGGGCGACTGTAGTGTGGTAAATGTCCGTGCAATACAACACAGGCTCCTTTTTTCACCTCCAACGGTTTCATGTCTTCAATGCCTATTTCCGTATCATCCAAGGTTATCATTTCGGTGCCACCTCCGTCCTTGCGTTGGAAGCGTGCACGCAATGAAGTGCGATGCCCTCCGGGTTTTGCCCACAGACAACCGTTGTCGATGGTTGCATCTTCGAGCGCAAACCAAAATCCAATGCAGGAAGTTGGCTCGGTATACAGAAAAGTAGAATCTTGATGCACGTCTACCTTCCCACCAATACGTGCATGCTTGAAAATATGCATGCATTGAATGGCTGCATAGCTCGACAAACCTAGCTCACCAACCAATCGCTTCATTTGGGATGAACGCGTAAAGGCGTTGTAAACATCATCCAAATCATGCATAGCATGACCCAATTTATTGAGCGATAAGAAAAGACTCTGCTTCAATTTACCTTGTTCATCAAATGCATCCTTCTCAAAGAAACACGCTATACGGTCACCCGAATTCAGGAAGTAGTCATCGCTTGTGGCCGCTTGATTTTGGGTTTGAAAGACAGAGTATGCCCCGTTGTTTTCAAAGGCTGAAGCCAACTCCAGCGCTCGTTGCATGAGTCTGTCGCATTGGTCGTGCGTATTGAAATCGGGCAGCACCAAAAACCCGTCGTATTCAAATTGTTCTCGTCGTGTCATGCTTCGATCTAAGTAGTCAAATGCAACCAATTGTTCTCTTCAATCCAGCAATTCGTGATGAAGCAAGCTTCCCGAATCAATCAACCGCTTCAAGGAGCGCATTTGACGTGCTTGATGGGTTAACTGCACATGGCCCATGTGGTGACAATCGGTGCCGATGAAACTGACCATTCCCTTTTCAATGAGACGTTCCGAAATACGCTGACATGCGAGGCCATATTGACCGGTAAGGCTGTTGACATTGAGCTGCAGCATCACGTCTTTATCGATCATGCTCTCGTACTTCGAGAAGTTGCCATGCCAGAATTCATAGCGCTCGGGATGAGCGAGTATGGGTTGGTATCCGGCCAATCGCATATTAAAGATGGCTCGTCCCAAATTCACGTTCTCATCGGCAAAGGAAATTTCAAAAAGCACAAACTTTCTTTTACCAAACGTAAGCAGCTTTTGCTCCTCTATTTGCTTCTCAAAATGCTCGTCGCAATAGTATTCAGCCGCAGCCTCAATTTGCACATCTATTTCCCTTCGCTTCACTTCCTCCCGCAAAATGGTCAGCTTATCAGCAATAATCTCTGGGGTGTTTTTATACATGTCCCAAAAGATATGCGGTGTCGTGATGAGCTTCTTGTAACCCATTTCCTGCAAATGCAAAATGAGTTGGATAGACTCTTCCAAATTGGCAGCACCATCGTCGATACCAGGAAGCAAATGACTGTGCATGTCAACACCAATAATCGAAAGGTCAATCGGATCAATTGGCTTTTCCTTTCGGCCGGGTTTCCACTTGTCGAAAAGTCCCATGCTTATCGGTTGTACTGCTGTTCGTAATAATAAAGATAGTTACCGCTGGTTACTTGTTCGAGCCATGCTTCGTTAGACAAGTACCAATCGATGGTTTGAGAAAGTAACTGCTCAAAAGGTTGTGTAGGCTCCCAACCCAATTCTGATTTGAGCTTCGATGCATCAATGGCGTAACGCGCATCGTGACCGGGGCGATCAGTTACATAGGTTATGAGTTGCTCACTCTTACCTGCAGGTCGGCCCAGTTTTTCATCCATGAGCTTGCACAGCAACTTCACAACGTCAATGTTCTTCCATTCGTTGTTGCCGCCGATGCAATAGGTTTCGCCGTCAGCACCCTTGTGATAGATAACGTCGATGGCTCGCGCGTGGTCTTCCACCCACAGCCAGTCGCGGATATTTTCTCCCTTACCATACACAGGCAAAGGACGATTGTTCTTGATATTGTTAATGACGAGCGGAATGAGCTTTTCCGGAAAATGATGACTGCCGTAATTGTTGCTGCAATTGCTGATCACCACGGGTAGGCCGTACGTATGGTTGTAAGCACGCACCAAATGATCACTAGCAGCTTTACTGGCACTGTAAGGACTTCTGGGGTCATAGGCTGTTGTTTCCGAAAACATACCTTCTGCTCCCAACGAACCGAATACTTCGTCGGTTGAAACATGATAGAACCGTTTACCTTCCATCGCTCCCTTCCAGCTTTCCACAGCGGCATTCAGCAAGTTCGCTGTTCCCACAACATTCGTTTGAATGAATGCATCTGGACCTGAAATACTGCGGTCAACGTGGCTTTCAGCAGCAAGGTGTATTACCCCATCAAACCGCTCATTCATGAATAAATCACGAATGAATTGCTTGTCAGTGATATCTCCTTTCACAAACCGATAGTTCGGCTCACTCTGCACATCGGCCAGGTTTGCCAAATTGCCTGCATAGGTCAGCGCATCCAAATTCACGATGGTGTATTGAGGATAGGTCGTTACGAACCTACGCACTACATGCGATCCTATGAATCCGGCCCCGCCGGTGATGAGAAGCTTCATTTTTTTATGGGTACTGGATACTGGGTACTGGTTACTGAGTGTAAGATACCAAGCGCGTATGTTTTATTAATAATTGAAGGCGATGGCTGAAAGTTGAATAATGTCATTCGATTCAAGAGTAATCCAATTTTTTTTCAGCAAAAAAACACGTTTTCTTAAATTCCAACTCATTGACCTAAAAGTCCTCATTCCTATGCATTTAGTGCCAAGTACTCAGTGCCCAGTACTCAGTCCCCAGTACTCAGTCCCCAGCACTCAGTCCCCACTAGAGGCTCCAATAATTCAACTCCTTCATCTTCCCGCGATACAACCCCTTGAGATCAATCAACGCGCCTTTTCCTTCGTGAAGGTATGATTTAAAATCAGCCTCAGTTAGTTCTTTATATTCTTTGTGAGCAACGCCGAGGATGATAGCATCGTATGCATTCTTATCTGCTTCTGCTACAAGTCCAAAACCATACTCGTGCTTCAGCTCATCGCTTTCTGCATGGGGGTCTACTACATCCACTTTAATGCTGAACGACTCGAGCTCACGAATTACGTCGACCATCTTCGAATTGCGCACGTCGCTCACATCTTCTTTGAATGTTGCTCCCATTACAAGCACGCGCGACTCGAGCGCGTTGCGGCCTTGTTCCAAAATCTTCTTCACTGTTTGCTTTCCTACGTATTGGCCCATGCCATCATTCACGTAGCGAGCACTGCTGATAACGCGGCTATGATATCCGAGTTTCTTCGCTTTATAAACCAAGTAGTATGGGTCGACACCTATACAGTGACCACCAACCAAACCGGGGGTAAACTTCAAAAAATTCCATTTCGTTCCCGCGGCTTCCAACACGTCGTAGGTATTGATGTCCATCATGTTCATGATCATCGAAAATTCGTTGATAATGGCAATGTTGGCGTCGCGCTGGGTGTTTTCCAAAATCTTGCAAGCCTCGGCTACCTTAATGCCCGCTGCGCGGAAAGTGCCTGCATCAACAACTATCTCGTAGGTCAAGGCTATTTCTTCCAATGACTCATCATCGCATCCCGAAACAACCTTGGTGATCGTGCGAAGGGTGTTGTTCTTATCACCGGGATTGATACGCTCAGGAGAATATCCTACTTTGAAATCGGATACTCTCTTCAAACCTGACAACTCCTCGAGAATAGGCACACAGTCATCTTCGGTGCAGCCGGGATAAACAGTCGACTCATATACTACGTAGTCGCCCTTCTTCAATACCTGACCAACAGTGCGCGATGCGGAAAGCACCGGACCTAAATCGGGAAGATTGAGGTGGTTGATAGGCGTTGGAACTGCGATGATGAAGAAATTCACATCTTTCAGCTCATTAATATCGGCTGTAAAATGAATGTCACATCCATCGAACGCCGAGCTATCAAGCTCTTGTGAAGGGTCGATGCAGTTGCGCATCATGTCGACGCGTTTCTGGTTGATGTCAAATCCTACGACCTTGATAGATCGTGCAAACTCCAATGCAATAGGCAAGCCCACATAGCCAAGGCCTATCACTGCGAGTTTTGCTTCTTTGTTTTTAAGTCGGTTGTAAATCATATTTCAGGTGCTTCACTAATCAAGAGAGTCGCGAAAATAGCCATTTTCTCAACTCACACGCAGGGTATATGCCTGCATCAATTTTTTATGTACTTGTCGAAATTCTTATGTTCCACCTTGTTCAACTCATCGGCTGACAGCGACTTGAAATAGTCGTAGGTAATCTTAAGCCCTTCGCTCCTATGCACCTTGGGTTCCCAGCCCAGCAGCTGACGAGCCACCGTAATATCAGGCTGACGCTGCTTAGGATCGTCGGTTGGGAGCTCTTTGTAAATCACTTTTTGTGACGTGCCCGTGAGCTTGATGATTTCTTCTGCGAAGTCGCCAATGGTAATCTCATCTGGATTTCCAACGTTGACAGGTCCGCTGTAGTCACTGTGAAGCAGTCGGTAAATTCCTTCAATGAGGTCGTCGACGTAGCAGAACGAGCGCGTTTGAGAACCATCACCAAACACCGTGAGGTCTTCTCCGCGAAGAGCCTGCCCTATGAAGGCCGGCAATACACGTCCATCATTGAGTCGCATGCGTGGACCATACGTGTTGAAGATGCGCACTATGCGGGTTTCCAATCCGTGAAACGTATGGTAAGCCATGGTCATAGCCTCCTGAAAACGCTTGGCTTCATCGTATACACCGCGCGGACCAACAGGGTTCACATTGCCCCAATAGCTTTCCATTTGCGGGTGCACTGTGGGGTCGCCATACACTTCACTGGTACTTGCGATAAGTACACGCGCATTTTTCACTTTAGCCAATCCCAAACAGTTGTGAATACCGAGTGATCCCACCTTCAAGGTTTGAATCGGAATTTTCAGGTAGTCGATAGGACTAGCCGGCGATGCAAAGTGAAGAATATAGTCGAGCGGTCCTGGCACGTGTATAAACTTCGATACATCGTGGTGGTAGAACTCAAAGTGCTCGAGCGGAAAAAGATGCTCGATGTTTTTGAGGTCTCCCGTTATCAAGTTGTCCATACCAATTACGTGGTATCCTTCTTTGATAAAACGGTCGCACAGGTGTGATCCAAGAAATCCGGCCGCACCGGTAATTAGCACTCGCTTCATAATCGTGAATAAGGTTTTAAAGCCGGCGAAGGTACGAAGCAAAAGGCTGCCAAAAGCAAATAGAACAGGTACTACCCTCCTACTTCTGCAAGCTGCACTTTGAGGCCTTCCATGTCATTCGACAAATGAAGTTGGCAGCCAAGGCGCGAATTATTCTTCACAAAAAAGGCCTGGTCGAGCATGGCTTCTTCGTCGTCATTGCGCTCCGAAAGTTGGTGTTCCGATAGAATATACATGTGGCAGCTGGCACACATGGCCATGCCGCCGCAAGTGCCTTCTACAGGGAGTTCATAGCTCTTGCACAACTCCATCATGTTCATGTTCATGTCGGTTGGTGCCTCGAGCATATGCTCCTTACCTTCTCTATCTATTACCGTAATGTGAATGATATTTTCCATAGCGCGAGCGAAAGTAGTTCAAACTTAAAATCCGGTTACACCATTCACCGTGGTGTACTTCAGCACATAGTTCTTGTCGGGGTAGATGCGCTTGAAAGCACTTTGCACCATAAGCGTAGCCTCGTGAAAGCCGCACAGTATCAGTTTCAGTTTGCCTGGATACGTATTGATATCACCAATCGCATAAATGCCCGGAACGTTGGTGCTGTAATCGAAGGTATTTACTTCAATGGAATTCTTGTCGATGTTCAATCCCCAGTCGGCAAGCGGCCCCAACTTGGGCGACAAGCCAAACAATGGCAACCAGTGGTCTGTGCTGAGCATATGCTTGCCATCTGCCTGAGAATCTACTTCGATTGCTTCCAAACGATCGCTGCCCTGCAGGCCAACAACTTCAGCGTCGGTGAGTAGTTTTATCCTTCCGCTAGCCGCCATGTCGAGCACTTTCTGCACGCTGTCCGGATGTCCGCGGAAGCTCTTACTGCGGTGAATAAGAGTAACCTCTTTTGCTACACCGTTGGCCAGGAATATAGACCAGTCGAGGGCGCTATCGCCACCGCCACTGATAATGACGTTCTTGCCTTGATAGAAATTCGGATCGCGCACGATGTACTCGATTCCCTTGTCTTCAAAATCTGAAATGTTAACAATGGGCGGCTTGCGCGGCTCAAAGCATCCCAATCCGCCGGCAATAGCTACTACCGGAGCCTTGTGCAGCGTGCCTCTGCTCGTTTTTACGATAAACTGACCATCGTCGGTCTTCTCAAACGACTCACAGCGCTCGCCCAGTGTAAAACCGGGTTTGAATGGAGCTGCCTGCTTCATCAAATGTTCGATGAGATCGCCGGCCAACACCTCCGGAAAACCGGGTATGTCGTAGATGGGCTTCTTGGGATAAATCTCCGTGAGCTGCCCACCGGCTTGCGGCAGGGCGTCGATGAGGTGGCAACGAAGCTTCAGCAATCCGGCTTCGAATATGGTAAACAGGCCACACGGACCTGCACCTATTATTATGATGTCTGTTTCAATCATGCGATTTTCCTAAACGCCGCGAAGATAACACGTCAGTCAGAAGTCAAATAACAATCAACTCCGCCGAAGGTTTGCGTTCTAAGCAGTCTAATAGGAAGGGATCGGAAATATCCTTGAACAAATGATCTCACACAACTTCAACTAATACCAATTGTGTAAAAAGCAACACGAGGGAGACAATTACCCCGACAATAAAAACGAAAGCGCTCAATTTCAAGAACGGATATTTCCTGCTTTGTAAAACCTTTCCGATTTGATAAATATCTTTTACCATCGCTTCCTTTACTTGTTCAGGGGTTTCCATTATTCCATTCATCTGAGCTTGATACTCAGCATGGGTTAACTTTGAGAAGTGGTCGAAAAAAAGTGCATTGAAATTTTCATCCGACGATTTAGGTCGCTTCGTGGGAAGAGATAAAGGCGCAACCACAAAGAGCGCCAGCACCATTGATGCGATAGACATTACCAACATAGAGTAAATGCACCAATAGTCTTGCAGCGTTTCGATGCGTGAAAGCGTTAGTGACAAAATAATAGAATTGCTAGCTATAAGTATATTAGCCTTCTGGTCTGCAAGTAAACTAAGCTGCACATGGTGTTGCTGCGTAGTTCTTAGCAAATACATCCAATTCGAATTCCGGGACTCCTCCTGCATGGTGGCAAAATTAAACGGCTAACAAGCAATAAAAAACAACTAAAAATATCGATTTGTTACCCAAGTATATCCGAAACGTTAACGACAGGTTGATCAACAGGGCCTGTAACCTGCATCGGTGAAGCCTGATTTTCTATATTTACGGCTATGAAAACAATTTTACACTTCGCAATAACCTTAGCGCTCACCTTCCATTTAACTGAATTTTTAGGCCAATGCGATGGAAACCGATACCTCAATTTCATTTTCTCGCAAACGCAATCAACTACCGATGTTCTTTATGGTTCGAACATCAACTATCAAGGTGCCAATGAGTCACTCTATATGGATATCTACGAACCCGAAGGCGATGGACTCGACAACCGTCCGTTGGTCATTATGTGCCACGGTGGCTATTTCTTGAGCGGCGATAAAGCTGCAGCCGATATGCTGCCGCTTTGCACTGACTTGGCTCGCATGGGCTATGTGGTAGCATCTATCAACTACCGCGTGGGTATTCCCTTCGGAGCGTCCCTAGAAGTTCCTTACGGACAAGCCTTACTGCGATCCATCCAAGATTTGCGTGCAGCTATTCGCTGGTTCCGCAATAATGCCGATACGGAAGGCAATACTTACCGCATCAATCCCGATCAGATTTTCGTGGGTGGCGCTTCCGCCGGCGGATTCATGGCGCTGCATTTGGCCTATATGGACGAGAATGAAATACCGACTTGGCTCGACATGAGCATACCCGGACTCGAAGGCGGCTTGGAAGGTGAAAGTGGAAACCCCGGGTACTCAAGCGGAGTAAGCGGCATTTTGCCTGTATCAGGGGCTATGGGTGACAGCGACTGGATCGATGCGGGAGATACCACACCTGCTTGTGTTTTCCATGGAGATGCCGACCTCACCGTTACCATCGACTCGGCTACCTTCGTTCTCTTCGGACTTATCGATGTTACAACGATTGAAGGCAGCAACTACATCGTTGATCGCATGGATGAAGTCGGTGTGGAACACTGCTACCATGTGACCCCTGGTGGCGGACACGTGCCTTATTTGGGCAATCCGACTGAATATGACATGACACTTTCGCTCATGAGCGGGTTTTTGCATGGCTTAATCTGCAACGAACAATTTGATTGCACCTATCATGAGATATTGAGCGGCACCGAAGAAATTACAGAATTCGAGCAGTTGAATGTATATCCCAACCCGGCTGACAATGTAATTTACCTGCCGTATGCAAGCTACCAGAGTCCCTGTGTGATTTATACTTGCGATGGTCGAAAAGTAACCGAGGCGCGCGAGGCATCTTTCAGCACGAGTGCTTTGACAGAAGGAATATACGTGGTGGAAACAACAGGAAAAAACAGGGAGTTAATTCGCGAACGAATTGTTATCACGCACTAATTAGCGGAAGAGAAATTCACGGCTTCTACGGCTCGTATTTCAGGAACTGCCGCACGAATGGCTCCTTCCACACCGGCTTTCATGGTCATTACACTCATGGAGCAACTGCTGCAGGCTCCGTGCAACTCCACGCGAGCCGTGAGGTCGTCCGTAACCTCCACCAACGAAATATTGCCTCCGTCGGCCTCCAGGTATGGGCGAATGATGTTGAGAGAATCGTTGACTTTATCGAAGATGGATCGTTGGCTCATATCAGTGCTCATCAGGTGATGCAACTTCCTTGGTTTTCTTGCGGAATGGAAGCATGCGCATTTCGCGCTCAAAGTTATCCAAGATTGCGTTCAAATGTTGAACAGCTTGCGTGCCTTCTTGCATGATAGCCGGACGACCGCTGTCGCCCGCTTCACGAATGCCCTGTATCAATGGCAACGGGCCTAGGAAAGGCACCTCCAGTTCTTCAGCCAAATGCTTGGCGCCATCCTTTCCAAAGAGATAGTATTTGTTGTCGGGCAATTCTTCGGGTGTGAACCACGCCATGTTCTCAATCATGCCTACCATCGGAATGTTGATGGCCGGCATACGAAACATGTAGGCTCCCTTGCGTGCATCAGCCAGCGCCACAGTCTGCGGAGTGCTCACGAGCACTACGCCATCGAGCGGAACCGACTGCACAATCGAAAGGTGAACATCGCCCGTGCCCGGCGGTAAATCGAGAAACAGATAATCGAGCGGTCCCCAATAGGCGTCGTTCACCAACTGGTTGAGCGCCTTGGTGGCCATGGGGCCGCGCCATACCGCCGCCTGATTCACTTCGGTGAAGAAGCCGATGGAAAGCACCTTCACGCCGTATTGCTCAATGGGTTCGAGCATGCTCTTGCCTTCTACATCAATCACGCGTGGTTTATCGTACGTAAGATCAAACATGGTGGGAGCCGAGGGGCCGTAGATATCTGCGTCGAGCAAGCCGACCTTATAACCGCGGCGCGCCATACCTGCAGCGAGGTTGGCGCTCACGGTGCTCTTCCCTACTCCGCCCTTGCCCGATGCCACCGCGATGATGTGCTTTACGCCGGGCAACACCTTGCGCAACTCACCGTGACGCTCATCGCCGCTGATAGCAACAATATCACATTCAACCTTGAACTCCTTACCCAAGGTACGCTCGATAGCAAAGGTGACCGCTTCACGCATGCGCATCTTACTATGCATCGCCGGATTGCTCACCTTCACTTCGAGGTGAATCACGAAGTCTTGTACATCCAGAATTTTCACTAAATGAAGGGAAACAATGTCCTTCTTTAGATCGGGTTCAATGACGGTTGAAAGTGCGTCGAGTATAGCTGCTCTGGAAATGCTCATGGAACTTGTTTGATGCCGCAATATTACTGCAAAAGCAACGGAACAAATTGGAGAATGGAGAATAGAGAACTGTCGCGACTCATTCGCCACTCGCCATTCGCCACTCGCCACTATTCTTCCGGTTCCCAAAACACCGCCCCAAACTCCACCACCCGATCATCAACCACGCGCACGCCTTCGGCTTCGAGGAGCTCTTGCATCTGCATGGGATAGGCAAACATCATTTTGCCGGTGAGCATGCCCTGGCGATTCACCACGCGGTGCGCGGGTATGTCGGGTTGCGTGTGCGAGGCATTCATGGCCCAACCCACCATGCGCGAACTGCGCGTGGCGCCCAGGTACTTGGCTATGGCGCCATAGGTGGTGACACGGCCGCGTGGCACGAGCCGCACGACTTCATATACGTTTTGAAAAAAATTGGGGTCCGTCATGACACCAAGCGTATGCGCACATACTTGGTTTTACGTCCTTCATCGAGCCACATCTGCTCGTAGTAGGTGCGGAAGTTGAGCACTTCTTGCCAATACGCATCGAGGGTTTGCATGTACTCGCCGTAGATATCGCACGAGTACGTTTCGATGGCATAGCGCGGGTCGCTGCCGAATTCAGACAATGCCATTTCATACACCTCCGGATTGTCGTGCTTGATGTGGATGCAACCGCCCACCTTCAAAAACGAACGATACTTTTCGGCGTAGTATTTCGAAGTAATGCGCCTCACTCCTACTTTATCCTGCGGCTGCGGATCGCTAAAGGTGAGCCAGATTTCATCCACTTCATCCTTCGAAAAAAACGACTCGATGAACTCCACGCGTGTGCGCAAGAAGCACACATTGGAAAGACCTTCGCTGAGCGCATCCTTCGCGCCCTTGTGAAAGCGATGACCCTTCACATCGACACCGAGAAAATTGGTTGTGGGATGTAGCCGTGCGAGACCAACTGTGTACTCGCCCTTGCCGCAACCCAATTCCAATATCAAAGGATTGGTATTGCCAAAAGCCTTCGCGTGCCACTCCCCTTTCATGTAGGTCTTCCCTTCCTTGATAATCGGCAAGAGCTCCGGCTCGTATACATGCGGAAAGGTTTTGTTTTCCGCCCATTTTTTGAGTTTGTCCTTTCCCATTTACATCAAAAAAATCCCACGGACTAAGCCGTGGGCTGTTTTTATGTGGACGCACAGCAGTGCGTCGTTACCATTTTTATGTGGACGCACGGCTGTGGGTCCTTACCGTTTCGTTTTGGACGCACGGCAGTGCGTCCCTACCATTTCACTCTTTCACTGCGTCACCATTTCACTGCGTCACCATTTCACCATTTCACTGCGTCACCATTTCACTCTTTGGTTGCGAATTTCTCCACCACCTCCTGCGTCACACCTGTAATGCTGAAACCGCCGTCGTGGAAGAGGTTCTGCATGGTCACATAACGCGTGAGGTCGCTGAACATCGCTACGCAGTAGTCGGCGCAAGCGTTGGCATCGGCGTTACCGAGTGGCGACATGGCCTCAGAGTAATTGATGAAACCGTCGAAACCTTTCACACCGCTGCCCGCAGTGGTTACTGTAGGCGACTGTGAAATGGTATTGATACGTACTTTCTTGGCGGTACCGTAGTGATATCCGAAGCTGCGGGCAATGCTTTCGAGCAAGCTCTTGGCATCGGCCATGTCGTTGTAATCCGGGAAAATGCGCTGCGCTGCAATGTAGGTCAAGGCCACAACAGAACCCCAATCGTTGAGGGCGTCTTTCTTCCAAGCGGTGGCGAGCATCTTGTGCAAGCTGGTGGCGCTCACATCGAGCGTTTGCTTGTACCACTCGTAGTTCACCTCCGTGTAGTGCTTGCCCTTGCGCACATTCGGACTCATGCCAATGCTGTGCAATACAAAATCGGCCTTACCGCCGAAGTGCTCCATGCTCTTGGTAAAGAGGTTGTCGAGGTCTTCCAGGTTCGTAGCATCAGCCGCGATGATAGGCGCATTGCCAATCCTGGTCGACAGCTCATTGATTTCTCCCATACGCATAGCAATAGGCGCGTTGGTGAGAACAATCTCAGCGCCTTGTTCGTAGGCCTTTTCGGCCACCTTCCAGGCTATCGACTTATCGTTGAGCGCACCACTGATGATGCCTTTCTTTCCTTTGAGTAGTTGGTTTGACATGCAGATAAAATGATTTGCACAAATCTAATCGGAATTGTTAAAGCACGAAATCCATGATGGACTAAGAACGTTCGGCTATCGCCCTCGCCGCAATCCAACCCGTTGTCCACGCCGCCTGAAAGTTGAACCCGCCCGTGATGGCATCGATGTTGAGCACCTCACCGGCGAAATACAAACCTGGAAACATCTTGCTCTCCATGGTTTTGAAATCGACTTCCTTGAGTTCAATTCCACCTGCCGTTACAAACTCATCCTTGAACGTGCTCTTGCCCTTTACCTGGAAATAACACGCACAGATGGCCTCGGCAATTTTCTCGAGTTGCTTGTTGGAAACATCGGCCCACTTGAGACGGTCGATTCCCTGCACCTGACTCAACAATGAAACCCACAATCGGTGAGGTACTTTGGCTGCGCTAAATGCTGTTACCAGGTTGCGCGAATGCTCTTGCTTCCACTCCTTCAAGAAATCGATGAAGCTCTCTCGCGTGAATCGATCGTCCCAATTGATGCGAATTTGGAAATCGTACTTCAACTCTGCCAATTCGCGCGCTGCCCAAGCAGAAAGGCGCAGAATGCCCGGACCACTTAATCCCCAGTGCGTAACCAATACGGGGCCATCGGCTTCGAACTTGGTGCCTAATATGCGCACGTCGCATGACGGCGCCGAAACACCCGCCAATCCTTCGATGCGCGGATCTGTAATATTGAAAGTAAAAAGCGATGGCACTGCGGGAACGATGGTATGTCCCAATTGGGCCAGCAACTCATGCATACTCGGAGCGCTTCCGGTAGCAACGATGACAGCATACGCTTCAAGTGTCGGTTGATCGAGTAGTTCAATCATCCACTTTTCATTTTCCTTGCAAAAACGTTTCACGTGGGTGCCTGTCCGCACACGCACTCCCACTCTATTCGCTTCATTTAGAAAACAGTCGATGATGGTTTGCGATTTATCTGTAGTAGGAAAAACACGACCATCGTCTTCTGTCTTCAAAGCTACCCCGCGCTGTTCGAGCCAGTCGAACATGTCGCCCGGCTGAAAGGCGTGAAAAGGTCCGAGCAATTCTTTCGATCCACGCGGATAGTTCTTCACCAGTTGCTTGGGCTCGAAACACCCGTGCGTCACGTTGCAACGCCCGCCGCCGCTCACCTTCACCTTGGCCAACAGGTGTTGCGACTTCTCGATGATAGTCACCTCGAGGTTGTCATTAGCTGCAGCAGCATTGATAGCCGCAAAGAATCCTGCAGCTCCTCCACCGATGACCACCAACGAACGTTTCATGCGGCGAAGATAACATGCGTAATTTGCCCCCGCATGAAACGCATCGGTCTTCTTTCCGACACCCACGGCTGGCTCGACGAAGCCGTACTTCGCCATTTCGCCGATTGCGATGAGATATGGCACGCCGGCGACATCGGCGAAGAGTCGGTGATTGACACGCTAGAAGCCTTCAAGCCCACACGCATTGTATTCGGCAACATCGACAGCACCCAAATCCGCAAACGCACCCACGAGCACCTGCGCTTCAACTGCGAAGGCCTCGACATATGGATGACGCACATCGGCGGTCGCCCCGGCAACTACGCCACACCGGTGCGCGCAGAACTCAAAGCCAACGCTCCCGGTCTTTTCATCTGCGGCCATTCTCACATCTGCATGGTGAAATACGATGACACCCACCGAATGATTTACATGAACTCAGGCGCTGCAGGCAAGCACGGTTTTCATCACATACGTACGATTCTGCGCTTTGAGATTGAAAAGGGAAAAGTGCAGAAGGCGGAGGTGGTAGAGCTAGGTAAGAGGTGATGGGGACTGGCGACTGGGATGATTCATTCTCATTCTGTTTGTGTTTCTGCTTCTGTTTCTCATTCTAGTGTCAATTTCAGAATGAGCAACAGAAACAGAATGAAAATGAGAATTCGAACCTCGCACCTCGCCCTTCGCACCTCGCCCTTCATCCTTACTTTCGCCCCATGGACTCAGCCCGCACCCGCATTTCCGAACTCACTGCAGCGCTCAACGAGCACAACCATCGCTACTACGTGCTCAATGCGCCAACCATTTCCGACTACGAATTCGATCAACTGCTGAAAGAACTCGAAGCACTCGAACAAGCGCATCCCGAGTTCGCAGAACCCAACTCACCCACTAAACGCGTCGGCGGCGACATCACCGAGAAGTTCGAAAAGGTGAAGCACAAATACCCGATGCTTTCCTTGAGCAACACCTACAACCGCGAGGAAATAATCGAATGGGAAAGTCGCGTGCACAAAGGGCTCGGCGCGGGTACCGATTTGTTTTCTTCCGTCGAAATCGAATACGTGATGGAACTCAAATACGATGGGCTTGCCATTTCACTTACCTACGAAAACGGAAAGCTTATGCGCGGGGTGACCCGCGGCGATGGTGAAACAGGCGAAGACATCACCGCCAACGTGCGCACCATACGCGCCATTCCACTGCAACTTCGCGGCAACCATCCCGGAGAATTTGAAATACGCGGAGAGGTTTTTATGCCCAAGGCAGAGTTCGAACGCCTCAACACCGAGCGATTATCAAAAGGCGAAGAGCCCTATGCCAACCCGCGCAACACAGCCGCTGGCACACTCAAACAACAAGACAGCGGCGAGGTGGCCAAGCGCAAACTCGATTGCTTCCTCTACTACGTATACGCCGATGACGTTACCTACAACAATCACTTCGACGCGATATCTCACGCCAGTGACTGGGGTTTCAAAACTCCTCCCACGGCATTACGCTACATCGAAAAAACAACTTCGGTGGATGGCATCATGAACTTCATTGAGCACTGGGACAAGGCGCGTCACGACCTCCCCTTCGACATCGACGGTGTGGTGGTGAAGGTGAATCGGTACGCACAACAAGAAGAATTGGGCCTCACAGCCAAAAGTCCACGCTGGGCTATCGCCTACAAGTTCAAGGCAGAAACAGTGAGCACGCTGCTGCACAAGATAACCTACCAGGTTGGACGTACCGGCGCTATTACACCTGTTGCCAACCTCGAACCCGTGTTTCTCGCAGGCACCACGGTGAAACGCGCTTCATTGCACAACGCCGATCAAATTGAAAAGCTCGACATCCGCGAGGGCGATTATGTGTTTGTGGAGAAAGGCGGTGAAATCATCCCCAAAGTAGTGGGCGTCGATACAGCACGTCGCGAGGAACACAGCAAGCCACATTCGTATATTACACAGTGCCCCGAGTGCGGAACCGAGCTCATCCGCCGCGAAGGCGAAGCACTTCATTATTGCCCAAACGAAGACGGCTGTGCGCCACAGATTAAAGGCAAGATGGAGCACTTCATTTCGCGTAAAGCGATGAACCTCGAAGGCATGGGTTCCGAAACGATATCGGGTTTGTTCGACCAGGGGTTGCTGCTCACGGTGGCCGACATCTTCGACCTGCG
>CAMAYP010000037.1 GCA_945862415.1 Chryseobacterium gleum | reverse complement strand
ATCGACGAAATCATTCGCCTCGATGAAATACGTCGTAAAACCCAAAACGACCTCGACAACAACTTGGCTGAGGCCAACAAGCTGTCGAAGGAAATTGGCGACCTCTTCAAAAGCGGTAAGAAAGAAGAAGCAGAAGCCGCAAAACCGCAGGTTGCTGCATTGAAAGAAGCGTCGAAAGAACTCGAGCAAACTCTCCAGCAAACCGAGGAAGCCCAAAAACAGTTACTCTATACCATTCCCAATGTACCGCACGATATTGTTCCTGCCGGAAAAACGGCCGACGATAACGTGGAAGTACACATCTGGGGAGGACTGCCTCAACTCGGCGAACACAAAAAACCGCACTGGGAACTCATTGAAGAATACGACCTCATCGATTTCGAACTGGGTACTAAAATAACCGGCGCAGGATTTCCAGTTTACAAAGGTGCAGGAGCCAAGTTGCAACGCGCTCTCATCAACTTCTTCCTAGATGAAGCAACGAAAGCAGGCTACCGCGAATTTCAGCCACCACTCCTGGTGAACGAAGCAAGCGGATATGGCACCGGTCAATTGCCCGATAAAGAAGGTCAGATGTATCATTGCGGAGTAGATGACCTATACCTCATACCTACCGCAGAAGTACCCTTGACCAATCTGTATAGGGATGTGATTTTAAAGGAAGATCAATTGCCGATAAAAATGACCGGCTACACCCCGTGCTTCCGTCGCGAAGCCGGCAGCTGGGGAGCACACGTGCGCGGTCTCAATCGCCTGCATCAATTCGATAAAGTTGAAATCGTACAGTTGGTGCACCCCGATCATTCCTACCGCATACTCGAAGAAATGGTGGAGCATGTAAAGGGTATCCTTCAGAAACTCGAACTCCACTTCCGCGTCATTCGTTTATGCGGCGGAGACATGGGCTTCACCTCTGCACTTACCTACGACTTTGAAGCGTGGAGCGGCGCCCAAGAGCGTTGGTTGGAAGTTAGCTCAACCTCCAACTTTGAAACGTTTCAAGCCAACCGATTGAAGTGTCGATTCAAAAACAGCGATGGGAAAACCCAATTGGTGCACACACTCAACGGCAGTGCGCTTGCCTTGCCTCGTATCGTTGCTTCGTTGCTTGAAAACAATCAAACCGCTGAAGGTATTCGCATTCCCGCTGCCCTTGTGCCTTACACCGGCTTCGACATGATTCGGAAATAATTCTCTTCCAATAAGGCATCACGAGGGCGAAGTCGTAGGAAGCGAGGTTTTTGATTTTTTCATAATTCAACACCCATGAGCCACCTGCCATGGGTTAACTTAGCTGCCATGCGATTTACAAAGCATATTCAATTGTCGATTGCTGCTGTTGCGCTTGCACTGCTGCATGCCTGCAATGAACCCAACGATTTCACCAGCGAGATTCGTGCAGTTGATTCCCTGCACATCGCAATGGATGCAACCGTGCAATTACTCGATTCCGGTTCATTCCAAATAACCGACTCTATCACACGACAACTCATGTACATTCAATCGAATTTTCGTGGTGAGATGAAACAGAACATGGCCGATGCTCTGCTTCGATACGGAGACTATCGCAAAAAAGTCGCGACACTCGAGCAATGGAAAGACTCTCTGCACTATCGTAAAGACCAACTGGAAAATGAACTCTATGCGTTTCGCAATGCACTCGCCGACCGTTCAACGCACGACAGAATGAACCGCGAAATCAATGAACTCTATGCCGACACTGTGTTGCAAAACCTTATTGGCAAACAACAACATTGGCATGCCAAAATCAACGAGTGGTTGCAGCAACAAAAAACGGTTCACGATACGTGGACCACACTCAACGATACCATCTTGAATTGGAAAATTTCTATACCCCAACAAAAACAACCATGATGAAGCACTGGTTATTTATAATCGGAATTATGCTTTGCGGTCTGGCTGCCAGCGCGCAGGAAACCGATATGGAGTTGGCCGACTACTATTACAGCCAAGGTATGTTTGAGCAAGCCAAGCTCTACTACGAGAAAATCTACAAAACCAATAAGACTTCCAAGGTATTCAACAACTACCTCAATACACTCATTGAACTGCGTGACCTCGAAGAGGCCGAAAAAATGGCCAAAAAGAAAATAAAAGAAGATACGAAAGATGGTGTTGGATACGTAAAGCTTGGCGACCTGTATCTCAAATTCACTATGCCGGAAAAGGCCGCTGAACAATTTGATGAGGCAGTGAAACGAGTCGAACCAACGCGCTCTAACATTCAACGACTAGCGAATGAATTTGGGCTCATCAATGAATACGGATACGCGCTCAAGGTTTACGAAAAAGGCCGAGAGCAATCGAAAGATGGCTACAACTTCACGTATGAAGTAGCTAATATGAAAGGCAACTTGGGTGATCATGTCGGCATGACTGAAGCATTCCTTGACCTCCTTGTTGAGGAGCCACATTACCTGCAAACGGTCCAAAACTCGTTCAACCGCTTACTCAATCTCGAGGAGAATACAGCGAATATGGATATGCTGAAAACCGCTCTATTGAAGCGGGCTCAGAAATTTCCCGATACCACGATTTATGCTGAAATGCTTGCATGGCTCTTCATGCAAAAGAAGGATTTCGCTTCAGCACTTGTGCAATTGACTGCACTCGACAAACGACAAAACGAAAACGGCAATCGGCTCATCGCCTTGGCTCAGATCGCAATGAGTAACGGCGATTTCGAAACAGCACGCAAGGCATACCAAGCAGTTATTGAAAAAGGTCCGGCATCCGATTACTACATTACTGCACGCATCGAAAAACTCCAGGTATCAAAAGAAGAGCTAGCTGCAATGCCCGGCAACGACTCTGCCCTTTATGCGCAGCTGGAAATTGATTATATCGCAGCACTGGCTGAAATTGGTCGGACGCACGAAACGGCAATTCTAATGAAAGAGCTGGCGCATATTCAAGCCTTTCATTTGAATAAATCTGCCGACGCCGTTGCGCTGCTTCGAGAAGCAATCTCCTTACCCGGTATTTTCAATAAAACACAAGCACTCTGTAAATTGGAACTTGGAGATGTGCAGGTATTTAATAGCGACATTTGGGATGCGTCGTTACTCTTTTCGCAAGTAGAACTTGATTTCAAGGATGACGTTCTGGGCAATGAAGCTAAATTTCGAAATGCCCGCATCTCCTATTTCACAGGCGACTTCGAATGGGCGCAAGGCCAACTCGACGCGCTCAAAGCTTCAACATCCAAGTTAATATCGAACGATGCAATCGACCTTTCGCTGCTTATAACAGACAACTTCAACATGGACACAACGACTGCACCCATGATGATGTATGCTCGCGCCGATTTGCTTGCCTATCAGAACAGATACAACGAGTGCATAAACACGCTCGACTCCATTCTAACGGAATACCCGGCTCATACACTTACCGACGAAATCAAAATGCTGAAGGCTTCCATCTTCTTGAAGGAGACACAATTCGATTCAGCCAGGGATTTATACCAAAACGTAGTTGACCTTCATTTCGCTGACATAACAGCCGACGATGCACTGTTCAAGCTTGCCTTGTTGCATGAACAAGTTTATAAAGACTACCCCAAGGCAATGTCTCTGTTTGAAAAACTCATTACAGAATTTCCGTCAAGTCTTTATGTTGTAGAAGCTCGCAAGCACTTCAGAGCTTTGCGAGGCGATGAGTTGAATTAAGCAAACAATCCGCTCTCAATTCCTGCGTCGAGCTGCTCAAGGGCCTTATCGAAGTTAAAATCAGACAAGGAAGTTTGAACCTCACGAAGGCAATTTACCACAGCTCCTTCACCGGCGTTGGTCAAAGCCTCTTCCAAGATGTCCAAGGCAGCTGCATCGTTGTCGGCTATTGAGGTTTTTAGCTGAGTTGCTAACTCACCCCAATTTCGTTGTACCACATCTTTAGCCTCGCCCTTCTTGGCTACCTCAGGCTTTATGTTATCTCGAATAGAACGTATGAGCTCCTCCACTTTCATCGTCATCTTTTGCATTTGCGAAATAAGATCGACACGAATCTTCTTGTCGCCTGCGTCCTTTGCAGTCTTCAAGGCCACCGCCAGTTTGCTCGACAATTCGTAGGATTCTGTTGCTCCAACATTGCCACTCACTCCAGCTAGTGTATGGAGGTATTCCGCGAGACCCGGCACATCACTATTCATTACCATGGTGCGCACCTCTGTCGAGACATTCACATACCTGTTGCTAAACTTCAACAAGAGAGCGTGATATGAAGCTTGCTTCGACCCTGATCGTTTCAAGCCTTCTTCGTATTTCAACCCGACTATTTGAATCTCGGATTTTGTTCGATTTGCTACCTTAGATGCAGTCGAATCCATTGAAACTCCGCGAATATGTTTGACCAATGTTCGGTAAAGCACATCGGGATCAATGGGCTTGGTGATATGGTCATTCATTCCGGCAGCCAAACTCTTTTCGTATTCTCCCTTAACGGCGTGCGCCGTCATTGCAACAATTGGCAAACTGTCGGCATCTATGCTCTTGCGTATTTCGCGCGTGGCTGCGAGGCCGTCCATCTCAGGCATCTGTATGTCCATGAGCACCAAATCGTATGACTGGCCCAATGCCATCTCAACGGCCATCATTCCATTCACCGCAGCATCCACATGAGCGCCAACATCTTCAAGCAGCTCCGTAGCGAGATCCATATTAATCTCATTGTCTTCAACCAAAAGCAAACGAACTCCCTTCAGATGCTGCTTATACAATTCCATGTAGTCAACCTCTTGTCGTTCCGATCGCAGGTGCTTTTGATCGTGATGCAGCACATCTGCAATGGTGTCGTTCAACGTAGAAATTCCGATTGGTTTTATCAATAGACCATCCACCAAATTTTTGTTGAGCGCATCGCGCACAGCCTCCGCTCCATGTGAAGTAACCATTACTACGGATGGAACCTTGTCTGGGGCGCCGTCCTTGATATCCTTCACCAACTCCAAACCTGTCATACCAGGCATTTTCCAATCGACTACGAGTAGCGCGATTTCTTCTCCGCGCTCCAGCACATCGTTCCAAATTCTTTTAGCATCGGGAGCATTTTCAGCCACAAGAACATTAAACCCTAGTGACTGCAGCATCTCCGTTAGTACCATACGCGCACTCTCAGAGTCATCAGCAAGCAATGCCGTTAGACCATAGTTTGGCATAGGCAATGCCTCTTCAGGCGCCTCTGCGTGAGAGAAAAATGCATTGAAGGTAAACTCCGAACCAACGCCCGATTCACTCGTTGCCGTCAACTCGCCATCCATCATTTCCACAATGCGACGACAAATTGTCAACCCTAGACCGGTCCCACCATACTTGCGCGTGGTCGACAAATCGGCCTGTTGAAAAGGGTTAAACAGGTTCTTCAGTTGTTCATCTGTAATACCAATTCCGGAATCCCGAATACTAAAATTCACGATGCAACCGTATGGCAATGTTTTCAACAGCTTTGCCATCACGCGAATTTCTCCGCGCTCTGTAAACTTCGCTGCATTATCCGTAAGGTTGAGCAAGACTTGGCGCAATCGCAAACTATCGCCCAGTACATAGCGCGGAATACCCGCGTCTATGTAGGTAATAAACTCCACCTCCGACTTGTGTTGCAACTTCACGTTAACCGCATCGGCAACTTCCGACACTACCTCTGAAATAGCCATAGTGCCGTTTTCAAGCGTAAGCTTACCGGCCTCAATCTTTGAAAAATCCAGAATATCGTCGATGATGCGCAGCAAGTTCTTCGCCGATACCTCGATCTTACGATGGTAGTCAACTTGCTTTTCATTCATGGGTGTTTTACCCATCAAATAATTCATTCCGATAATGGCGTTCATCGGTGTGCGAATTTCATGCGACATGTTTGCCAGAAACTCACTCTTTGAGCGACTGGCGCTTTCTGCCGTCTGCCTCAGCAACACCATTTGCTCGTATCGCTCATTGGCATCCGTAGCTGCTTGATTGGCACGGTTTATCTTTCTGCTGCCATACCACGAATAGAACGCAATGGCTAATGGCACCAAATCGGCCACCCAACAAGCGGGCCTGCTGAGGTGCACTTGCCAAAGACCTTTCAAGGTAATTTCAGCCAACAACCATTCAGCCTCGACGTAAGTAATAACAAGCGAAATCAAACATCCCAAAAGGAAACCCATGGCAACATGGATTTCCTTCTCTGTTTTGAATGTCTTCCGAATGAACGCACTATCCTTTAAACCCATGTTCAAGCCTGCATTTATACCTGCTTAATCATCTGAACATGGATTTGCAGCTTCACTTCATCAGAAAGTACAATGCTGCCATCTTCGGTATTTGCATTCCAATGCAACCCAAAGTCTGCGCGCATCAACGATCCGTTAATTTCAAATCCGGCGCGTGTAAGACCCCACGGATCTACCACTAAACCACGATAAATTACTTCAAACTCTACCGACTTTTTCACTCCATGAATACTGATATCGCCATTCAGCTTATATTCCTTATCACCTGTCTTCTCCATCTTTCCTGAATCAAAACGCAAAGTCGGGTAAGTTGCAGCGTCGAAAAATTCGTTGGTTCGCAAGTGCTCATCACGCTGACTATTTCGTGTATTTACTGATGCCACCTCAGCTTCAAAATGCAATTCAGCATCCGTAAAATCGGGTGAATCCGAATGCATAGTACCTGTGCTGTTCTCAAATGTTCCGCTTACGTTCGTAATCATCATGTGGCGCACTTTGAAAGTTACCTCACTATGCGCAGGATCCATTAGCCATAATTGTTTTGCCATAATTCGTGGTGTTTTTTTGTGAAGAACAAAGATGCACTCTTTTGCGCTCTTCGCTGACGTTCATCCCATAAAAAAACCCCGAAGTTTCCTTCGGGGTAATCAGTTAATCAACCGTTGTCACAAGGCTTACGCTCAGTTCATTTGAAGACTGTGCTTTGGCGTTTTCTAGCCGCTACACATCTCACATGAATCCGGGTTGTCCAGTGAGCATGAAATGGCTGCCTGGTTGCGCGCTGCCTCTTCTGCACTCATTCCGGCTGTTGCAACCATGTCGAGGCTCATTTGTGCCGCTTGAGGCTCTACAATCACCGGCTCTACCGCGTAAGCAGCGGCAGTAGCTTTCGCCATGGCTGATTCAGCTTGTGCAGGAATAGTTTCTGTTTTATATTTCTTATCGACTGTGAACTTGATCGCGTCTGTTGCAGCCTTGGTACGCAAGTAATACATACCCGTTTTCAAACCACGCTCCCATGAGTAGAAGTGCATTGATGAGAGTTTACCGAAGTTCGGATTCTCCATGAACACATTCAACGACTGGCTCTGGCAGATGTATGCACCGCGATCAGCTGACATATCTATGATGGCCTTCTGCGAAAGCTCCCATGCTGTCTTGTAAAGCGCCTTCAAATTGTCCGGAATTTCTTCGATGTTTTGCACCGAGCCATTCGCGGAAATCAACTTGTTCTTTAGGTCTTCATTCCACAAACCTAAGTTCACTAAATCTCGCAGCAAATGCTTGTTTACGATGATGTATTCACCGGCCAATACGCGACGCGTGTAGATGTTGCTAGTGTAGGGCTCGAAACATTCGTTGTTACCCAAAATCTGAGCAGTGCTAGCCGTTGGCATTGGGGCCAACAACAATGAGTTGCGCATACCGTGCTCTTTGATTTCCTCTTTCAATACATCCCACTCCCAACGTGATGTTGGCGCGACATTCCACATGTCGAACTGAAGAATGCCTTGGCTTGCTGGTGAGCCCGGGAAGGTCTCATATGAACCATCCACCTTGGCCAAGTCCTTCGAAGCAGTTGCTGCTGCGTAATAGATGGTTTCGAATACCTCCTTATTCATTTGACGTGCCTCTGCACCATCAAAGGGATAGCGCATAAGGATGAATGCATCGGCCAATCCTTGAACACCGATTCCGATTGGACGGTGACGCATGTTGCTCTTCTTTGTTTCAGGCACCGGATAGTAATTGCCATCAATTATCTTATTCAGATTAACCGTGAGTTGGTAAGCCACATCAAACAACTTATGATGATCAAACTTTCCTTCTTTCACAAACTTCGGCAACGCTATTGAACCCAAATTACACACTGCAATTTCATCGGGAGCCGTGTACTCCATGATTTCAGTGCAGAGGTTCGAACTCTTGATGGTTCCCAAGTTCTTTTGATTGCTCTTGCTGTTGGCAGCATCTTTATAGAGCATGTAGGGAGTACCCGTTTCAATTTGCGACTCGAGAATCTTGAACCACAAGTCTTGCGCTTTGATGGTTTGACGTCCCTTACCTTCTGTTTCATACTTCGTGTAGAGCGCTTCAAATTCAGGACCCCAAGCGTCCGACAATCCGGGGCACTCGTTGGGGCACATCAAAGTCCACTCGCCCGCTTCCTTCACGCGTTGCATGAACAAATCGGGGATCCATAGCGCGTAGAACAAATCGCGCGCGCGTGATTCTTCCTTACCGTGGTTCTTCTTCAAATCAAGGAAATCATACACGTCGGCATGCCATGGCTCGAGGTAAATGGCAAACGAACCCTTGCGCTTGCCACCACCTTGGTCCACATAGCGCGCAGTATCGTTGAACACCTTCAGCATAGGCACAATGCCATTGCTGGTTCCATTGGTGCCTTTGATGTACGAACCTTTCGCACGCACATTGTGAATGCTCAAACCAATACCGCCTGCACTTTGAGATATAAGTGCAGTTTGCTTGAGCGTATTGTAGATACCATCTATGCTATCATCCTGCATTTGCAGCAAGAAGCATGAGCTCATCTGTGGCTTCGGTGTACCCGCGTTAAACAGGGTTGGCGTAGCGTGTGTAAACCAGCCTTCGCTCAACATGTTATAGGTCTTGATTGCTTCCGCAATGTCTTCCTTGTGAATACCCACCGCAACTCGCATAAACAACTGCTGCGGACGCTCTGCAACCTTCCCGTTTATCTTCAACAAGTACGAACGCTCCAATGTTTTAAAACCGAAATAATCAAAATTGAAGTCGCGGTCATAGATGATTGTGCTATCCAAAATTGGAGCATTATCCACTATTACCTTGTATACGTCGTCCGCAATCAAGCCGGCATTCGCACCCGTCTTTGGATCTAAGTAGTAATACAAGTCCGTCATCACCTGGCTGAATGACTTCTTGGTGTTTTTGTGCAGGTTGCTCACAGCGATACGCGATGCTAGCAAAGCATAATCGGGGTGTGTTGCCGTGTTGGTAGCCGCAATTTCTGCTGCCAGGTTATCGAGCTCACTGGTTGTAACACCGTCGTAAACGCCCTCAATCACCTTCATGGCAACTTTTACAGAATCTACAATCGGATTCAGCCCGTAGCAGAGCTTACCTATGCGAGCAGTGATCTTGTCGAACTTCACTGTCTCTTTGTGACCATCTCTTTTAACAACGAACATATAGTTAGTTTTTTTTTGAATTGTGGTTGGTGGGGATTTCCAATTTTCACCGAAAAGAATCCCCTTCCTCTTCGGCACCCACACTAGGTGGGCTTGGCTAATTCCTCATTAATCAGGGAGGAAAACTCGTTCTTCAACAGCCAAAATGTCTAGGCCATAAAGCTGCCCGAAACGAGAGTGCAATAAAAGTGTTTAGGTATCGAATTCGCAAAAAATCAACCGGGGTTGTTTTTAAGAATCGCGAGGTAATTATTCACATCGATAAAATGTGAAAACTTATTTTGTTTGCTCCTATTTTTTTTCTTACCAAGCTGCTCGCCGGCTTAAAAATCTTCGTCCAACGAAAAGGTTTGCTTGTCCTTATCAGCCATAACACCCGCTTTCTGGTATTCGCCCACTCGCTTCTCGAAAAAGTTGGTCTTTCCTTGAAGAGAAATCATTTCCATAAAATCGAAAGGGTTGCTCTTATTGTATACCCGGTCGTTGCCCAATTCGGCCAACAAACGATCGGCTACAAACTCAATGTACTGCGCCATAAGGTCGCTGTTCATGCCAATGAGCTTCACCGGCAAGGCATCGATTATGAACTCCTTCTCAATTTCTACTGCGTTCGTAATGATTTCCAGAATACGTTGATTCGATAGTTTATTGATGATGTGCTTATTATATAACAAACAAGCGAAATCACAATGCAATCCTTCGTCACGGCTGATCAACTCATTCGAGAAAGTCAAGCCCGGCATCAATCCACGCTTCTTCAACCAGAAAATGCTGCAGAATGAACCACTGAAAAAGATGCCTTCCACCGCTGCAAAAGCAACAAGACGTTCCGCAAAGGTCCCGTTCTTTATCCAGCGCAACGCCCAATCCGCCTTCTTGCGAACACAATCGAGTGTATCAACTGCCTTGAACAAATACGCTTTGTCCTTCGTGTCTTTGATATAGGTGTCAATCAACAACGAATACGTTTCGCTGTGAATGTTCTCCATCATAATCTGAAAACCATAGAAAAACTTTGCCTCGGTGTATTGAACTTCACGCACGAAGTTCTCGGCCAAATTCTCATTCACGATGCCGTCGCTGGCTGCAAAAAACGCTAGCACATGCTTAATGAAATGACGCTCGTCGTTGGTGAGCTTCGTATTCCAATCAACCAAATCAGCCTCCAAGTCAATTTCCTCGGCGGTCCAAAAATTGGCTTCACTCTTCTTGTAGAAGTGCCATATGTCGTGATGAACTATTGGGAATAATACAAATCGATCAGGATTCTCTTTGAGAATGGGTTCCTCTGCGTGTAGGGTCATGGTTTCTTGCAATAAGATTTCGGCCACTGATGATTCCATTTCGGGCATTTTTGGTTGGGTTATCAATAAAAGGGTAATATACTCTGCTATCATTTCCTTCGAAAATCGATCAGTTAGGCTGCTCGAAAAACGTAGGATACAATGTTGTCAAAGGTTATCCAAAATCTCCTTGAACTCGAAAAGAAACAATTGACAACCGTGCTTACTTTTTAACATGACAACCGTCTTGTATGATTATCAGCGATTAACCCTCGTCACCTGCCCATCAGCGACAGGCTGTCAGTTACTCCCCTCATGGCACTATTTTTCGCTGCGCCGCGGCCCGCAGCATACTAAATTTGCATTCGTTCATTTAGGAACAGGTTATACCACATATTATGATTGGAACTATCAATAAAATCCTCAAGAAAATTCTGGGCGACAAATCGCAGATAGACTTGAAGGATATCAACCCGGTTGTTGAACAGATCAAACAATTCAGCCAAAGCCTTAGCGCTATTTCGCACGATGAATTGCGCAGCCGCACCGAAAAGCTCAAACAACAAATCAAAACGCGAATAGCCTCCGGAGAAGAGGAAGTTGCTCAACTAAAAGTGCAGGCTGAAGCTCTTCCGGGAACAGAGCTAGAGCAGAAAGAGACCATCTTCGCTCAAATCGATAAACTTGAAAAGGATATCGACAAACAAATCGAAGAGGTTCTCACCGAAATACTGCCGGAAACATTTGCCATCGTGCGGGAAACCGCTCGCCGATTAAAAGAAAATGCGGAGATACGCCTTACAGCGAGCGAATTCGACCGTGAATTGGCAACCATCACCTCAAAAGACTATGTTACCATTGAAGGCGAAACTGCAGTTTGGAAAAACAACTGGATAGCTGCCGGCAACCGCACTACCTGGGACATGGTGCACTACGATGTGCAGCTTATCGGTGGTATTGCCTTGCACCGCGGCAAAGTTGCCGAAATGGGCACGGGTGAAGGTAAAACGCTGGTCGCTACTTTGCCGGTATTCCTCAACGCCCTAGCAGGACGTGGCGTACACGTGGTAACAGTAAACGACTACCTAGCCAAGCGTGACTCCGAATGGATGGGGCCACTTTATGAATTTCACGGTCTGTCTGTCGACTGCATCGACAAGCATCAACCAAACAGTGCGGCTCGCAAAAATGCATACCGCGCCAATATTACCTTCGGAACCAACAACGAATTCGGATTCGACTACCTGCGCGACAATATGGCGGTTGACGCCGCGCAACTCGTGCAGCACAAGCATCACTTCGCAATTGTGGATGAAGTGGACAGCGTGCTCATCGATGAAGCCAGAACTCCGCTCATTATTTCAGGACCAACTCCGAAAGGCGATGAGCAGGAATTCGATGCGCTTAAACCAAAAGTGCAGTTGCTGATGAACGCCCAAAAGGCTGCTTCCACCGATTTCATCACACTTGCAAAAAAGAAACTCAGCCCCGAGGCCGGAAACCCTTCAAAAGACGATGCCACGGAAGGGTCACTTGCACTCTATCGCGCATACAGAGCACTTCCCAAAAACAAGGCGCTCATCAAATTCCTTAGCGAAGAAGGCATCAAAGCTCAGCTCCTAAAAACCGAAGGGCAATACCTGCAAGACAACCAACGCGACATGCATAAAGTCGACGCAGAACTCTTCTTTGTTATCGACGAAAAACACAATCAAATTGAACTTACCGAAAAGGGAATTCAATTGATTTCGCGCAATATGGAAGACGATCAATTCTTCTCCCTTCCCGACTTGGGAACTGTGCTTGCTGAAATTGAAACAAGCGCACAATCCGATGAAGAAAAGACCAAAGCGAAAGATGAATTGATGCGCGACTACAGCATCAAGAGCGAACGCATTCACACCATCAACCAACTGTTGAAAGCGTACGCCTTGTTTGAAAAAGATGTGGACTACGTTCTCATGGACAACAAAGTGAAAATTGTTGATGAACAAACAGGACGTATCATGGAGGGCCGCCGTTACTCCGATGGTTTGCACCAAGCCATTGAAGCGAAGGAGAATGTGCGCGTAGAGGCTGCAACGCAAACCTACGCAACGATTACCCTGCAGAATTTCTTCCGCATGTATCACAAATTGTCCGGTATGACGGGCACTGCTGAAACAGAAGCAGGTGAACTCTGGAGCATCTACAAATTAGATGTAATGGTTATACCTACCAACCGAGCCATCGCCAGAAAAGACATGGAAGACAAGGTCTACAAGACCAAGCGCGAAAAATACAATGCCGTAATTGAGGAGATCGCTGAACTGCGAGCGGCAGGCAGGCCTGTATTGGTAGGTACAACCACTGTTGAAGTGAGCGAATTGCTTTCAAAGATGCTCCGCTTGCGCAACATCGACCATCAAGTATTGAATGCAAAACTTCACCAAAAAGAAGCAGACATTGTTGCCTTGGCGGGCCATTCGGGCACTGTAACCATTGCAACCAATATGGCTGGCCGCGGAACCGATATTAAATTGACCGCAGAGGTTAAAGCCGCAGGCGGTTTAGCTATCATCGGCACTGAACGCCACGATTCACGTCGTGTTGACCGTCAGTTGCGCGGACGAGCAGGACGCCAGGGTGACCCCGGTTCATCTCAATTCTACGTGTCACTGGAAGACGATTTGATGCGCCTTTTCGGAAGTGACCGTATAGCTAAAATGATGGACAGACTCGGTCTGAAAGAAGGCGAAGTGATTCAACACAGCATGATTACTTCTAGCATTGAACGTGCACAAAAGAAAGTCGAAGAAAACAACTTTGGCATTCGTAAGCGCTTGTTGGAATACGATGACGTGATGAACGCTCAGCGTGAAGTCATCTACAAACGCAGAAAGCACGCACTGTTCGGCGAACGTCTCACACTCGACATCGACAACATGTTCTACGATCTGGCTGATGGCTCCGTAGAACAAAACCACCCAATCAAGAACTATGAAGGATATAAAATCGATGTTCTTCGTTTGTTTGGAATAGAGCCCGCTGTAAGCCAGGAGGAGTTTGCTACCGGCAAAATGGATGACATCGCCCAGAAAACCTATCAGGCCGTTGAGACGCGATATAAAAATCGTGT
Organism: Chryseobacterium gleum; assembly: GCA_945862415.1. Classification (GTDB taxonomy): domain Bacteria; phylum Bacteroidota; class Bacteroidia; order Flavobacteriales_D; family Sanyastnellaceae; genus JAIBBG01. The sequence continues at coordinate 5,286 of CAMAYP010000037.1, read as the reverse complement.
TGAAGAGATTAAGCGTGAAGCGTTTCCTGTTATTAAAAACGTGTACGAGAACAACACGCAAGGCTTCACAAACATCGCGATTCCATTTAGCGACGCGCGCAAAACCATTCAGGTTGCCGTGAATCTTGAAAAAGCATTTCAGAGTAATTGCAGCGAAATAGTGGATGCCTTGGAAAAAGGAATAACGCTGGCCATGATCGACCAGAGTTGGAAGGAGCACCTGCGCGACATGGACGACCTTCGAGGCAACGTTCAGTTTGCATCGCATGAGCAAAAGGATCCTCTTCTCATCTACAAACTTGAAAGCTATCGCCTATTCAAAAACCTCATTGCTAAAGTGAATGGTGAGTTGACCGGTTTCCTCATGCACGCTCGTTTGCCACAAGGCCAGCATGAACAAGTAAGACAGGCTCCTGCAGCCAAGGCACCCGAGCCTGCCCGACTCAATACTCAAAAAGCGGAAAGTCTCAATTTGCAGCAGCGAGTAGTAGTCTCTCAACAACCATCCAATCAACCTCAGCAAGCAATGCAGCAAGCACCTGCTCCGAAAGCAGAACCTGTGAAGGCAGAAGTTCGCATTGGAAGAAATGATCCATGCCCATGTGGAAGTGGCAAGAAATACAAGTCCTGCCACGGACAAGAAGCATAAATTAAACGATACAACTGATTTTAGAAACCGGAAAGCAACGTTCCGGTATCCTCCCATTGCTTCATAACTGAATCAAGCTCTGATTTCAAACCGGCATAATCGTCGAGCTTTTTCTTTGATACATCAGCATCTGTGTAATCCATTTCAGCTATCTCCACATTCATTTTCGACAACTCAGCCTCCAGACGTTCAATTTCGCGTTCGCATTTTTGCAATTGCGTTTCAAGCTTCTTCTTTTGCTTTTCGCGGTCCCGAAGTTCATCGCGTGAGGGTTGATTACCCGATGTTTCCGCAACAACGGCGGGCTTTTTCTCCACCACCGAAGGCTTAGCTTTCTCAAACAAAGCAATCGATTCAGCTTTCTTCTCCTTGAGGAAGTCAAGGACATCACCCTCCCACATGCGCAACCTGTCAGGTTTAATTTCATAAACCATGTTGGTGAGCCCATTCAAAAAATCACGGTCGTGACTTACAACGAGCAATGTTCCATCGTAACGCATCAACGCCTGTTTCAGCACCTCTTTAGAGGCGAGATCCAAGTGGTTGGTCGGTTCATCCAGGACCAAAAAGTTATACGGCTGAAGCAGTAGTTTACACAAGGCCAATCTGGCCTTTTCGCCACCGCTTAACACCTTAACCTTCTTATCCACGTCGTCACCACTAAACAAGAATGCACCGAGCATTGATCGTACACTCTTTCGAACATCTCCAACAGCCTCATCGTCGATGGTTTCGAAAACAGTCTTGGTACCATCCAACTCGTCGCTTTGATTCTGGGCGTAATAACCGACGCTGACACTATAGCCCGGCGTGAAATCACCCTCATGCTGCTCCTTTCGCATAATCATACGGATCAGCGAGCTCTTTCCAACACCATTCTTTCCGACCAATGCAATTTTTTCACCCCGCGCAATGGTAACGTCGACTCCGCTGAACAAGCGATTTTCGCCATAAGCCTTACCGAGTGCTTTGCCCTCCAAAATAATCTTTCCGGCATGCGGAGCCGGTGGAAAGCTAATGCGCACCTTGCTGCCATCTATATCATCCACCTCAATCTTATCCAATTTCTCAAGCTTACGAATCAAGGTTTGGGCAAACGCTGCCTTGTCCTTCTTCGCGCGGAACTTATCAATAAGCTTTTGAGTGTCTTCAATGTACTTCTGCTGATTCTTTGCCGCCGCTTCCTGGCGCTCTACTTCATCTTGGCGCTGAACTATGTATTTGCTGTAAGAGAACTTATAGTCGTATACCTTTCCCTTCGTAATCTCGATTGTGCGAATGGTAACATTATCCAGAAACGTACGGTCGTGGGAAATGAGCACAATGGCTCCGGCATAGTCCCTCAAGAAATCCTCCAGCCATTCGATACTCTCGATATCAAGGTGGTTGGTAGGCTCATCGAGCAGCAACAGATCGGGATTCTGCAGAAGAATTTTACCCAATTCAACGCGCATTTTCCATCCACCGCTGAACTCCTCCATTTTCCGATCCATATCCTCCGACCGAAAACCAAGACCTTTCAGTACCTTCTCAATTTTCTCTTCAAGGTTGCTGCTACCTAACACTTCAAGGCGGTGAGAAACCTCTTCCAGCTCTTCCAACTTATGAGAGTAGTCGTCGCTGGTATAGTCATGATGGTCTGTAATGGCCACGGTCAATTCCTCCAGGCGATCTTTCATTTGCTGAACCTCACGGAAAGCGGTTGCCGCTTCTTCATATACTGTTGCATTTTCACTGTGCTTCATCTCCTGAGCCAAATAGCCTACAGTGGTGCCGCGTGCAAGCGCTATACTTCCCTCGTTCGGCGTTTGTAACCCGGCCAAGGTCTTCAGTAGGGTTGACTTACCTGCGCCATTTTTTCCAACGAGACCAATACGGTCGCGAGGACCAATAAAAAAACCAATGCGCGAAAACAACTCGCGCGAACCGAAATGAATAGTGAGATTGCCTACAGTTACCATGATAAAATCGGGCGCAAAAGTACAACCCTACTCAGGCGATTCATTGCATTTCGATAAAACAAAAAGCCCTTCCGATGTGGAAGGGCTTTTCAATATCAAATCGTTGGCTTAATAGTGCCACAAATCGTGCTCAAGTGTGAACAGATCATTCTTGATTCGCTCGCTCTCCATCAACGCGTCAACTCCTTTCCAGGTAGGAGACACGCCACGGTTGTATACGTTATCCTCTTTTACGATGTACCCTTGGAACATGCGCATTTGGAACAGCTGATCAAAAGTCATTTCCTGCGCTCCGTTGTGCATATTGAATACATCATAGTTGTTAAAAATGTAACGGCACTCCGGGTAGTATAACCAGAAAAGTTCCTTTTGGCCCTTCACTTCACCACTCTCCGAATAGCGCAATACAATCGGCGCAATACCGATGATACGCACATAACGCTCAGAACGCTGCTTATCGAAAATCCAGTCTTCCTTGATTTTGTATGAAACAACATCGCGTGATGTCACCTCCTCAACGTTACGAACCTCTTCTTTTTCGCCAGTATCCAAGTTTTCTCGGTAGCGAATTACAACCGGGTTGAGCATTGAATCCAGTTCTGTCTGTCCTAGGGGATAGCGAAACTCGTCATCCTCTTGTGTAGGTCCTGTGCCATAGGCAGTAATGGAACCCTGGTCAATAAGTCCAATGCGGATTACATCAAACAAACTCTTTCTGTTTTCCAATTGATCAATTGGAAAATACATGGTCTGATTGATTTTTTGACGCAAATCGATCACCTGCCAAATACGCTTTGCCCACATGACATCGGCTTCGCGCAAGTAGGGGTAACTGATTACCTTTCGAGTTGGATTGTGCTCACGCACGTAAGCACCATCCAGCACAGTTTGAGTTTGGGCCAGAAGTGCATCCGTTACAGATAGCACACAGAGCAGGAGCAGAAACAGATTTTTACGATTCATAGTATTTCGTTTTTACTGCAGTTTCAACGTAATAGCCGCCAGTTTTCGATCGGTATTATCAGGCATTTTACACATGATTTGCTCGACGAAGATTTTTTCACCTTTCTTCATTTTGCGAATCGCCTGGCTAGCCTCATCAGATATGCGGTTGCCATTGCACTTGTATTCCTTCAAAACACCGTTGCTAGCCAACGTAACCAAGAAAGAAGTAACCTGAGCGGTAACAGGGAAGTCAAAGCCTTCCATGTCGGCACGCACACCGGCTGCAACTGATGCATCACCCTGAGGAATCATGCTATCGTATGGTTTTTTACCACCGAACGAAGGTATTGGATCAGGAATACGCTTGATGCGGAATTGGCGTGCAGGCATCTGAACGCTTTCGCCGTTGATATTGGCTGCAACGTTGATAGTTGCATCCTTACCTTCACCTGGTTTCACATTGTAAGTACCATCAGCGCTTGGAGAAATCGATCCTCCGTTCATAGTAACTGTCAAAGCACTGCGGTCAACTCCCGGTACAGAAATTTCAACCGGATTGTCCAAACCACGATAGAAAACGTTCATGTTTACCGGAGAAACAACCAATGCAGGCTCACCAACGAAGAATGGTTGAGTTGCAAACGGAATGAATTCCATTTTACCGTCCTTTTCGTAACCGATCTGACCTGTATACCCGTGTGGACCTAAACTCAAACTTCCTGTGTTCACTTTGAAGCGGCACTTACCATCCGGATCAGCCGCGATACCATCACCTGAAGCACCGAATGTGCTTGGTGTTGGCACCTCGTCACCGTTGTATGCGCCTCCCATGTAAAGCTTGGTATTGCTGGTTTTGTTGTAAGCCGCGAGGTAAACCTCCAACTCATAATCCTTACCCTTTAATACGTAGCTCTGCAAAGGCACGGCTGCAACAGTAACGTCCGAGAATTTCAAGTCAGTCGCGTTGATGCTCGCCGCCAAGAAACTCATTACCGAAGTCTTGGCGTTCAATACGTCGGTTTCGATTTTCGACATGGTTGCAACAATCGCCGCAAGAGGAGTGTGGTAGAATTTGTTGGTTTCCCAAACTTCTAATTTACCCTCTGCATCCGGCTCCTCGTTGTAAACAAAGCTGCTGTCCAATGAAGCTAAAATCTCGCTATCCAATGGGATGCTCTTGCCATCGATGTTGGTAACCTGAATAGCCTTCAACTTATCTTTGAACTCTGTCAACTTCGTTTTCAATTCGAAGGCCGACCAAGGGTCTTGACGAGGAGCTTGCGGATTAGGACCAACCAACAACGTTGTATTGTTCTGGTTTTCGTCCAACTTCGTTACCTTCTCTCTACCCTCATTTGAGCCCAAATCGATTGCCTTCTTTTTGTCCTCCGTCATGAACTCCTCATAGTCTGCTCCTGCAGGGTCACCCTTCATGGAGCAAGCAATAGTGCGGGCCTTGAGAATTTCAATGTAGTCAATCATTTCGTCACCCAACTTGGATACCTCTTCAGCTTTCGCCAAGAATGGTGCTGCCTTATCAGCCTCCTTAGCGGCTCTCAAGCCAGCAAGCGTAGCCTGCGCCTTGGTCTGCAATACCTCGGAGGTTTTACCCAAACCTTTGTTGATCTGGATAAACGCGTTCAATACATCTTTCGATATGTTCATTGCAAGAAGAGCGGTGAGTACGAGGTACATCATACCGATCATCTTCTGCCTGGGGGTTTCTTTTCC